>CALMMQ010000018.1 GCA_937868725.1 uncultured Pleomorphomonas sp.
CGAACTGATCAAGGCGCGCCGCTTCATGCAAGACAGGATGCGGGAGGCCGAGTTCCAGCCCTGATCCATGGCGCGCATTCCGACCTGACTGAGTCGTAAGGTCGGAATGCGGATGCTCTATAGCCGCGTCAGGCCGAGCTGGCGCTGTGTGCTGGCGATGTCGCGGCAGAGCTCGGCGATCTGGCGCAGCAGGCCGGCCATCGGCGAGGTCTGGCGCCAGACGAGGCCGATGCGGCGGTTGGGCGTGCTGCCGGCGAATGGCAGCAGGCGCATGCCGCCGGCGCCGGCGCCGAGGCCGGCGGTGGCCAGTATCGGCAACAGCGTGACGCCCATGCCGGCGATCACCATCTGGCGCAAGGTTTCAAGGCTGGTGGCGCGAAACTCCATGGTTTCGCGCGCCCCCGACAGCTCGCACACTTCGAGCGCCTGTTCGCGCAGGCAATGGCCTTCCTCGAGCAGCATCAGCGTCTGCTGGCGCAGGTCTTCCAGCGTGGCGCTGCCCTTGTCGGCCAGTGCATGACCGGGCGGCACGGCCACCAGGAACGGTTCGCTGAACAGCGCCTCGCTGTGCAGCCGGTCGTCGGCCAGCGGTAGCGCCAGGAAGGCGGCGTCGAGCGAGCCCTGTTCGAGGCGGGCGATCAGCACGGCGCTCTTCTCCTCGAAGAGCTGCAGGTTGAGGTCGGGAAAGCGCTGGCGCAGCGGCGGCACCAGGTGCGGCAACAGATAGGGGCCGAGCGTCGGGAAGACGCCGAGGCGCAGCGTGCCCGTTTCAACCTCGCCGGCCCGGCGGGCCGCCTCCTGCAATTCGCTCACTTCGCGCAGGATGCGCTGCGCCCGTTCGACGGCATCCCTGCCGGCCGGCGTCAGCATCACCCGCCGCCGGTCGCGTTCGAGCAGCAGCACGCCGAGTTCCTCCTCGAGCTTGCTGATCTGGGTCGACAGCGTCGGCTGCGCCACGAGGCAGGCTTCCGCCGCTCGGCTGAAGGAGCGGTGGGTGGCAAGAGCGACGAGGTATTGCAGTTCGCGTAAGGTCATGGCGGTGTCACGGACCGAGGGGGAGGCGGCCCCGCTTGGGGGGCCGCCCTTTGGATCATGCCGCCGCGCTCGCCGCAACCTTGGCGACCGGCGTGCGGATCAGATGGTCGAAGGCGCTGAGCGAAGCCTTGGCGCCCTCGCCCATGGCGATGACGATCTGCTTGTAGGGCACGGTGGTGCAGTCGCCGGCGGCGAACACGCCCGGCACCGACGTCTCGCCGCGATCGTTGATGACGATCTCGCCGCGCGGGCTGAGCTCGACGCTGCCCTTCAGCCAGTCGGTGTTGGGCAGCAGGCCGATCTGCACGAAGATGCCTTCGAGCTCGACGGTGTGCTGGCCGCCGCCGTTGCGGTCCTCGTAGACGAGGCCGGTGACCTTGGCGCCGTCACCCAGCACCGCGGTGGTGCGGGCCGACACGACGACCGTGACGTTGGCGAGCGAGGCGAGCTTCTTCTGCAGCACCTCGTCGGCCCGGAGCTTGCTGTCGAACTCGATCAGCGTCACATGGCTGACGATGCCGGCCAGATCGATGGCCGCCTCGACGCCGGAGTTGCCGCCGCCGATCACTGCCACGCGCTTGCCCTTGAACAGCGGGCCGTCGCAATGGGGGCAGAAGCAGACGCCCTTGGCGAGATACTGCTCTTCGCCCGGCACGCCCATCTTGCGCCAGCGGGCACCGGTGGCGAGGATCACCGACCGCGACTTCAGCGTGGCGCCGCTGTCGAGCTCGATGGCGATATGGTCATCCCCCGGCACCAGCCGGCGGGCCGTCTGCAGGTTGAGGATGTCGACGTCATAGGCCCGCACGTGGCTTTCGAGGGCTGTTGCCAGCCGCGGCCCCTCGGTGTGCGGTACGGAAATGAAGTTGGCGATCTCCATGGTGTCGAGGATCTGGCCGCCGAAGCGGGCCGCCGCCACGCCGGTACGCACGCCCTTGCGCGCCGCATAGATGGCCGCCGCCGCGCCGGCCGGGCCGCCACCGACCACCAGCACGTCGTAGGGGGCGAGCCCGTCGAGCCGGGCCGCTTCACGCCGCGCCGCGCCGCTGTCGAGCTTGGCGACGATCTCCTCGGTCGTCATCCGGCCCTGGCCGAACAGCGCCCCGTTGAGATAGACGGTCGGCACCGACATCACCTGCCGCGTCTCGACCTCGCCCTGGAAGGCGGCGCCGTCGACGGCCACATGGTGGACGCGCGGGTTGAGCACGGCCATCAGATTGAGGGCCTGCACCACGTCGGGGCAGTTCTGGCACGACTGGGAGAAATAGGTCTCGAAGTGGAAGTCGCCGTCGATGGCGCGGATCTGGTCGGCCAGCGCCTGCTCGATCTTCGGCGGATAGCCGCCCACCTGCAAGAGCGCCAGCACCAGCGAGGTGAACTCGTGCCCCATCGGCAGGCCGGCGAAACGGAGTTCGATGCTCTCGCCGGGCGAGGTCAGCGCGAACGACGGCACGCGCTCGCCGGCCGCGCGCACTTCGGTGACGGCAATCTTGTCCGACTGCGCCGCGATGTCGGCGATCAGCTCCAGCATCTCGCGGGCACGCGGACCATCGTCGACAAACGCCTTGATCTCGATCGGACGGACGACCCGCTCCAGGTAGGCCTTGAGTTGGGTTTTCATGGCGGTGTCAAGCATAGCGGGCTCCGGTGGGCAAGGCACGAGAAGGCAAGGCCGCGGGCGAAAGGCGGCGGTTGCGACGACGGATTTTGTGGGGGAAGAGGAGGGGGGAGCCGCCCTCGCGGGGCGGCTCGGTAGGATCGTCGATCAGATCTTGCCGACGAGGTCGAGGGAGGGGGCAAGGGTCTTCTCGCCTTCCTGCCACTTGGCCGGGCAGACCTCGCCCGGATGGCTCGCCACGTACTGGGCGGCCTTGACCTTGCGCAGCAGGTCGGCGGCGTCGCGGCCGATGCCCTCGGCGGTGACCTCAACGGCCTGGATGATGCCATTGGGGTCGACGACGAAGGTGCCGCGATCGGCGAGGCCCTGGCCGGGGCGCAGGACTTCGAAGTTCGAGGAGATCTCGTGCGTCGGGTCGCCGATCATCGTGTACTGGATCTTGGCGATGGTTTCCGACGTGTCGTGCCAGGCCTTGTGGGTGAAATGGGTATCGGTGGAGACCGAGTAGATCTCGACGCCCAGCTTCTGGAACTCGGCATAGTGGTCGGCGACGTCGCCGAGCTCGGTCGGGCAGACGAAGGTGAAGTCGGCCGGGTAGAAGAAGAACACCGACCACTTGCCGGCGAGGTCGGCATCGGTCACCTCGACGAACTTGCCAGCCTTGAAGGCCTGGGCTTTGAACGGCTTGATCTTGGTGTTGACGAGAGACATGACGAGACTTTCTGCAATTTTGAAGATTGTGACAGCGGGTGGTAATCCGCGATTGCCTGGGCACCATAGCGTGGCGCTCACGATATAGGAAATAGATAAAAAAACGAAATCATATAGCCGTAGACTATAGACTAAACCTATCGTCGCCGGCTGCGGCATCGCCATTGCCTCGCTCCGGTAGCAGCGCCGCCACTAAGCGCCGGCAGCGCTGCGCCGTTTCCGCCGGGCCGATGGTCCGACGGGCGACTGACGAGCTAGACCGTCTATGGATCCGGCACCGCGACTGGGCTAAACAGCAGCATTATTGTCGGATCGGAAGCATGTCATGACCAAGACCGTCCGTCTCGCCATCGGCAGTCTCGTGGTGGGGATCGCCGTTCTCGGGCTGAAGGCCATCGCCTACTGGCTGACCGGCTCGGTGGCGCTGATGTCCGATGCCCTGGAAAGCATCGTCAACGTCGCCACCGCCGTCGTCGCCCTGATCGCCATCCGCGTCGCCGCCACCCCGGCCGACGCCAATCATCCCTACGGCCACCACAAGGCGGAGTTCTTCAGCGCCGTGCTCGAAGGGGTGATGATTATCATCGCTGCGCTGCTGATCATCGAGGAAGCCTACAAGGGCTTCATGGCGCCGCGCGCCCTCGACGCACCGTTCGAGGGCCTGCTGGTCAATGGCTGCGCCACTGCCATCAACGGCTTCTGGTCGTGGATGCTGATCGTTCAGGGGCGGCGCCAGCGTTCGCCCGCCCTGGTGGCCGACGGCCATCACCTGCTGTCCGACGTCGTCTCGTCGGGCGGCGTCGTCATCGGCGTGCTCTTGGCCGTGGTCACCGGCTGGTACGTGCTCGACCCCATCCTGGCCGGCCTCGTCGCCGTCAACATCCTGTGGTCGGGCTGGAAGGTGGTGAAGTCGTCGCTGAGCGGTCTGCTCGACGAGGCAGTGCCCGAGGAGACGCTCACCGCCATGCGCTCGGTCATCTCGGCCGCCGCCACCGGGGCCATCGAGGTGCACGATCTCAAGACGCGCCACGCCGGCAAGATGACCTTCGTCGATTTCCACCTGGTGGTGCCCGGCATGATCAGCGTCAACGAGGCGCACGCCCTGTGCGACCGCATCGAGCAGGCCCTCAAGGACGAGCTCGGCGAGGTCACGGTGACCATCCACGTCGAGCCGGACAATCAGGCCAAGCAGCGCGGCGTGCTGGTTCTCTAGATGTGGGCTTTCCGACCTGACTGAGTCGTCAGGTCGATAAGAAATCGCTACGGATTCAAAGGCTTGAACAGCCGCGTCGTTCAGCCCAACGAGCGGATGGCCGCCTTGTAGAGATCGACGACGCCGGCAAAGTCGGCATCGGCGGCCACCAGCTTGGAGGGGTGTCCCTCCCAGGCGTTAGGGCCGTAGACGTGGCCGTCGAGCTTCTGGATGGTCTGGCCGATAGCGATGCCGTCGGTGACGACGCGCACGGCGCCCGAGCGCAGCGTGAACAGCTCCGGCGCCACCAGATAGGCGGCGGCTGCCACGTCGTGCAGGCAGCAGCCGTCGACGTGCTGGGTGCGGCGGTAGAGCGCCTCGTAGCCGCGCGAGATGTCGTGCAGGAAGCGTCCGGCTGCCCCGCCTTCGGCCAGGTCCACCGCGTCGGCGTGGCTGGCGACGATGTGGCTGGTGACGTCGAGGCCGATGGCCGTCACCGGCCAGGCGGCGGTGAATACCTTGTCGGCGGCGTGCGGATCGTTGTGGACGTTGGCCTCGGCCACCGGCGTGACGTTGCCGCGCTTGCCGCCCCAGGCAAAGGCGCCCCCCATGATCACCACTCCCTTGACCTGCTCGGCGATGCCGGGGTCGCGTTCGAGGGCGATGGCGAGGTTGGTGAGCGGCGCCACGGCCAGGATCACCACCCGGCCCGGGTTGGCGCGGACGATGGCGATGATGTGGTCGGCCGCTTCGCCTTCGGCCGGCGCGCGGGCGACGTCGTCGAGCACGCCGGCGTCGCCGAGGCCGTCGTGGCCGTGGACGAAAGTCGGGGCCGGCAGGCGCTTGATGGCCAGCGGCCTGGTTGCTCCAGCGTAGACCGGGACGTCGAGGCCGAAGCGTTCGGTCAGATAGAGGGCATTGCGCGTCGTGATGTCGGTTTCGGCATTGCCGAACACCGTGGTGATGGCCGCGAGTTCGAGATCGGGCTGCGCCTTGAGGAACAACAGCGCCATGGCGTCGTCGATGCCGGGATCGGTATCGAAGATGACGAGGGTCTTTTCCGTATCGGCCATGCTGACGTCCCCTGGCGGCAATCCATTGGGCGGCCGGTGCCGCCCTTGCATGACCTTGCAGTAATGCGCCGCGCGCCCGGCGGCAATGGGGCAGTCCTTGCGGCCGGCGTCTCGCCGCCTCAGGCGCGGTGATCGAGCCGGGCCACCAGGCGGTCGCCCAGCCATTGGATGGCCGACACGAGGACGATCAGCACCACGACGACGGCGATCATCACGCCGGTCTCGAAGCGTTGGTAGCCGTAGCGGATGGCGAGGTCGCCGAGGCCGCCGGCCCCGATGGCGCCGGCCATGGCCGAAGCCCCGACCAGGGTGACCAGCGTCACGGTGAAGCCGGCGACGATGCCCGGCAGCGCCTCGGGCACCAGCACCTCGCGCACAATGGTCCAGCGGTTGCCGCCCATGGCCCGGGCCGCCTCGACGAGGCCGGGGTCGACCTCGCGCAGCGACACCTCGGCGACGCGGGCGTAATAGGGCGCGGCGGCGATGGCCAGCGGCACGATGGCCGCCGTCGTGCCGAGCGACGTGCCGACGATCAGCCGGGTCAATGGGATCAGCGCCACCAGCAGGATGATGAACGGCACTGAGCGGAAGCCGTTGACCAGCCAGCCGACGGCGCGGTTGATCCGCAGGTTCTCGGCGATGCCGCCGCGATCGGTGGCCACCAGCAGCAGGGCGATGGGCAGACCGGCCAGAAACGAGATGACGCCGGCGGCCAGCGTCATGGCGATGGTCTCCCAGACCGACTTCAGCAGCAGATCAAACAGCACGGGTGACATGGCCGAGCACCTCGACGCGGGCGTGGATGGACTTGAGATAGGCGGCAACGTCGCTGGCGAGCGCCGGCGGTTCGTTGGGGACGGCGAGGAAGAAGCGTGCCACCGGCTGGTCGTGAATGTGATCGATGCCGCCGTGCAGCAGGTGCACCGAGGCCGGCAGGCGCGCCAGCACCTCGGCGAACAGGCCATTGGCCAGTCCGGGATGGTTGAGATCGACGCCGAGCACGCTGTCGCTGCCCTCCGCGGCCAGACGGGCGGCGATGTGCGGCGGCAGCTGCGGTCGTACGCCCGACAACAGGCTTTGCGTCAGTTCGGTCTGCGGGTTGGCGAACACGTCGACCACCGCGCCTTCCTCGACGATGCGGCCGGCCTCGATCACCGCCACGCGATCGCCGATCGTCCGCACCACCTCCATCTCGTGGGTGATCAGCACGACGGTGACGCCGAGTTTGCGGTTGATATCCTTGAGCAGGGCCAGGATCGACCGCGTCGTTTCCGGATCGAGGGCCGAGGTGGCCTCATCCGACAGCAGCAGCGCCGGCCGGGCCGCCAGGGCGCGGGCGATGCCGACGCGCTGCTTCTGGCCGCCCGACAGCGCCGCCGGGTAGGCGGTGGCCTTGTCGGCGAGGCCGACGAGGTCGAGCAGGTCGAGCGCCCGCGTCCGCCGGTCGGCCTTGCTCCAGCCGGCGATCTTCAGCGGCAGCGCCACATTGTCGATCACCGTCTTGGCCGACATCAGGTTGAAATGCTGGAAGATCATGCCGATGCGGCGGCGAATCGGCTGCAGTTCGCGCTCGCTGAGGTGGGAGATGTCCTGTCCTTCGATGTCGATACGGCCGCTGTCGGGCCGTTCGAGGCCGTTGAGGCAGCGGATCAGCGTCGACTTGCCGGCGCCGGAGCGGCCGATGATGCCGAGGATTTCGCCGCGCCGCACCGTCAGCGACAGGTTGTCGAGGGCGCGCGTCGTGCCGAACTGCCGGCTAACGCCGGCCAGCGCCACCACCGCCGGGCGCTCGGCGGCGACATCAGGTGGTGCGGCGGCGAACGTCGCCGGTGAGGGCTGGGTATTCACGTGCATCGGTCCTTCCTGTCCGCCGCCCGGAGGGACGGACCAACGGCAAGGCCCGGCGGCAGAACCGCCGGACCGCCGCGTGGCCTGCCGGGCCGGCTCAGTAGGCGCTGATGCCGGTGCCCTTGCAAACCTTGTCGAACACCGCCTTGACGGTCGGGTTCTGGTAGGAGGCGACCAGCGCCTTCACCCACGGCGCCTCGGCGTCGGCGGCGCGCACGGCAATGAAGTTGCGGTAGGGATTGTCGACGATGGCTTCCTGGGCGATGCGGTTGTCCGGCCCGAGCCCGGCCTTCAGCGCCCAGTCGGTGTTGACCACGGCGCCGTCGAGGTCGTCAATGGCCCGGCCGACCACGCCGGCGTCGAGTTCGGTCACCTCGACCTTCTTGGGGTTTTCGGCGATGTCGGCAACGGTGGCGAGAATGCCAGTCCCCGGCTTGAGCCTGATGACGCCCTGCTGGTCGAGCACCTTGAGCGCCCGTCCCTCGTTGGAGGGATCGTTGGGCACGCCGATCTTGGCCCCGGCCGGCAGTTCGGCCACCGACTTGATGGTCTTGGAGTAAAGGCCGATCGGCCAGACGCCGGTATAGCCGGCGATGACGATGTGATAGCCGTTCTGGGCGATCTGATTGTCGAGATAGGGCTTGTGCTGGAAGGCGTTGGCGTCGATTTCGCCGCGCTCCAGCGCCTCGTTGGGCTGGGTGTAGTCGTTGAACACCACGAGGTCGAGCTTGAGCCCGGCCTTGCCGGCCTCGACTGCCGCCGCCCGCCAGACGTCCTCGTCCTCGCCGGCCATGATGCCCACCTTGAGCTCGGACTTGTCGGCGGCGCGGGCCGGCGAAAGGCCGGCGCCGGCGAACACGGCGAGAGCGGCGGCGGCGAGCGCGGCGAGGCCGGCACGGCGCGACGAGAGCAGCGAGAGAACGGTCTTGGTCATGGTGTCATTCCTGGGTGGCGATCGGCGGATCCGATCTCGAACGACGACGTCGTCTTCGCTGCAAAATATGGCAGATGCCGCTTTTGGCGGCGAAGGCTGTGCGCGCGTAATGGGCGACGTTGCCGGAAATTTCATCCGCCGATCAGCGAATTTGCGGATTGGTATTCTAGCGGGCCGGCGCGGTGGCGCGCTCAGGCGCAGCGCGGCGGCGCGCCGATGGTCTCGACCTTGACATCGAACACGTAGCCGTGGCCGCGTTCGGTGCGGATGACGCGCGGGCTGGTCGGGTTGGGCTCGATCTTGCGCCGCAGCCGCAGGATCAGCACGTCGATGGTCCGGTCGAAGATGTCTTCCGCCGCCCGATGGGTGAACTCCAGCAGCTGGTCGCGCGACAGCACCCGGCCATGGTGCTCCACCAGGGCGTGGAGGAGGTCGAACTCGGCGACCGTGAGCGCCACCGGCGCCCCGCTCGGCGCCGTCAGCCGGCGGCGGTCGACGTCCATGACGTGGCCGAGGAAGCGATAGCCGTTGCGGATGGTGTGCACCATTTCGAAGTCGTTGGCGGTGCGCCGCCGGATGGCCTTGACGCGGGCCAGGAGTTCGCGGGCGTTGAACGGCTTGACGACGTAGTCGTCGGCGCCGATCTCCAGCCCCATGATGCGGTCGAGATCGCCGCCCCTTCCGGTCAGCATAATGATCGGCACCGCGCTGGTGGCGCGGATGCTGGCGGCGATGCCGAAGCCGTCGCCATCGGGCAGCTGCAGATCGAGGATGATGAGATCGATCGGCGCGTTGCGCGTTGTGGCCTCGAACAGTTCGGCGGCGGTGGCGCAGGCGACCGCTTCCATGCCGTCGCTGATCAGCGTGTCGCAGACGACCTGCCGCACCGCGCTGTCGTCGTCGACGACGGCGACGCGCAGCCTCGGCCGGCCGTCGTGCCCACTTGCTGCCGCACTCATCCCGTCCTCCCGCCGGCGCGCCGCCTCCGGGGCGGGCGATGCTGGCCGGCAGGGTTTCACGCAGGGTGCGCTTCTTCAAGAGGAAACTGCTGACAAACGGCAGTGACATAGACTTGCGTCTAGGTTTGTGAACAGTGTTACAGCTCTGACGACAAACGCGAAATACCCGGTTCATACGCCGGGTCGATCCTGACCCTGACCACCCGTCGGGGAGACGGCGATGGGCCTTGCGCCCCTCGCCGGCCGGTTGCCGCCGGACGTCGGGTGGAGGGGAGAGATGTTCATGTCAGACCTCGGTTTCGGGGCGGTCGCCGGTCGCCCGGCCTCCTGCCGTGCGCCGGTCGTTACCGCCGACTGTCGATTTGCCGTCGCCGCGCCCGCGCTTTCGCGACAGATTGCCGATGCCGGACTGATTCCGGCCTGAGCCTGTTTCGGCCGCCATCGGGAGATCGCCATCATGACCGCTTCGGAGCCGCTTGCCGTTGCCCCAGCCGGCCCGCGCTATCGCCGCGGTGGTCTGCGCCGCCGGCTGTTTCTGGCCTCGGCGATCATCTTCGGCGCCATCGTCGTCGTCGAAGGCGTGGCGCTGGTCGGTCTCGAACGGCTTGACGGTCTGCTGACCGACATGCAGCGCGAACAGGTTGCCGATGCCCGCCGCATGCTCGATCTCACCGAAAGCACCTCCAATCTGATGCTGGCGGCCCGCCGCTTCCGCGACGTCGCCGATCGCGAGGACCTGTCGCAGGCCGAGATGACGCTGCGTGACGAACTGCGGCGCTTCTCCGCCCTCGCCAAAGCCCTGCCGACGCTCCGCACCGCCGACGAAGTGCCGCCGGTGGCGCAGGCGGCTGGCCGCCTCGGCGCCATCGCCGCCGATCTTGCCGCCACGGTCGCCGAAGCCATCGACGCCAATGCCGGTCTGCGCCTGGCCACTCAGGATCTGGCGCTGGTCAAGAGCGCGCTGATGGGCGACGCCGACGAGCATCCGATGACCGCCGTGGCTTTGTCGCTGGCCAGTTCCGCCGTCGCCGCCTCCGACAGCGCCGACGTCGCCGCTCAGCAGGCCGCCTTCCAGAAGATCCTGGCCCGCGACGGTCGACCGATGGCGCTGACGCTGCTGGTGCCGCTGTTCGAACGCCGGTTGACGGTGATCGATGTCGAGACGCGTCAGCACCGCCTCATCCTGGCCGCCGACGATGCCGCCCGCGACATCGCCCGGCTGGGGCGCGACTATTCCGGTCTGATCGAGGCGGCGAGCCACGACCGTCAGGCGACGGCCGCCCGCGCCCTCGGCATGGGCAAGGTGGCGGCGGTTGGCATCGGGCTGGCGCTGCTCGTCGCCGCCTTCCTGGTGGTCAACGCCTTCCTGCGCGGCGCCATTGCCGATCTCAGCGGCATCGCCGACGCCATGCGCCGCCTCGCCGCCGGCGAGGAGGGCGCCGATGCCCCCGGCACGGCCCGTCGCGACGAGATCGGCGCTCTGGCCCAGACCTTCGGCGTCTTCAAGGCCCGCCTTGCCGAGCGCGAGCAGTTGCAGCGCCAGTTGCAGCGGGCCGAGCGCCTTGAGGCCATCGGCCGCTTCACCGGCGGCGTTGCCCACGACTTCAACAACGTGCTGACGGCGATTTCCGCCAACATCCAGCTCATTCAGGAGACGACCGAGCCGCGTTCGCCCAACAACCAGCGCGCCTTGCGCGCCCTCGAGGCGGCCGAGAACGGCGCTGCCATGGTGCAGCAGCTCCTGACCTTCGGCCGCCGGCGGCCGCTCGACCCGACCCCGACCGACATCGACGCCGTCGTCGCGGCGCTGGCCGAACTGCTGCACGACAACTTCGGCGGACCGATCCGGCTCGAAACCGTGCGCGAGGGCGAGCGGACGGCGCCTCTCATCGCCCTCGTCGATCCCGGTCAGCTGGAAAATGCCCTGATCAACCTGCTGTTCAACGCCCGCGACGCCATCGAAGGCGAAGGGCTGGTCCGCCTGGTTACCGGCCTGTCGGCCGACGACCGTGTCCGCATCCGCGTCGAGGACAACGGCATCGGCATGACCGCCGACGTGCTCGATCACGTCTTCGAGCCGTTCTTCACCACCAAACCGGCGAACCAGGGCAACGGTCTCGGGCTCGCCATCGTCTACGGCTTCGTCCGCCAGTCGGACGGGTCGATCGAACTGCGATCGGTGCCGGGGGAGGGCACCGTCGTCGACATCGAACTGCCGCGCTATCCGCCGGCCGGCGCCGTTCCACTGGTCTGATCGGCGCAACGCTCACGCGGCGGCTCGCCGAGCCGCCGTGCCAACCCCAGCTTTGCCGGCTTGGCCGAGCCGGCACGGACATTCCGCCGCACAAGGGGGAGTTCGGCCAGTCACGGCCCGAAAGGCCGGTTTTGGAGGAACCCATGAAGAAGACGCTTCTGACCACCTTCGCCGCCCTCGCCATGATGGCGCCGACCCTGGCGCTCGCCGACGATGGCAAGGTCATCATCTACACCGCCGCGCCGCAGGAACTGGTCGACAAGATCATTCCGGCCTTCGAAAAGGCCTCCGGCCTCAAAGTCGAGCTGATCAAGGCCGGCGCCGGCGAACTGCTCAACCGCCTCAAGGCCGAGAAGGGCCGCCAGACCGCCGACGTGCTGTGGTCCGTGGGCGGCGAGATCCTGCAGGCCAATCCCGACCTGTTCGGCAGCTACCAGCCCAAGGAATCCGACAAGATCATTGCGGCCGTCAGGCCGACCGGCAACTGGACGCCGTTCACCGTCGTTGCCACCTCGTTCGTCGTCAACACCACCGAGCTTGCCGAGGCCGATCGGCCCAAGACCTGGCAGGACCTGGCCGATCCCAAGTACAAGGGCCGCATCTCCATCGCCCGCCTCGACAAGTCGTCGTCGGCCTACATCCAGCTCGCCGGCCTGTTGCAGATCTACGGGCTCGACAAGGGCTGGGACCTCTATAGCCGCATCCTCGACAATACCCAGCTCGCCAACTCGTCGGGCGCCGTGCCGAAGTTCGTCAACGATGGCGAAGCGGCCATCGGCATTGCCAACGAGGACATCGGTCTGCGCTTCAAGGTCGGCGGTGGCCCGGTCGACGTCGTCTATCCCAGCGACGGCACGACGGCCCAGGCCGACGGCAGCGCCCCGATCGCCACGCCGGCCAACCCCGAAGGCGCCAAGATCTTCCTCGACTACGCCCTGTCCAAGGAAGCTCAGGAACTGGTCGCCTCCGTCGGTCGTCGCCCGGTTCGCACCGACGTGCCGGCCATCGCGACGCTGAAGCCGCTCTCCGAACTCAACATCATCAAGTACGACGTCGAGTGGGCCTCGGGTTACCAGAAGGCGGCGCTGGCCAAGTGGAACGAGATCATCATGACCAAGTGAGACCGGCCGGGCGGTCGCCATGGCGGCGGCCGCCCTTCGGTTAGACGACGACTTGCAGCGGGGACCGCCGACATGGCACGGGTACGCATCACGGATCTCAAGAAAAGCTACGGTGAATTCACGGCGCTGAAGAACATCTCGCTCGATATCGCCTCGGGTTCGTTCTTCACCCTTCTCGGGCCGAGCGGCTGCGGCAAAACGACGCTGCTGCGCGCCATTGCCGGCTTCCACATTCAGGATGCCGGCGGCATCTACGTCGACGACACTTCGATCGGCGACCGGCCGGCCCACCTGCGCGACGTCGGCATGGTGTTTCAGGACTACGCCGTCTTCCCGCACCTGTCGGTGGAGGACAACGTCGCCTTCGGTCTGCGCCAGCGCAAGGTACCGGCGGAGGAACGGCGCCGCCGGGTGGCCGAAATCCTCGAGATCGTCCAGCTCGGCGCGCTGGCCAAGCGCATGCCGCACCAGCTGTCCGGCGGTCAGCAGCAGCGCGTCGGTCTCGCCCGCGCCCTGGTCATCCGTCCCAAGGTGCTGCTGATGGACGAGCCGCTCAGCAACCTCGACGCCAAGCTGCGCGTCGAGCTGCGCCGCGACATTCGTGGTCTCCAGCGCGAGTTCGGCATCACCACCGTCTACGTCACCCATGACCAGGAAGAGGCGCTCGCCATTTCCGATCAGGTCTGCGTCATGTATGGCGGCGTCGCCCAGCAGGTGGCGTCCCCCTGGGACATCTACAGCCGCGCCGCCAACCTGTTCGTCGCCACCTTCGTCGGGTCCAACAACCGCCTCAAGGCGCGCCTCGCCGGCGGCCACGCCACCATCGCCGGGGCCGTCCTGCCGGCGCCGGCTGGTCTTGCCGACGGCGCGGCAATCCTCACCATCCGTCCCGAGAAAGTGCGCCTCGGCGCCGGCGATCCGGCCCGCGAGCTGACGCTGGCCGGCACGGTACGCTACGCCATGTTCATCGGCCGCGAGCTGGAACTCGGCGTCGATTGCGGCGGTATCGCCCTCACCGCCCTGGTGCCACCGGAAACCCATGCCGTCGGCCTGCAGCCGGGCGAGGCGGTGGAAGTGAGCATGTCGCACGCCGACTTCTCGTTCTACGAGGACACCGACAACGGGAGGCTCCTGGCATGACCGCCACTACGCCGCCCCCCACCACAACGCCGCCCCCCACCACCACGCTGCCCCCCAGCCGCCGGCCGGCCATCGGCCTGTTCAATTTCTGGAATGGCGTCTTCGCCCTCTGTCTGGCCGTGATCGCCGTGCTGCTGATCGCCCCGCTGTCGGAGGTGTTCGTCGTCGGCTTCGTCGATCCGGAGACGCAGGGCTTCACGCTTGGCAACTACGTGCGGGTGCTGACCCATCCCTATTACGTCGGCGCCCTCGGCAACACCGTGCTGGTCGGCGTCGGCGGCATGATCGGCGCCTGCCTCGTCGGCGTGCCGCTCGCCTATTTCGTCGCCCGCTACCGCGTTACCGGCCGCAGCGTCATCTCGACGCTGGCCGTGCTGGCGCTGGTGTCGCCGCCGTTCATCGGCGCCTACTCCTGGATCCTGGTGCTCGGCAACAACGGCTGGGTGACCAAGGCGCTGCGCGAGTTCGGCATCGCCATGCCGTCGATCTACGGCACGCCCGGCATCATCCTGGTGTTCACGCTGAAGTTCTTCCCCTTCGTCTACCTGATGACGGAAAGCGCCCTGCGCTCCATCAACCGGTCGTTCGAGGAAGCGGCTGCCAACCTCGGCTGCGGACCGCTGGCCCGCTTCTTCCGCGTCACCCTGCCGCTGGTCTTCCCGGCCGTCAGTTCCGGCGCCATCCTCGCTTTCGTGCTGTCGATCGCCGACTTCGGCACCCCGGCCATCATCGGCCGGAACTTCCGCACGCTGTCGACCATCGCCTACAATCAGTACACGGCCGAGATGGGCGGCACGCCGTCGATCGCCGTCGCCATCTCGGTGGTGATGATCGTCATCTCCATGGCGGCGGTGTTGCTGCAGCGCTACTTCCTCAGCAAGCGACGCTACGCCGGCGCCCTGACCAACCTCACCGAGCAGAAGGACCTGACCGGCCCGTTCGGCGCCCTCGTCCACGTCTTCTGCTATCTGGTGGTGGTGCTGGCGGCGCTGCCGATGATCGTGGTGTTCTACACCTCGGTGCTGGCCACCAACGGTCCGGTGTTCACCGGCGCCTTCGGTCTGTCGAGCTATCGCCGGGTGTGGAACGAACTGCCCAACGTCGTCGGCAACTCCTTCAG
Source organism: uncultured Pleomorphomonas sp. (assembly GCA_937868725.1). GTDB lineage: Bacteria > Pseudomonadota > Alphaproteobacteria > Rhizobiales > Pleomorphomonadaceae > Pleomorphomonas. Next base: position 15,006 of record CALMMQ010000018.1, read on the forward strand.
CTTCGCCCTGGCCGCCGTGGTGCTGATCACCATCACCTCCGCCTTCATCTCCTACATCGTGGTGCGGCGCGAGACCTGGCTGTCGGGCCTGCTCGACAGCCTGCTGATGGTGCCCTACGTCGTGCCGGGCGTGGTCATGGCCATCGGCTTCGCCCTCACCTTCAACAAGCCGCCGGTCGATCTCATCGGCACCGCCGCCATCATCGTCATGGTGGTGTTCATCCGCCGCCTGCCTTACGGCGTCCGCTCGACCTCGTCGATCCTGCGCCAGATCAAGCCCTCGATCGAGGAGGCGGCGGTCAACCTCGGCGCGCCGCCGGCGCTCGCCTTCCTCAAGGTGACGGTGCCGATCATGATCCCCGGCATCGTCGTCGGCGCCATGATGAGTTTCATCACCGCCATCAACGAACTGTCGTCGACGCTGCTGCTCTACACCGGCGCCACGGCCACCATGCCCATCAAGATCTACTCCGCCGTGCTCGACGGTGAATTCGGCCTGGCCGCGGCGCTGTCGACCATCCTGCTGGTCAGTTCCGGCATCTGCGTCTTCATCGTCTTCCGCCTGTCCGAAAGCCGCGAAGGCGCCTTCGTCTGACATCGGCCAGCCGTCGCCGACGCCCCCTGTGGTGGCCGTCGGCGACCGGCCTGGCCCGAGGATCGTTCCATGCGTATCGACTGCCTGTCCGTTTCCAAATACTCCGCCCCCGGCAAGCCGGGTGACGACGTGCCGGTGCTGTTGCCCGGCCAGTGCTTCGCCGTCTTCGACGGCGCCACCGACGTCAAGGGCACCACCATCGCCGGTGCCGGCAGCGGCCGTTTCGCCGCCCTCGAAGCGGCGGCGGCGCTCGCCGGCGCCATGGCCAGCCACGGTCCCGGCGGTCTCGCCCCGGAAGCGCTGATCGCCGCCATCAACGCCCGCCTCGGCGCCGCGCTGCGCCGCGAAGGCGCGGCGCGCGGCACCGCCGTCTCGGCCGCCACCACCATGGCGCTGACCGAGATCGTCGGCGACCGGCTGCGCTTCACGCTGGTCGGCGACAGCGGCATCCGCCTCAATGGCCAGGAGACGGTGCAGAGTCTCAAGCCCATCGACGACATCATGGCGGCCGGGCGGGTGGCGCTCTACCACCACCTTTGCCGGCGCGGCATCGCCGAAGCCGAACTCGAAGCCGCCTCCCGGCGCGGCGTCTTTCACGGCTTCGATGCCGCCATCCCCGAGCTGCTGTCCGCGGCCGAGGCCGCCACCCTCATCGCCGACGCCCGTGACCGCCTCGCCGGCCAACTCGACGCCGCCTTGCTCGCCTTCGTCGATCCCATGCTGCGGGCCGGCATCGCCCGAGGTCAGTACGGCTACGCCAACGATCCCGACCACCCGCTCGGTTATGCCGTGATCGACGGCACCACCTCGCGCGGCTACGGCCTCGTCAGCTTCGAGCGGCCGCGCCGCGAGGTCCGAACGGTGGAAATCTTCTCCGACGGCTACCTCGACCTGCCCGCCGGTACCACGCTGGCCGATTGGGAGGCCGTGGCCGCCCGCATCGAACGGCAGGATCCGAGCAAGATCGGCGCCTATCCCGGCGTCAAGGGATCGAACGCGGTGCAACTGTTCGACGACCGCACGGTCATCATCCTCGCCGACTGAAGAACGTCAGACGAGGCCGCTGTCGACGTAGCGCAGTTTCTGCACCTGATCGACGTTGACCAGGAACGGACGGTGGCAGCGCAACAGCGGCGTGCGCTGCTGCAGGATGTTGAGCGGCACCGCCGCTGGCCGCTCGACGCCTCAAGGTCGGTGACGCAGACGCCGGCCCGCGATTCGACGCATTCGACGGCGTCGATCTTGAGGAAATACACCATGTGCTGACCGAAGCACGGGATCTGATGCAGATGGTTGGCCTCCGGCAGCACTGAGAAATCCTGGCTGCGGCGATCGGTGCGCAGCCGTTCCAGCGTCAGCTCGAGCCGGTCGCGCGTCACCGGCTTCAGCAGGTCGTCGACGACGTTCATCGGGTCGCGGCTGAGCGCCTTCGAGGAGGCAAGGCGCCGCCGCCCGCCGGGGAACGCGGAACGGACCGGCAACACGCCCTCGGCCTTCATGCCGCGCTCCATGCACTGGCCCATCCTGAGCCAGATGTCGGCGAAGTAGGCGTGGATCGTCGCCTCCTCGTGCAGGCCGTTTTCGTGGGCTGGCAGGTTGGAGCGGTGGAAGGGCATGGCGTGCTCGGGAAAGTCGATGTCCGGGCCGCCCCGGCCGAGGGGGAGTCGGCAGGCGTTGCGCACCTTCTGGATCAGCCCGGCGATGGCGTCGACGCGGTGCCTGACCGACCGAATCGGCGCTGCGACCGGTTGGCAAGACGGCCGGCCGGACCCGCTGGGGCCGGGCCGGCCAGGACCGATCAGGCTTCCGGCTTGCCGACCGCCGGCACGAAGTCGGTGAGGTCCTCGCGGTCGAAATGCACCGTCCGGCCCTCTTCGGCCGACTTGTAGAGGGCCATCAGAATCTCCGTCACCGCCACGCCGTCGGCGAACGTCTCGATCGGCGTCTGGCCGCGACGGAAGCATTCGACCATGTGGCGGTTCTCGTCGGTGTAGCCGTAGATGCCGGCCTCGTCGTCAAGCACCGGCATCAGCCCCTGCTCGGCGTTCTGCTTCTCGACGAGGTCCTCGCCTTCGCCGCCGCTGATTTTGCGCGACATGAACACCTTGAGGCCGGTGCTGAGCGACGAGAACTCGAGGGCGTATTCGGGGCCGAGCATTTCGATCTGGATGCGCAGGCCGGCCCCGACGTAGGCCCAGGAGGTCGTCGCCTCGATGATCACCTCCTGTCCGAGCTCGTCCTCGAGCGTCACCATGCCGCGGGCGAAGTCCTCGCTGGCCCGCCGGCTGTAGTCGACGCTTGCCCCCATGCGCGCCTTGAGCTCGGCGGCGTATTGCGGTCGCGTCCACTTGAGACTGGCGATGGCGCCGGTGGCCGACTTGAGCCGCAGCGAGGCGCGCGGGCTGTCGGGCCGCGTCAGGAGGAAGCGTGCCACCTCGACCGAGTGGCACATCATGTCGAGCAGCACGCCGCCGCCCTGCTGGTCGCCCTTCCAGAACCACGGCTCGTGCGGTCCGGCGTGTTCCTCGGCGGCGCGGGCGAGATAGGGCCGGCCGGCCGACGGCACGGCCCGGCGCCAGATGATGTCTTTGCCGCGCGCCACCGCCGTCGAGAACACCTGGTTCTCGAGGTAGCCGTGGTTGAGCTTGGCCGCCTCGGCGAGGCGCAGCATCTCGCGCGCTTCCGGCAGCGTCCGGGCCAGCGGCTTCTCGCAGGCGACGGCGAACACCTGCGATCGGCCCGCGGTCACCAGCCCGTGCAGCGTGCGCATCACTTCGAGGCGGGTATAGTTGGGCGACAGGATCCAGATGGCGTCGACGTCGGGGGCGGCGCACAGCGCCTCGAGGCTCGGATAGGCGGTGCAGGGGCCGAGATCGAGGTCGCGCACGGCGTCGGCGAAGGCCTGGCGCTTGGCCTCGGTTGGCGAGTAGACGCCGGTCACCTCGACGTTGCGCACGCCGACCAGCGCCTTGAGGTGGAAGTGGGCGATGAAGCCGCTGCCCACGAAGCCGATGCGCAGCGTCTGACGGGGAAAGGCGGTCGGCATCTTGGTGTCCTCTCGTGTCTTGATCAGGGAAGGGGAACGGTCGGTCGGCGCGTCGAAGCCCGGATGACGAGTTCGGTTGGCACCACCACCGACACGTCGGGTTCGAGGCGGTTGGCGAGGCGGGCGATCATCATCCGCATCACCTCGACGCCGATCTGGCGCTGCGGCTGGCGGATGGTGGTCAGCGGCGGATTGGATGCGACGGCGAAGATGGTGTCGTCGAAGCCGACGATCGACACGTCGCCCGGCACGTCGAGCCCGTGCGCCCTGAGGCGGTTGATGGCGCCGACGGCCATTTCGTCGTTGGCCGCGAAGATGGCGGTGAACGGCACGCCGCGGGCGAACAGCTCGTCGACGGCCGCTTCGCCGGCGGCCAGGCTGAAGTCGCCCCACACCTCCAGCCGGTCGTCGACGTCGAGGCCGGCGGCCATAAGCGCGCCGCGCCAGCCGGCGGCGCGCCCGACGCTCATCACTTCCGGCACCGGGCCGGAAATGTGGGCGATGGCGCGGTGGCCGAGGTCGAGAAGGTGGGCGGTCGCCTGCGCGGCGGCGCCTTCGTTGTCGATGCGGATGGTCGGCAGGCGGCGGGTCGGCAGGTATTCGAGCGCCACCACCATCGGCGGCAGCGCCGCGTCGTCGAGCTCGACCGGCATGGCGCCGGTCATCAGGATCAGCCCGTCGGCGTGCCGTTCGCGCACCATGTCGATGTAGTGGTGGACGCGGGCCGGATCGGAGCGGGCGTCGCCCATCAGCACCTTGTAGCCGGCCGAGGAGGCAACATCCTCAACGCCCTTGAAGACGTCGAGGTAGAAGGGGTTGGAGATGTCGCGCACCAGCAGGATGACCGTGTCGGTGGCCTGGCGGCGGAAATGGCGCGCCTGGGCGTTGGGCACGAAGCCGAGGGCGTTGACGCAGGCCATCACCGCCTCGCGCGTTTCCGGCCGCACGAGATCGGGGTTCTTGAGCGTCCTGGAAACGGTGGCGACGGAAACGCCGGCCTTGGCGGCGACGTCGCGGATATTGACGGGGTTGGCCATGTCTTCACACCCTGAGACGCGACTGGCGGCCGTAGAGCAGCATCAGCAACAGCAGCGTGACGCCGAAGATCACCTGACGGCCCCAGTATTCGAGGTTGAGCGTCGTCAGTACGCTCTGCAGCAGCACGAGGGCAATGGCGCCGAGGGCGGTGCCGGTGTACGAGCCGGCGCCACCGGCCAGCGACGTGCCGCCGATGACCACGGCGATCACCGAGGGCAGCACGTACTGGTCGCCCACCGAGATGAACGAGTTGCCGGTATAGCCGATGACGCAGACGCCGGTGAGGCCGCCGCACAGGCCGGCGAGGCCGTAGAGCAGCACGCGGATGCGCCGGGCCGGCAGGCCGGTCAGCACGGCGGCGGTCTCGTTGGCGCCGATGGCGTAGATCGACCAGCCGAAGCGCGTCTTGTTGAGCACCAGTGCCATCAGCCCGGCCAGGCCCGCCCAAACGAACAGGATGCCGGGGATGCCGAGGAAGGCCGACCGGTTGACGAAGGCCATCAGCGCCGGTGCGGCGTTGCCCGAGGGGACGCCGCGCGACAGCACCACCAATCCACCCTGGATGACGCCCATCATGCCGAGCGTCATGACCAGCGGCGGGATGCGCAGCCAGGTGACGCCGAGGCCGTTGACGACGCCGATGACGAAGCCGACGCCGGCGGCGCCGGCAAACGCCAGCGGGATGGCGGCGTCGGCGCCGTTCATGACGTTGCCGGCGATGACGGCGCCGAGCGAGATCACCGCGCCGATGGACAGGTCGATGCCCTCGCGGCCGCCGAGAATGACCAGGTTCTGGCCGGCGGCGGCGATGCCGAGGATGGCCGCCACCGTCAGCAGGCGGACGATCTGGTCGCCGCGGGCAAAGCCTGGCGACACGGCCTCGCCGATGGCCAGCAGCGCCAGGATGGCGGCGGCGGAGATCAGGAGCGGGTTGCGGGCAAGACTGGCGAAGCGGTTCATGGCGTTCTCTCCCTGCCGTCAGCGTCTGGCGACCAGCACGCCGCCGGCGAGCGCGGCCAGGATGATCAAGCCCTGCACCAGCGTCTGGTACTCGAACGGCAGGCCGGCGAAGAAGATGACCGAACCGATCATGCCGACCACCAGCGCCCCCAGTACTGAACCGAGCGTGCCACCGACGCCGCCCGACAGCGCCGTGCCGCCGAGCACCACCGCCGAGATGGCCGACATGGCCAGCGTCTGGCCCATCAGCGGATCGCCGCTCGCCGTCTCGCCGGTGAGCGCCAGACTGGCGAAGGCGCCGTAGAGGCCGGAGAGGGCGAAGGCGGCAACGCGCAGCGCGCCGAGGCGCAGGCCGGTCTGGAAGGCGGCGGTGCGCAGGCCGCCGACCGCCCGAAGCCGTGTCATGAACGGTCGCGCCGCCAGCACGGCCGCCAGCAGGAAGCCGGCGAGATAGATGAGATAGACGGTCGGCAGGCCCAGCACCTCGCCGGCGTAGGTGCGCCAGTAGGGTTCCGGCACCGGCAGCCCGGCCTGCGGCAGCACCCAGAGGGCGAGGCCGGAGAAGACGATCGAGGTGGCGAAGGTGGTGACGATCGGCTGAAAGCGCAGGCCAGCGATGATCAGGCCGTTGAGCACGCCGCAGCCGGCGCCAACCGCCATGCCGACCACGAGCCCGGCCAGCACCGCCGGGCCGTCGCCGCCGAGGCCGGCAATGGTCGTCACCGTGACGACGTTGACCAGCGCCACGATGGCGCCGACCGACAGGTCGATGTCGCCGCCGATGATGACGTAGGTCTGGCCGACGGCCACCAGCACCAGCGGCAGGAAGGTGGTGAGGTTGGAGCGGACCACCGACGCTTCGAGAAAGTTCGGCTGCAGCAGGATGTTGACGGCGACCAGCACGGCGAGCGCCGCCGCCGTCATCACCCAGGTCCGTCCCTTGAGCTTGGCGAGAAGGGTCATGCCGCCTCTCCGTAGCAGGCCCGCGTCAGCTCGAACGGCGTCAACCGCTCGCCGGTGAGATCGGCGGTGATGGCGCCGCCGTTCAGCACCAGGATGCGGTCGCACAGCGTCAGGAGTTCGCTGTCTTCGGACGAATAGACGATGACCGTCGTTCCCGCGTCGGCGAGCCGGCGGGCCAGTTCGTAGAAATCGGCCTTGGCGCCGAGGTCGATGCCCTTGGTCGGATCGTCGAGCAGCATCAGGCGCGGTGCCGGCGACAGCCAGCGGGCGATGAACACCTTCTGCTGGTTGCCGCCGCTCAGCGCGCCGATCGGCGCGTCGAGGCCGGCGTGGCGGGTGTTGAGGCTGGCCAGCACCTCGGCAAAGCGCTGGCGCAGGGCGGTGCCGGCGATGGTGTGGCGGCGCTCGCGGACGAGACTGGCGATGGCGGCGTTCTCGAAGATCGAGCGGCCGGCGAAGGCGCTGTCGCGGCCGCGATCGCCGGAAACGTAGGCGATGCCCGCCGCGATCGCCTCCCTCGGCCGGCGGGCGGCGATCGCCTCGCCGTCGAGCCGCAGTTGTCCGGCCACGAATGGTTCGGCACCGAACAACCCGGCCAAGAGCGCCTTCTGGCCCTGGCCCTGCAGGCCGCCGAGACCGAGGATCTCGCCGCGCCGGGCAGTAAACGACACCGGACCGAGCCGGGCCCCGCGAGCGCCCTCGACGACGAGACGGGCGTCGGCGGTGACGGGCGCGGCGTGGTGACTGGTGGCGACGGCGGTGGCGCCGCTGTCGCCGACCATGGCGGCGACGACGGTGTGGCGGTCGGTGTCGGCGGTGACGAACTCGGCCACGGTGGCGCCGTTGCGCATGACGGTGATGCGGTCGGCAATGGCGAATACCTCGTCGAGCCGGTGCGAAATGAAGATCGAGGCGACGCCCTCGGCCTTGAGCTGACGCAGCAGGGCGAAGAACACCTCCACCTGCCGGCGATCGAGTGTCGCCGTCGCCTCGTCGAAGATGATGATTCTCGGTCGGCGCGCCAGCACCTTGAGGATTTCCGTCAGCTGGCGCTGGTCGGGTGTCAGATCGGCGACGCGGGCCTCGGGAGTGAAGCCGTCACCGGCCACCGCTGCCACGCGGTCGATCAGGGCGCCGGAGAGGCGGACGATGGCCGCCCGGTCGGTGAAGCCGAGGGCGGTGCGCGGCTCGCGGCCGAGGAAGATGTTGTCGCCGACGCTGAGCTGCGGCACCAGCGACAGTTCCTGATAGAAGAGGGCGATGCCGAGCGCCTCGGCGGCGCGCGGCGAACCGGGTTCCACCGCCGCCTCGTCGATGAGCACGGTGCCGCCGTCGCGGCCGACCGTGCCGGCGATGATCTTGCACAGCGTCGATTTGCCGCAGCCGTTGGCGCCGAGCAGGGCGTGGATTTCGCCGCGCTCCACCGTCAGGCGGGCCTGCTCCAGGGCCCGCACGGCTCCGAAGCTTTTCGAAATGGCGTTGGCGCTGAGAACAGGCGACATGGATCGGCCCCGCGGCGGATCGGCGGAGAGGCTCGGAAGGCCCCGGGCGAGACCGGACCGGCCGCATCTGGCCGGCCCGGCATTGGTGGGTTACTTGAAGAACTTGGCCGCTTCGTCGATGGACACGACGTCGGTCACCGACCAGTAGCCCGGCTTGCCTTCGGCTTCCTTCAGCTTTTCGGCCAGGTTGTCGTTGGAGACGAACGGGATCGGGATATAGATGGCGTTGCCGTAGACGCCGCCGAACACGCCGTCCTTGAACGTCTTGCCCTGCAGCTTCCAGACCGCCACGTTGAGGGCCGAGGCCATGACGCCTGGCGGGTTGACCGAAGCGCCGGACTTCAGTCCTTCCTTCGACCACATGTCCATGAAGTCCTTGCGGATTTCACCGGTGGCGACGATCGACTTCTGCTTGCCGGCGGCGATGATGGCCCGCCACGTGCCGGCGGCCATGCCGTCCTGCACCCAGATGCCGTTGATGTCGGGATAGGTGGCGAGCAGCGTCTGCGCCGTCTGCTGGCCCTGGGCCTGATCCCAGTTGGCGTTGGCCTCGTTGAGGAGCTTGATGCCCGGGTACGTCTTGAACACCTCGGTGTAGCCGGCAACGCGCATCTGGTTGGCCGGATGGCCGGCGACACCGTTGATGGTGACGACCGAACCCTTGCCGTCGAGCGTCTTGGCCAGCCATTCGGCCGACTTCATCGCCCACCCCTTCTGGTCGATGCCGACGTAGATGGCATCCTTGGACGACACCTCGGCGTCGGTGGCGACGACCAGAATGCCCTTGGCCTTGGCCTGGGCGAAGATCGGATCGAAGGCGGTCGGGCTGTTGGGGTTGATGATGATGGCGTTGACGCCCTGATTGATGAAGTTGCGGACGTTGCCGATCTGGCCCTGCACGTCGACGTTGGCCGACTGCACGACGACGTTGACCTTGACGCCCTTGTCGGCCCAGGCCTTGGCGGCGGCTTGCGCCTCCTCGATCATCTGGGTGCGCCACTCGCTGCCGACCCAGCCGTTCGACAGACCGATGGTGTATTCGGCGGCCGATGCCGTGGTGATCGCCGCCATGGCGATGCCGGCGGCCAACAGAACTGATTTCATGGTCCCACCTCCCCGAAAGCGCCGCGAGCCGGGTTCCGGCCCGCAAAGGCGTTGCTTGTCCGATGTCGTATTGGTGTGGCGGAACCCCTCCTCCGAGGCGGCAACAGCAGCATGCCCGGTTCCGCGGGCCTTCTCCGTGACCCCGGCGAAAGAATGTAACCGGTTACATTTACCGTCAACGTAGAAATTCGGCTTAGTCGGAGCATCGTGCACCGGCAGCGGCGCGGCCGTCCTCGTGGATAGACCACGGCATTTGAATCCCCAATGCCATGGAAATTTTATCCAACGGATTCAAAAGTTTGTGGGTCGGCTTATCGCGAACGTTTGGCGACCGAATGCCACGGTCGGACCACTAGACCTGAATGACCAGATTGACGCGATTGCTCGGCGTCAGCAGCAGCGAGCGCTGCAGCGGCGTTCCCGCCGCGTCGAAGGCCATCTTTTCGACCTCGAACAGCGGTTCGCCGGCCCGGCAATGCAGCCGCTCGCGCTCCTCGGCGCCGGCCAGACGCACGTTGATCACCCGGCGGGCATGCCGCACTTCGCGGCCGTAGCGCGTCTTGAGCAGGCGATAGATCGAATCGGCGCCGGCGATCTCGTCGGCGAGGCCTGGAAACAGCGCCAGCGGGAAGTCCGAAGTCTCGAGCGTCATCGGCGCCTCGGCCGCCATGATCAGCCGGCGCACCGTGACGATCGGCGCCCCCTTGGAAAGCCCGAGCTTCTGGGCCAGGGCGCCGTCGGCGCTGCCGGGCTCGATGCCGAGCAGCACCTTCGACACCTTGTAGCCCATCAGCGAATAGCTGTCGGAGAAGCCGGCGAGGTCGACGAGGCTGGTCTCCATGCGGCGGAACGACACGAAGGTGCCCTTGCCGTGGCGCTTTTCCAATAGGCCCTCGTCCTGCAGTTCACTGATCGCCCGCCGCACGGTGATGCGGCTGACGCCATACTGGGCGCAGAGCTGCGTCTCCGTCGGTACCGGATCGCCCGGCGCGTAGCGGCCGCTCTGAATGGCCTCGGTCAGGCTGTTCTTGAGCTGCAGGTAGAGCGGCGACGCGTCCTGGCGCGCGAGATTGTCGGACGTCTGCGACAACACGGGGGTCCCCTTTTCCGTTCGAACACGGCGGCGCCGAAGGCGTCGCAACCGTGCCACGAAATGCCGGAAGTGTCACCGGGCTTGGCCGGCCGGCACCGACGTCACCCCGCCGCCGGCCCGGTTTGGCCGGGCGGCGCACATTCTGTTGCCCGGCCGGCAAATCACCGTTGACAGGCCTTGCCAAGCCATACTAGCGTATATGACGTCATAGGACGTTATCAAGGAAGCAATCATGACGGAAGTGGTGAAGAGCGTTGAGCAGGCCGTAGCGGCGGCGGCGGCGCGCGAGGCCGTGACGGACATCTATTTCGTGGCTTGCGGCGGCTCCAACGCGCTGCTCATGTCCGGTCAGTACGCCGTCGAACGCGAAGCCGAGAAGATCGCCAGCTTCTCCTTCAGCTCCGCCGAATTCCTGGCCCGCGCGCCCAAGCGCCTCGGCAAGAGCTCGATCGTCATCCTCTGCTCGCACTCGGGCAACACGCCGGAAACGGTGGCCGCCGCCAAGTACGCCCGCGCCGCCGGCGCGTTGACCATCGCCTTCACCAACCTCGAGGGATCGCCGCTCGACCAGGAGGCCGAGGCGACCATTCTCTATCAGTACAATCCGCTGGCGGTGTCGGAAGACCACGCGGCGCCGATGCTGATGCGCCTCGTCTTCGGCATTCTCCATGCCCGCGAGAACAACGCCAAGCTGGTCAAGGTCGAAGCGGCCCTGGCCGGCATGGGCAAGACCATCGCCGACGTCATCGCCCGCCACGAGGCGTCGATCGCCGCCTGGGCGGAGGCCTCCAAGCGCGAGCCGCTCATCTACACCATGGGTTCGGGCGCCAACTGGGGTTCGGCCTATTCGTTCGCCATCTGCATCCTGCAGGAAATGCAGTGGGTGCACTCGGCCGCCATCCACGCGGGCGAGTATTTCCACGGCCCGTTCGAGATCACCGATTTCGACGTGCCGTTCATCATCCTCAAGGGGCTCGGCAACGCCCGCCAGATGGACGAGCGCGCTCTGGCGTTCGCGCAGAAGTATTCCAAGCGTCTGCTGGTGCTCGACGCCGCCGAGTTCGGCCTTGAGGCCGTGGCCGGTGACGCCGCCGAATATCTGACGCCGATGCTGTTCACCGCCCTCCTGCGCGCCCACGCCGTCAAGCTCGCCGACAGCCGCGGACATCCGTTGACGGTGCGCCGCTACATGTGGCGAATGGAATACTGATCGCCGGCGGACGGGGCGGCAGCCCGCCCCGTCCCGCTCTGTCCGTCTCGGGTCGTGCGCGCCGCCGGCCGAAAGGAACGTTTGATGAGCCTTCCCGCTTCCTCGCCGGCCTTGCTCGGCATCGGCGATAACGTGGTCGACTTCTACAAGGACCGCGGCGAGTTCTTCCCCGGCGGCAACGCACTCAACGTGCCGGTGCTGGCCAAGCGCTACGGTCTGGCCCGTGCCGGCTACATCGGCCTCGTCGGCAATGATGCCGAGGGTGCCCACGTCCGGGCGGCCCTCGAAAGCGAGGGCTTGTGGATCGGCCGGCTGCGCCAGGCCGTCGGCCCCAATGGCAAGGCCGTGGTCGCCCTCGACGCCGACGGCGACCGGGTGTTTCTCGGCTCCAACAAGGGCGGCATCCAGCGGGCGCTGTCGCTGCGCATGGACGACGAAGACCTCGCCGCCATCCGCGACTTCGGCAACGTCCACACCTCGGTGTTCAGCTACATCGAGCCGGAGCTGCCGAAGATCCGCGCCCACGCCGCCACGCTGACCTTCGATTTCTCCACCCATCGCGATCCGGCCTACATCGCCGCCGTCGCTCCCCACATCACCGGCGCCTTCCTGTCGGGATCGGGACTGTCGGACGGCGACATCGACGCCATGATCGCCCACGTCGCCAGCTTCGGTGTCGGTACCGTCGGCGTGACGCGCGGCAGCGATGGCGCCTTCTGGCTGGCCGATGGCCGGCGTTATCGCCAGGGCATCAAACCGGCCAACGTCGTCGACACCCTCGGGGCCGGTGATTCCTTCCTGGCCGGCTATCTCACCGGCATACTGACCGGACGATCGGTCGAGGCGGCGCTGGATTTCGCCGCCGGCTGCGCCGCCAGCACCTGCGGCTACTTCGGCGCCTTCGGCTACCCCCATCCCTCGCACGACTGAGGCCACCCATGCCCGCGACGATGCCGCGTCCGTCCTTGCCAGCCGCCCCCGGGGCGCGGTCAGGTCGCCGCCATCGTCTCGGCGGGCGCGGCCACCGACGTCCGCTCGATGAAGCGGGTCGGCAGCACGCACAGCCGCGGCGGCGGTGCCTCGCCATTGATGCGGGCGATCAGCAGTTCGGCCACCTTGGCCCCCATGTCATAGACCGGCTGATCGATGACGCTGATCGGCGGCGTCGTTACCGACGTCCACTCGGCGTCGTAGAAGGCGATCAGCGACAGGTCGTCGGGCACGCGCAGGCCGAGCATCCGCGTCGTCTTGAAGATGTCGTAGGCGACGATGCTGTCGGAGGCGAAGATGGCGGTCGGCCGCTCGGCCTGGGTCAGCAGCCGCTCGATGGCGGCGCGTTCCCGGCCGATGAGGCAGACGCTGCGTTGCGGATCGGCGATGCCACCCGCCCGGCAGGCGGCGAGATAGCCGTCGATGCGCGCCTTGACCGACGACGTGTAGAGCTGGCTTTCGCAGTTGAACACCGGCGGCTCGGCGCTCAGTGCCGTGACGTAGGCGAGGCGTCGGTGACCGGCGGCGATCAGCCGGCCGGTGGCCTCGAAGGCAGCGTCGCGATCGGTGGTCACCACCGTGTCGACGGCAAGGCCGGCGATCTCGCGGTCGAACAGCGCCAGCGGCCGGCGCGACCTGACGATGTCGCGGAGGTGGGCGACGTCGCGGTTGTCGGCCGGCGCCACGATCAGGCCGTCGACTCGCTTGCCGATCAGCACCTTGAGCGCCGCCTTCTCCGCGTCCACCGCTTCGCCGGAATTGGCCAGGATGACGTTGAAGCCGTGACGATGGGCGACGTCGGAGATCGACCGCACGGCCGTGCCGAAGAAGGCATTCTCGATGTCGCCGACCACCACGCCGATGGTGCCGGACTTGCCGGTGGTCATCGAGCGGGCCAGTTCGTTGGGCCGGTAGTCGAGGGCGGCGGCCGCCGCCCTGACCAGGGCTTTGACTTCATCGCTGACCACGCCGTAGCCGCCGAGGACGCGCGCGGCGGTAGCCTTGGATACGGCGGCGCGCCGGGCCACGTCGGCCACGGTAACCGGACGAAGGGGGGCGTTTTTCTTGTCCATGAGCGGTAGCACTACATAGCGATTGACGTCACGTCAATGTCGCAATACTGTTCGGATTGAGACCGGTCTCAACAGCTGATATCGCCGTTAATAACGGTTGATGCACCAATTATAGTCTGACGTTTTGGTTGCATGGCGCCAAGACGATAGGTTTGGTGCGCAAAAAATATCGAGAAGTCCCGTTTTGTATTTGGCGGGGCAGTATTTGTCAGAAGTGAAAAGCGGTTCACTTCGATGCTGGGAGATTTCGTTTGAGGGCTGCCTGTCTGGCGGCCGGACGACGAGGGGTGGCCGTCATTCAACGAAACGACGGTCGAGGCGACGACATTCGTCTTGAGATAAAACGGAGAACAGCGAAATGAACATCATGTCAGTCAAAGGATTGGGCCGTCACGTTCGCAACGCCAGCCTGGCGGTGGCGTTCCTCGGTCTTGGCGTCAGCGCGGCCGCGGCCGGCGACAATCCTTACAACCTCATCGATCCCAGCACGATCAGCGTCGGCACCATGGGCGATTCCAAGCCCTACGCCTTCGTCGACGCCAACGGTCAGTTCAGCGGCTTCGACCTTGAGTTCTTCCTCAACGTCGTCTCCCGCATGGGCTTCGACAAGGATCACGTCACGTTCACCGGCCAGGATTTCTCGGCCCTGATGCCGTCGGTGGCCAACGGCCGCTTCGACGTCGCCGTCGCCGCCATCGGCACCACCGAAGCGCGCAAGAAGAACGTCGACTTCTCCGACGGCTACCTTGCCGGCTACCTGACGGTCATCACGCCCGACGCCAGCCTGGCCACGCCGGAAGCCCTCAAGGGCAAGCGCCTCGGCGTCGTCCAGGGCACGCTGCAGGAGATCTACGCCGAGAAGAACTTCAAGACCGCCGACATCGTCAAGTTCCCCGACAACAACTCGGCCATCTCTGGCCTCAACAACGGCACCATCGACGCTCACTTCCTCGATTACGAGGCGGCCAAGCAGTATGGCGACACCTATCCCAAGCTGAAGCTCGCCATCAATATTCCCTCGTTCGACGCGCCGGCCGGCTTCGTCGTCCGCAAGGGCAACGACGCCTTCCGCGAGGCGCTCAACAAGAACCTGCACGCCGCCATGGAAGATGGCACCTGGAAGTCGCTGTACCAGAAGTGGTTCCCCGGCTCGCCGATGCCCGACCAGTATCTGCCCAAGAAGTGAGGCCGCGCCCCGCTGCCCGGCGATCATCGTCGGGTGGCGGCTCCGGTTCCGACAGCCAGCCGCGCTCCCCTGTGCGAGATGGCCATCCTTGACCGGAGCGCTGCTCAAGCGCGCCGGTCCTTTTGTATTTCGGTCAGCGGCCGACCTGGAAAGTCCCCAAGATGGAATGGTTCGAGAACGTTCGTCGCAGCTTCTTCGATTTTGACGCCATGGCGGCCGTGTTGCCCAACATGCTGTTCATCGGTCTCAAGAACACGCTCATCCTTGCCTTTGCCTCGACGATCCTCGGTATCGTCGTCGGCATCGTCCTGGCCGTGATGGGCATATCGCGCACACCGTGGGTCCGTCTGCCGGCGCGCCTCTACACCGACATTTTCCGCGGTCTGCCGGCCATCCTGACCATCCTGATCATCGGTCAGGGCTTTGCCCGCGTCGGACGTCAGCTGTTCGGGCCGTCGCCCTATCCGCTCGGCATCATCGCCCTCAGCCTGATCGCCGCCGCCTACATCGGCGAGATCTTCCGCTCCGGCATCCAGAGCGTCGAGCGCGGCCAGATGGAGGCCTGCCGGGCGTTGTCCATGAGCTACGGCCAGGGCATGCGCCTCATCGTCATCCCCCAGGGCATCCGCCGGGTGCTGCCGGCGCTGGTCAATCAGTTCATCGGCAACGTCAAGGACTCCAGCCTGGTCTATTTTCTCGGCCTGCTGGCCTCCGAGCGCGAGATCTTCCGCGTCGGACAGGACCAGTCGGTGGTCACCGGCAACCTGTCGCCGCTGCTGCTGGCCGGCATCTTCTATCTCGTCATCACCGTGCCGCTCACCCACCTCGTCAACTACGTCGACAACCGGCTGCGCAGCGGCAAACGGCCGACGGCGCTGGTCTCCGGTCTTGAGGAAGTCGGCGAACTACAGGGCGCCAGCCCGGCCGCCAGCGCAGTGACCGAAAGCCGCCCCGTCTTCCGTGGCGGCAGCCTCAGCGTGCGCGGCCTTGCCATGGCCTACGGCGAACTCGATGTGCTCAAGGGCATCGATCTCGACGTCAAGGCCGGCACGGTGACCTGCATCATCGGCCCGTCGGGCTCGGGCAAGTCGACGCTGCTGCGCTGCCTCAACCGCTTGGTCGAACCCAAGGCCGGCGAGATGGCCATCGACGGCGCCTCGATCCTGTCGATGCGGCCGGAAACGCTGCGCCGCCGCGTCGGCATGGTGTTCCAGCAGTTCAACCTGTTCCCGGATCATACGGCGCTCGAGAACGTCATGCTGGCGCTTACCAAGGTCAAGAAGCTGGCGCCGGCCGAGGCGCGGCGCGTCGCCGAGGCCCGCCTTGCCGACGTCGGGCTCGCCAGCCGCATGGATCACCGGCCATCCAGCCTGTCCGGCGGCCAGCAGCAGCGCGTCGCCATCGCCCGGGCGCTGGCCATGGAACCGGAGATCATCCTGTTCGACGAAGTGACCTCGGCCCTCGATCCCGAACTGGTCAAGGGCGTGCTCAACCTGATGTCCGACCTCGGCCGCCGCGGCATGACCATGGTGGTGGTCACCCACGAGATGGGCTTTGCCCGCAAGGTCGCCGATCAGGTGGTGTTCATGGACGAGGGCCGCATCGTCGAGGTTGGTTCGCCGGACCAGATCTTCGAGCACTCGCAGAGCCCGCGCCTCAAGCGCTTCCTCAACGAGGTGCTCTGACGGTCCGCCGCCGCGCCTGCTCCGGTGGCGCGGCGGCCTCGACGCTTTGATATTGCTTGCATGCGGCCGCCCTGTCCCGTCATAGTCGCCGCGCCAGTTCGGATCGGCGATCCGCGTCCCGGATGGATCAGGGCGCGGTCGGGCGGAAGAGGGGAGAGGCATGAAGACGGGGAGAGGGTCCGGTCGTCCGACCGTTGCCGATGTGGCGGCCCAGGCCGGCGTCAGCCCCATCACGGTGTCGCGGACGCTGCGGACGCCCGACAAGGTCAGCCCGGAGCTGCGCGAGCAGGTCATGGCCGCCGTCGCCGCTCTCGGCTATGCCCCCGATCCCAACGCCCGCGCCCTGGCGTCGGCCCGCTCCGACGTCATCGGCGTCATCATTCCCTCGCTCACCAACAGCGTCTTCTCCGACGTGCTGACCGGCATGTACGACGCGCTCGCCGATGCGCCCTACCAGATCCACTTCGCCAACAACCATTTTTCGCCCTTCGAGGAAGAGCGGCTGATCGCCGGCTTCATCCGGCAGAAGCCGGCGGCTCTGATCGTCGCCGGCTTCGACCAGACCGAGCGGGGGCGGGCGCTGCTGCGCCAGGCCGCCTGTCCGGTGGTGCAGATCATGGAGACGGGCGACGACCCCATCGACATGGTGGTCGGCTTCTCCCAGCGGGCTGCCGGCGCGGCGGTGACGCAGCACCTGATCGAGGCCGGCTATCGCCGCATCGGCTTCCTCGGGGCGCGCATGGACCCGCGCACCTTGCGCCGTCTCGACGGTTTCAGGGCAGCGCTAACAGAGGCCGGGCTCTATGATGCCGGCCGTTGCGTCACCACGCCCGCCCCCTCGACCTTCTCGCTCGGCCGCATGCTGCTGCGCGACCTGCTGACCCGCCGTCCCGACACCGACGCCGTGTTCTGCAACAACGACGACATCGCCATGGGCGCCCTGTTCGAATGCCAGCAGGCGGCCATCCCGGTACCGCAGCACATGGGCATCGCCGGGTTCAACGACCTCGAGCTGATGGAAGCGTCCTATCCCTCGGTGACCTCGGTGCGGACCTTCCGCTACCGCATGGGCTATCTCGCCATCGAGATGGCTCTCAAGGAGCTGGCGGGAATGCCTCCGACCCAGCGCATCGTCGACGTCGGCTTCGAACTCAAGGTACGTGATACGACCAATCGCTATCTCACCGGCTGACTTTTGGGTTGCCAGACGCATTTGATAGCGGTATCATTTGCCTCGCGGGATGAGAGGGAGGTTCTTTGCCCGCGGCTTCGCGCCCGAACCAGTCAGTCGATGACCGTCGTTACCGTGCCGGTCCGCCATCACGGCGTGCCGCATTGTGCCGATATGGTCATCGATCATCGCCGCTCCGAGGGTGGCGCTTTGTCAAGAACTGGTCGTGGTGGCGTATTCGTGAGTGCCGGTTCGGTCGTTGACGCGATAATCCGCCATATAGTCCAATAGTATATGTCTTTTGAGGCGCTGACATCGGCGTCGGGATCGACGGAACGTTGGATGAGCTTGTGGACTTCTGCCGATGACCGCACGTCACAGTCGATGAGCCGGAAGCCGACGTCTCGAAACCTGTTGGTCCGAAGATGGCGACATGCCATCGTCCCCGACCGCCCAGCGGTTCGGTCGCAGCGCTGCCATCGGCGGTTGCCTGTCGGACCCGCGCACGCCGTCTCTGGTTCCACTCAAGGGACCAGTCTGTTATGATTGAATGATAGCGCTCCCATTTGGGGTGCTGTCGCCACATCGCCGCCTGGTGCGGCTGGGCTGCCCGACCGGCGAGGCGGGTGGCGTCATGGGAGGTTTGATATGCAGTTGAAATACGCCGTTTCCGCGCTGGCGCTGGTCATGTCGCTCGGTCTGTCCGCCTCGGCGTTCGCCGCTGGCCCCAAGGTGGTGTCTGGCCCGGCCGCCGATCCCGTCTGTTTCAAGCCGTGGAACGCCGACACCAAGTATTTCCAGTTCCCCAAGAAGGACGGCCCCTATCGCATCGCTCTGGCCAACGGCTTCGTCGGCAACACCTGGCGCATCCAGATGATCCAGACGGCCAAGGCCTACGCCGCCCAGCCGGATGTCGCCGCCCAGATCAAGGAATTCAAGGTCGTCTCGACCGGCGAGGACATCGCCGCCCAGATCGCCGCCGTCGACAACTTCATCAACTCCGGCTTTGACGCCATCATCGTCAACGCCCAGAATCCGGCCGCCTTCAAGCCGGTGATCAAGCGCGCCAACGCCAAGGGCGTCGTGCTCGTCGCCTTCGACAACACCCTCGACACGGACGAGGCCATCAACGTCAACGTCGACCAGAAGGCGCTCGGCAAGCTGTGGACGCAGTGGGTGGTCGACAACGTGCCCGAGAAGTCCGGCAAGATCCTGGAAGTGCGCGGCGTGTCCGGCACCTCGGTCGACCGCGACCGTCACGAGGGCGTGCTGGAGACCGTCAAGAACGCCGGCGGCAAGTTCGAAGTTGTCGAAGTGCAGGGCAATTGGGACGAAGGCACGACGCAGAAGGTGGTGGCCGATGCCGTCGCCGTGCACAAGTCGTTCGTCGGCGTCAGCACCCAGGGCGGTTCGGCCGGTGTGGTGCGCGCCCTCGCCGACTCGGGCCATCCCTACATCCCCATCGGCGGTGAGACCGAGAACGGCTTCCGCAAGCTCTGCGCCACCCATGCCGGCGAAGGCCTGAAGTGTCTGTCGGCCGGTACCGGTCCGGCCCAGGTGGCCGTAGCCATGAAGACGGCGCTCGCCGCCCTGGCCGGTAACGTCGTGCCGCAGTCGATCGCCCTGCCGCTGTCGGAAGTCCACGACCCCGACTTCAAGGACAAGGAGAACTTCTACTCCGACCAGTCCGACAACTTCTTCGTCGGCAACTCGTTCCCGACCTGCGGCATCAACTTCTCCGCTCAGGAGATCATGGGCCAGACCAAGCAGGATCAGTGATCGGACCTGTTGAAGACGGCCGGGGCGGTGTGGTCCGCCCCGGTCGGTTTGTCGGAAACCCCGGGGGAGTCGCCATGCCCGATCCATCCATCCTTCTCGAAATGCGCCATGTCACCAAGCGATATGGCGGAACGCTGGCGCTCTCGGACGTCAGTTTCGCCGCCCGCGCCGGCGAGATTCATGCCGTCATGGGCGAAAACGGCGCTGGCAAGTCGACCCTCATCCGGGTGTCGTCGGGCGTCACCGACCCCAGCGACGGCGAGCTGCTCTATCGCGGCGAACCGGTGCGCTTCACCTCGCCCTTGCAGGCCGTGCGCCAGGGCATCGTCTGCGTCTTTCAGGAACTGTCGCTGGTGCCCGACCTGACGGTGGCCGAGAACCTGTCCATCGTCGACGGGCCCCGCCGCTTCGGTCTTGCCAACCGCCGTGCCGAAATCGAGCGGGCACGCGCGCTGCTCGACAGCGTCGGCTGCGGCGACATCCATCCGCTGGAGCTGGTGCGCGACCTGACGCTGTCGCGCCGGCAGATGGTGGAGATCGCCAAGGCGCTCGGCCGCAAGCCGCGCCTGCTCATCCTCGACGAGGCCACCTCGGCGTTGACCTCCGAGGACGTCGAGCGGGTGTTCGCCATCGTTCGCCGGCTGCGCGACGAGGGGGTCGGCATCCTCTACGTCTCGCACCGCATGCAGGAGATCGAGGCGCTGGCCGACACCGTGTCGGTGTTCCGCAACGGTCGCCACATCGAGACCTTCAAGGCCGGCTCCAAGCCGGTCGGCGACATCGTCCAGCTGATGATCGGTCGCGAGGTCGAAAGCTACTATCCACCCAAATCGACAGCGCCCCGGGGCGAGACCGCCCTCAAGGTCGACGCCCTCTCCTGGGGGCGTCAGCTCAAAGGCGTCGATCTCGAACTGCACAAGGGCGAGATCCTCGGCATCGGTGGCCTCGACGGCCAGGGCCAGCGCGAGCTGCTGCTGGCGCTGTTCGGTGCCCTGAAGGACGTCGGCGGCACAGTGACGGCCGGCGGCCAGCGGCTGCGCCTCTCCGGTCCCACCGAGGCCATGGCGGCGCCGTTGCCCATCGCCCTCATTCCCGAGGACCGCAAGTTCGAGGGGCTGATGCTGCCGATGAGCGTCAAGGACAACATGTCACTCGCCGCCCTCAAGCGCTTCAGCGGTCCCTTCGGCATCGACGCCGGCGCCGAGGCGGCCGAGCAGCAGCGTTGCCTCAAGGAGCTGCAGATCAAGGCGCCCGACCTCGACGCCGCCGTCTCGACGCTGTCGGGCGGCAATCAGCAGAAGGTGGTGCTGGCCAAGTGGCTGATGACCGCCCCCGGCATCCTGCTGTTCTCGGACCCGACGCGCGGCATCGATGTCGGCACTAAGCAGGAGATCTACCGCCTGCTGCGCCGTCTCGCCGACGAGGGCGCCGCCATCCTGTTCTATTCCACCGACTATGCCGAGCTGATCGGCTGCTGCGACCGCGTGCTGGTGATGTACGGCGGCCGCGTCACGCGGGAACTGGCCGGCGACGAACTCACCGACCGCAACCTGCTCGAAGCCGCCCTCGACGTCTCGCCCATGAGGAGGAGCGCATGAAAACCCTGCGTCTCACGCTCGCCCACAATGCCGGCCCGCTGGCCGCGCTGGCCATCTTCATCCTGATGTTTGCCATCTACATCGCCTTTCACCCGGCCGGCTTGTCCAGCGCCGTGGTGACCACCGCCACCAACAAGGCGGTGCTCTTGGCGCTGGTGGCCATGGCCCAGACCCTGCCGGTGCTGACCGGCGGCATCGACATGTCGGTCGGCGTCATCTTCGTGCTGACCAACTGTCTCGCCTCGCGTCTGGTGGTCGGTACCATGCCCGAAGCGCTGCTCGGCATCCTCGCCGTGCTGGTTGCCGGCTCGCTGGCCGGCCTGGTCAACGGCCTGATCGTCGTGGCCGGCCGCCTGCAGCCGATGATCACCACGCTCGCCTCCGGCGCCGTGTTCGCCGGCATCGCCCTGTGGATCCGGCCGAGCCCGGGCGGCGACGTCCAGTCCGACATCGCCGACTTCGCCACCGGCACGCTGTTCGACACCATCCCCGTCGGTCTCCTGCTGCTCGCCGCCGTGGTGCTGGCGGTGTGGGTGCCGTTCCGCCGCTCCGAGTACGGCCGCGCCGCCCTCGCCATCGGCTCCAACGAGAACGCCGCCTACGTCTCCGGCGTGCCGACCCGCCAGGCCAAGATGCTGGTCTACGTGCTGTCCGGCCTGCTGGCGGCCATCGGCGGCATCCTGCTCACCTGCAACACCTATTCCGGCGAAGCCTCGGCCACGGTGGCCGGTGCCTACACGCTCAATTCCATCGCCGCCGTCGTCATCGGCGGCACCAGCCTGGCCGGCGGTTGGGGTACGGCCATCGGCTCGGTGTTCGGCGCCTTCATTCTCCGGACCATCGAGGATTTGCTGTTCGTCTTCGATCTGCCGCCGCTGTGGCAGCCGCTGTTCCAGGGGGCGGTACTGCTCCTCGCCATCAGCGTCGGCGCCATTCGCGTCTTCCGGGTCAAGAACCGTCTGGAGATCTTCCAATGATGGCCACGCCCTCCGCCTCCAGCTGGACTCTCGCCATGAACCGCTTCGGCATCGACCGTCCCGTCCAGATCGCCATCGGCTGCATCATCGCCCTGCTCGCCGCCGGCGCCGTCTACTCGCCCGCCTTCCTGTCGCAGGACTATCTGCTGCAGCAGCTGCAGATCGCCACCTTCCTCGGCGTCATCGCCTCCGGCGCCATGATGGTGGTGCTGCTCGGCCACATCGACCTGTCCATCCCCTGGGTGGTGACGCTGGGGGCCATGATGGCCACCGGCCTCTCCGGCTGGATCGGGCCGCTTGGCGTGGTGCTGGCCATTCCGTTCGGCATCCTGTGCGGGGCGCTGGTCGGCGTGTTCAACGGCATCGGCGTCGCCTACCTGCGCCTGCCGGCCATGATCTTCACCCTTGGCACCAACGCCGTGGTGCAGGGCCTCTTGGTGCTGCTCACCGGCGGCTCGGCGCCGCAGGACAAGGCCACCGACGCCATGCGCCTCATCGCCGTTGGCCGCTCGTTCGCCGGCATCCCCAACGCCGTGCTGGTGTGGCTGGTGGTCGGTGGCGGCATGATCTTCCTGCTGCGCCGCACCCGCTTCGGCCGGGCCGTCTACGCCATCGGCAACATGGAGGCGGCCGCCTATCTCTCCGGTATCCGCACCGGCCGCATCATCGTCGCCTGCTTCGCCTTTTCCGGCGCCATGGCCGCCCTGTCGGGCATCCTGCTGGCCGGCTACTCCACCAAGGCCTACCAGGCCATGGGCGACAGCTTCCTGATGCCGGCTATGGCGGCGGTGGTGCTGGGCGGCACCTCCATTCTCGGCGGCCGCGGCAACTATCTCGGCACGGTATGCGGCGTCATCCTCATCACGCTGCTGCAGTCGATCCTGTCGATCATGCAGATGCCCGACGCCGGCCGCCAGGTCATCTACGGTGCCGTCATCATCGCCATGCTGCTGGTCTACGGTCGCGAGCGCAGCACCCGCGTCTGACCGCGACGACCGAGGGCGGCTTGCCGTCCTCGGCTTCCCCGACAACAAGCCTCCAGGACCCATCATGACTGAAACGGTTTTCGAGCGGTTCGATCTGCGGGCCGATCGCTGCTTCCTGAGCAACGTCTTCTCCCTCGAGACCATCGCCTCCGGCCTGCGCTGGGCCGAAGGTCCGGTGTGGTTTGCCGACCGCCGTTGCCTGCTGTGGAGCGACATTCCCTCCAACCGCATCCACTACTGGCTCGAAGACGGCGCCAGCGGCATCTATCGCCAGCCCTCGAACTTCGCCAACGGCAACACCCACGACGGCGCCGGCCGCCTCGTCAGCTGCGAGCACCAGACGCGCCGCGTCACCCGCACCGAATACGACGGTTCGGTCACCGTCATCGCCGATCGCTTCGAGGGCAAACGCCTCAATTCGCCCAACGACGTCGTCGTCAAGCGTGATGGCAGCGTCTGGTTCTCCGACCCCGACTACGGCATCATGAACGACTACGAGGGCGGTCGCGGCGTCAGCGACATCGGCGCCTGCAACGTCTACCGTGCCGATCCGGCCACCGGCGCCGTCACGCTGGCCGCCTCCGGCTACTGCAAGCCCAACGGTCTTGCCTTCTCGGCCGACGAGCGGCTGCTCTACGTCGCCGACAGCGGCGGTTCGCACGTGCCGGGCGGGCCTAAGAAGATCTTCGTCCACGACGTCCAGGACGACGGCCGCCTCGGCCCGGCCCGGGTGTTCGCCGACCTCGGCGACGACGTGCCGGACGGCTTCCGCCTCGACGACGCCGGCAACGTCTGGACCTCGGCCGGCAAGGCCGTCTGTGTCTTCGCTCCCGACGGCACGCTGATCGGCCGCATCAACGTGCCGGAGATCGTTGCCAACGTCACCTTCGGCGGCGCCTGCCGCCACCGGCTGTTCATCACCGCCAGTTCGTCCGTCTACGCGGTCTACACGGCGGCGCGCGGTCTGCGCTGACGGCGCGCCAACTCGATCCTCCGCACGGGAAATTGCAAATGATCATCATCGTCATGGGAGTCTCCGGCTCCGGCAAGTCGACGATCGGGGCGCTGCTGGCCAGTCGTCTCGGCTGCGGCTTTTCCGACGCCGACGACTTCCATCCCGCCGCCAACGTCGAGAAGATGCGGCGCGGCATTCCGCTCACCGACGACGATCGCTGGCCCTGGCTCGGCGCGCTGCGTCAGGCCATCGATGACTGGCAGGCGACCGGCACCAGCCACGTCATCGCCTGCTCGGCGCTGCGTCAGAGCTATCGCGACGTGCTGTCGTCGCCGGGTGACGTCCTGTTCGTCTATCTCAAGGGCGCCCCCGAGACGGTCGCCGCCCGCCTTGAGGCACGCAAAGGCCACTACATGAACCCCAATCTCCTCGCCAGCCAGTTCGAAACGCTGGAAGAACCGCAGGGCGCACTCGTCGTCGACATCACGCCGACGCCGGAGGCCATCGTCGAGACGATCCTCAGTCACATCGCCACGCTCGGCTCCGACGGGAAAGGGGCGCGCGCATGACCCTCCATTCCGCCATCGCCGCCGTCACCGATCGCATCGAGCAGCGCAGCGCGGCGAGCCGCCGGGCCTACCTCGACGACATCGCCGCCACCCGCCAGGCGCTCGTCGCCGGCCCGGCCCGCCATCGCCTCGCCTGTTCCAACCTCGCTCACGGCTTCGCCGCCTGTCCGGCCGACGACAAGCGCCGCCTCCTCGGTGCCGCCGCCCTCAACCTCGGCATCGTCACCACCTACAACGACATGCTGTCGGCCCATCGGCCCTATGAGCGCTATCCCGAGCTGATGCGCGCCGAAGCCGCCCGGCTCGGTGCCGTGGCGGAAGTGGCCGGCGGTGCGCCAGCCATGTGCGACGGCGTCACGCAGGGCCGCACCGGCATGGAGCTCAGCCTGTTCTCGCGCGACGTCATTGCCATGTCGACCGGCGTCGCTCTGGCGCACGACATGTTCGACGCCACGCTGATGCTCGGTATTTGCGACAAGATCGTTCCCGGCCTCGTCATCGGCGCTCTGGCCTTCGGTCATCTGCCGACGGTGTTCGTCCCGTCCGGACCGATGCCGTCGGGCATCACCAACGCCGAGAAGAACGCCGTGCGGCAGGCCTACGCCGCCGGCAAGGCCAGCGACGCCGACCTCCTGGCCGCCGAGGCCGGCGCCTACCATGCCCCCGGTACCTGTACCTTCTACGGCACAGCCAACACCAATCAGATGCTGCTGGAGATCATGGGGCTGATGCTGCCCGGCTCGGCCTTCGTGGCGCCGGACACGCCCTTGCGCGACGCCCTGACCCGCGCCGCCGTCGAGCGTGCCGTTGCCATCGCCGGCTTCGGTGACACCGCCCAGCCGATCGGTCCGATGCTCGACGCCCGCGCCTTCGTCAACGGCATCGTCGGCCTTTGTGCCACCGGTGGCTCGACCAACCTCACCATCCACCTGATCGCCATGGCGCGGGCGGCCGGGCTCAGCATCAACTGGGACGACTTCGCCGCCGTCTCGGCCGTGGTGCCGCTCTTGGTGCGCGCCTATCCCAACGGCAAGGCCGACGTCAACGGCTTCCGCGACGCCGGCGGCGTGCCGTTCCTGGTGCGCGAACTGCGCCGGGCCGGCCTGCTGCACGACGACGTCCGCACCATTCTCGGCGCCGGTCTTGCCCCCTACGAGCAGACACCGACCCTCGACGCCGCCGGCCGGCTGGTGTTTGCTGCAACGCCGGCCGAGAGCGCCGACGAAACGGTGGTTCGGCCGTTTGCGCGGCCGTTCCAGGCCACCGGCGGTCTCAACCTGCTCACCGGCAACATCGGTCGCGCCGTCATCAAGTCATCGGCCGTTGCCCTCGAACACCAGACCGTTGAGGCGCCGGCCCGTGTCTTCGCCTCGCAGGAAGCCTTCCTCGCCGCCTTCAAGGCCGGTCTCGACGAGGACTTCGTCGCCGTGGTTCGCTTCCAGGGCCCCCGCGCCAACGGTATGCCGGAGCTGCACAAGCTGACGCCGCCGCTCGGCCTGTTGCAGGATCGCGGCCGCCACGTGGCGCTCGTCACCGACGGGCGCATGTCCGGCGCCTCCGGCAAGGTGCCGGCGGCCATCCACGTCACGCCGGAAGCGGCGGCCGGTGGCGCCATCGCCCGTATCCGCGACGGCGACCGCATCCGCCTCGACGTCGCCACCGGCCGGCTCGACGTGCTGGTCCCGGCCGACGAGTGGGCGGCCCGCCCGCCCGTCACCGCCGATCTCGCCGCCAACGGCCGCGGCGGCGGTCGCAACCTGTTCACGGCGCTGCGTCGGGCCGTCGGCTCGGCCGAGGACGGCGCCACCACGCTGGCCGGTCCCATGGTGCTGGAGGATGGCCGATGAGCCAGGACGTTCAAGCCGTCGATGCCGTCATGACGCTGGCGCCGGTCATTCCGGTGCTGATCCTCGACGATCCGGAAACGGCGCTCGCCATCGGTCGGGCCCTGGTGGCTGGCGGCCTGCCGGCGCTGGAGGTGACCTTGCGCACCCCGCGCGCCCTCGATTGCCTCAAGGCGCTGTCGACGCTGCCCGGCGCCGTCGCCGGTGCCGGTACCGTGCTCAACGCCGGCCAGGCCGAAGCCGCCCGTGCTGCCGGCGCCCGCTTCATGGTGTCCCCCGGCGCCACGCCGGCCCTGGTCGCGGCGGTGGAAGCCACCGGCGTGCCGCTGCTGCCGGGTGTCGGCACGGCCAGCGAACTGATGGCCATGCTCGAGCGTGGCTACGAGCGGCTGAAGTTCTTCCCGGCCGAAACGTCGGGCGGGGCGGCTCAGCTCAAGGCTTTCGCCTCGCCGTTCGGTCGCGTCCGCTTCTGCCCCACCGGCGGCATCGACGCGGCCAAGGCGCCGACCTACCTCGGCCTGACCAACGTCGCCTGTGTCGGCGGCTCGTGGGTGACGCCGGCCGACGCCGTTGCCGCCCGCGACTGGGATCGCATCGAGGCACTGGCCCGGGCGGCCGCCCGCCTCCGGGCGTAAGGGAAGCATTCCTCTGTCGGTCTGGTCAACGCCGGGCACTTGTGGCACTGGAAACGTTCGCAACGATGGGCGATGATCGCCCGTCGGCGTCTCCGCGTCGGGCCCCTGCCTTTGGGGCGGCGTGGGGGTGAGGAACGTCCCGGCGACGCGGGGGGCAGGGGTACGGCTTTGAACGAGAAGGATCGCCTGGATAGGATTGTCAGCGTTCTTGACGAGCGACAGTTCATGTCGGTCAAGGACCTGACCGAACAGCTGGAGGTGTCGCCGGCCACCATTCGCCGCGACATCGCCAAGCTGCACAACCTCGGTCGTGTCCGCAAGGTGTTCGGCGGCATCGCGCCCTCCAACGACTCGGTGTCGCAGCGTCTGGCCGCCCGTCCCTTCGAGGCCAACCGCATCCTGCACATCGAGCGCAAGGAAGCCATCGCCGTCGAGGCCGAGAAGCTCTGCAACGATGGCGACAAGCTCATCGTCAACGGCGGCTCGACCTGCTTCCAGTTCGCCAAGCGGCTCGGCTACCGCAACCTCAGCATCTTCACCAATTCCATGCCATTGGCCTCCGCCCTCTACGAGCACGGCGTCTGCAATCTGGTCATCGCCGGCGGCGACGTCCACCGCGAGCCCGGCATCATCTTCTCGCCCTTCAGCCAGGACAGCGGCTATTACGCTTCGAAGTTCTTCCTGAGCGCTCAGGGCATCAGCGCCGCCGGCCTGCACGAGTCGCACCCGCTGCTGGTCCGGACCATCCAGGCCTTCCAGGAGCTGGCCGACGAGGTGGTGGTGCTGGTCGACAGCAGCAAGTTCTCCATCCGCGCCCGCCATATCGCCATGCCGCTCGCCCGCGTCAGCACGCTGATCACCGACGACGGCCTGACCGAAACCGACCGGCGCATCCTCGAGGATGCCGGCATCACGGTGATCATCGCCGCCGCCGGCGAGGTCGCCTGATCCGGTGCCGGGGCGGTGAGCCGATCCGGCCGCACAGGCTGTTGAAAGCTAGAGCATCCGCCGATCACGTTGAAACAACATGATCGACAAGCGGCTGCTCAACTTATTGAATCTGGAGCGATTTCTCATCGACCTGATGAGTCCATCAGGTCGGAAAACGCTCTAGCCCTGCGCTTTCAGGGGGATGGCATGCGGCGGCGGGGCCAGCGACCGGTGCTGCAGGTAGGCGCAGGCCATCATGGTCATCAGGAAGTGCCGGTGCAGGCCCTGCCAGGACCGGGCCTCGAAGCGTTCGAGCCCGAGGTCGTCCCGCATCCGGGCAGTCGCCCGCTCCGAGGCGAGGCGGCTCGACAGCGTCGCCACCAGCGCCTCGGGCCGGCTGGTCTCGGCGGCGTCGGCGAGATGGTAGTGGCATTCACCCGACGCGGCGGTCGTGCCGATCAGCCAGATCGCTTCGCCGGCCGGCCGGCCGCTGCGATCGCGGCCCGACGGTCGCAGGCCGTCGTCGTCGCCGACCCGCACCCGGGCAAAGGCATGCGAGCCCGCCCCGTCGGACGTCCAGCGCGCCTGGCGCAGCAGGGCTGCGGCCGTGGTCATCGGCGTCGGGTCGAACGGGCGGGCATCGTCGGCGACCGGCCAGACCGACAAGGTGGCCGGCACGCCGACGATCGACGTCAGGCGCCGCGCCCGCAGCCCCTGGCGGAAAGCGGTCGAGGCCCCATAGTCGCTGCCGGCCAGCACCAGCCCGAAACCGGCGCCGAGAGCGATGAGGCGGTCGATCTCCTCAAGTGCGATGTCCGGTCCGCTCTGCGGCCGGCGGTAGACGTCGGGCACTTCCGCCTTGTCGAGCCGGTCGGTGTCCTCGAGCCAGGCCTCCGGCAGCATCAGCCGCAGGCCGACCGGCACCGCCCGGTCGCCGCGCACCAGCGTCAGCGCCACCAGCGTCTGGCAATTGACCGGCGCGCCGGTGGGCGTCAGGCGTCGCGGCGCCGCGCCGACGGCGTGGCGGCCGGTCTTGGGCAGATGCACGTCGTCGACGACCAGCACGGCGTCGGGGCCGCCGGCCTGATGGTCGGCCTGGCGCGCCAGTTCGTCACACAGCGACCGGTGATCCCAGACGCCGCTCGAGATGAAGTGATGCAGCCGGTCGTACCGATCGCCGGCGGTGGCCGCCGTCAGGGCCGTCTTGTCGGGATCGATCAACGCCGCGACGTAGAGCGGGCAGATGGCCCGGCGCTTCTCGGGACCGAGCAGAGGCAGGAATGGCTTCAGCCAGTCCAGGAGAGCGAGATCGGGTTCCATGGCGTGTCCTCCATGAACGACACACCGTTCAGTCGCCCTGACCGATCGGCCATCAGACAGAGACGCAAGCGCCCACGACGTCGGGACGCTGGCGTCCGGCGCTCAAGACAGGGGGGAGGCCGAGCCGGGCTCGGCCTCGCGATGAAGCGGAGTGCGGCCGGGTCAGCCCTGACCGTAGTAGGCGTTCTTGCCGTGCTTGCGCAGGAAATGCCGGTCGAGCAGCGTCTGCTGCATCGGCGGCAGCGTCGGGGTGATGACGCGCGAGAACAGCGCCATGTAGGCCACTTCCTCAAGCACCACGGCGTTGTGCACCGCCCCGTCGGCGTCCTTGCCCCACGAGAACGGACCGTGCGAGTGCACGAGCACGCCCGGCACCTCAGCCGCCTCGATCTGCCGGCTGCGGAAGGTCTCGACGATGACGTTGCCGGTCTCGACCTCGTATTCGCCGCCGATCTCGGCGTCGGTCATCAGCCGCGTGCACGGCACCGGACCGTAGAAGTAGTCGGCCTGCGTCGTGCCATAGGCTTCGATGTCGCGGCCGGCTTGGGCCCAGATGGTGGCGTGGCGCGAGTGGGTGTGGACGATGCCGCCGATGGTCGGGAACGCCCGGTAGAGCACCAGGTGCGTCGGCGTGTCCGACGACGGCTTCAGGCCGCCTTCGACCACCTTGCCGGAGGCAACGTCCACCACCACCATGTCGGCGGGTTTCAGCTTTTCGTAGTCGACGCCCGACGGCTTGATGACCACGAGGCCGGTCGCCCGGTCGATGGCTGAGGCATTGCCCCAGGTAAAGGTCACCAGTCCGTGGCGCGGTAGCGCCATGTTGGCGGCGTATACGGCTTCTTTCAGGTCTTCAAGCATCGAACTCGGCCTCCCGCATCCTGTCTTGCATGAAGCGGCGCGCCTTGATCAGTTCG
>CALMMQ010000019.1 GCA_937868725.1 uncultured Pleomorphomonas sp.
GCACTGGCGCCAGTCACACCGGCGCCTGGCGTACGTACCAGCTCTTGGGCCGGGTGAGGCCGTGGAAGCCGAGCGGCGACAGGGCGGCGCCGCGGCCGGTGTCCTTGACGCCGGTCCAGGTCAGGGCCGGGTCGAGATAGTCGCAACGGTTGACGAACACCGTGCCGGTGGCGAGCTCGCGGCCGATGGCCTCGGCGGCGTCGAGATCCTCGGTCCACAGCGAGCAGGTGAGGCCGTAGCGCGAATCGTTCATCAGGGCGATGGCCTCGGCGTCGTCACGTACCTTGACGATGCCGACCGCCGGCCCGAACGTCTCCTCGGTCATGAAGGTCATCTGATGATTGACGGCCGTCAGCACCTGCGGCGCGAGATAGGGGGTGCCGACGCGATCGGCCGGGAAGCGGCGCGGATCGAGGTGGGCGCGGGCGCCGGCCCGTTCGGCCGCCGCCATCTGGGCCCGCACCGTCGCCGCGCCACGGGCGCGGGCCATGGGGCCAAGCGTGGTGGCCGGATCGGTGGGGTCGCCGAGCACGTACTTGCCGGTGAGTTCGACGAGGCCGGCGACGAAGTCGTCGTAGACCTTCTCGTGCACGTAGACGCGCTCGATGCCGCAGCAGCACTGGCCGGAGTTGAAGAAGGCGCCGTCGGCGACGTTGTCGATGGCGAAGTCGAGCTTGACGTCGGGGCGGATGTAGGCCGGGTCCTTGCCGCCGAGTTCCAGATTGATGGGGATGAACTTGCCGACGGCGGCGCGCTCCATGGCCGTGCCGCCCTCGACCGAGCCGGTGAAGGCCACCATGTCGACGAGGCGGCCGGCGATGGCCTCGGCGGTCTGGTCGTGGCTCAGCACGATGTGCTGGAACACGCCCTCGGGCAGGCCAGCGGCGTCGAAGGCGTCCTGGAAGCGTTCGGCCACCAACAGCGTCTGGTCGGAATGCTTGAGCACGACGGTGTTGCCGGCCATCAGCGCCGGCATCACCGAATTGACGGTGGTGAGATAGGGGTAGTTCCACGGCGCCACGACGAAGACGACGCCGAGCGGCTCGCGGCTGATGTAGCGGTGGGCGCCGCTGCTGCCGTTCTCAAGGCCGGAATCGAGGGGCGCGAGGCTGTCGGCGGCGATGGCGGCCATGTGGCGGGTCCGTTGCTCGACGCCGTTGAGCTCGAAGGGGGTGTAGCGGATCGGCCGGCCCATCTGCCAGGTAAGCTCCTCGGCGATGCGGGCCCGCATGGCCAGCAGCGCGTCGAGGGCCTTGAGGCAATGGGCGAGGCGGGTTTCGAGCGGCGTGCGCGCCCAGGCCTTCTGGGCATCGCGGGCCAGGCGGAAGACGCGGGCCATCTCGGCGGCCGAGGCGGCGCGGCGCTCGGCGTAGACCGAACCGTCGACCGGGGTGACGAGCTCAAAGACATCGGACATGCTGGCGGTCTCCGGGGCGGCGGGTAGGAGGGACGAACGCCATTTCTGCACGGCCGGCGGCGGCGATCAAGGGGGGCGCGGCAAGACGAAGGCGCCCCGCCGGTGTGGCGGAGCGCCCGGTGATGGTTCAGGCGTGTCGCAGGCTCATTCGGCCATGGCCGGTTCGGCCTCGGGGCCAATGGCGTGCTCGAGGGCGAACTCTTCCTCGGGCGACAGCACCAGCTTGTGACGGCCGATCAGGGCAAAATACAGGATGGCGATGGCAAACCACAGCGCCACCCACATGACGCCCTTGGTGAAGTTGGGATCCTGCACCTGGTAGTAGAGCGTGACGAGGGCGATGCCGATGGTCATGACGGCCCCGGGAATGCCGAGGGCGCTGACGAACGGCCGCTTGATGGCCGGCAGGCGCACCCGCATGATGATGAAGGAGATGGCCTGCATGACGTACGAGAACATGGCGCCGAACACCGCCATGTTGAGCAGCACGTTGCCGATGGCCGCCGCGCCCTTTTCGGCGCCGAGCGCGAACCAGATGACCAGCATGACGGCGAGACCGACCACAGAGCTGGCGATCATGGCGACGTGCGGCGTCTTGTGGGTGCCGTGGGTGAGCGACAGCGCCGTCGGGAAGTAGCCAGCGCGCGACAGCGAGTAGACCTGACGGCCCTGGGCGTAGACCATGGCATGGAACGAGGCGATGAGACCGGTCAGCGCCACGAGGCCGAGGATGGCGCCGCCGCCGGCGCCGTAGATGGCGCGGAAGCCGGCCAGCACCGGTTCGCCGGAGGTCTGCAGGAAGAACGAGCCGATGCCGGGGATCGCCGGGTTGAGCACGACGACGAACATCGCCGCCACGATCAGCGTGGCGATGCCGGCCAGGATGCCGCGCGGCATGTCGCGGGTCGGGTCGACCGATTCCTCGGCGGCCAGCGGCAGCTGCTCGATGCCGAGGAACAGCCAGACGGCGAAGGGCAGCGTGGCGAGAACGCCGGTGAAGCCGAACGGGAAGTAGGAGCCGTGGCCCTCGGGCAGCTCGATGGCCGCGCCGTCGGGGCCGACGCCGATGTTGAGCGCCCAGCGGCCGAAGTCCATCGACGGCACGGCACTGGCGCAGAAGAAGGCCAGGATGGCCAGCGAGATGATGGTCACCACCAGCGTCACCTTGAACGACAGCTCCAGGCCGAAGATGTTGAGGCCGAGGAAGATGGCGTAGAACACAATCCAGAGCAGCGGCGACCAAGCGGCGTCGATGCCGAGGATGGCGTTGACGTAGGCGGTGATGAAGGTGACGATGACCGCCGGCGTGATGACGTACTCGACGTTTTCGCACAGACCGGTGACGAAGCCGCCCCATGGGCCCATGGCCGTCCGCGCGAACGAATAGGCGGCGCCGGTGTGCGGCAACGCCGAGCTCATCTCGGCGATGGAGAAGGTCAGGCCGATGTACATGGCGGCGATGATGATGGCGGCGACCAGCATGCCGCCCCAGCCGCCGGTGGCGAAGCCGAGGTTCCAGCCCGAAAACAGGCCGGAAATGACGGCGCCGACGCCGAGCGCCCACAGCGACCAGATGCCGGCGTAGCGCGACAGGTGTCGCTGTTCGAAATACTGGGCGTCTGCCTTCTTGTAGGTGACGCTTCCGTCTGAAGCAGCCATTTGCAATATCCTCTGTTCCTGTCGGCGCGGGACATGTTTGTCTTGCCGTCGCCGGTTCCCCTGGGGATCGGTCGTTGTCGCTGCCGGTGGAACGGGCAGCCTGCCGGCAAAACGATCACGCATGGCCGGCGGCTTTGCGGAACGGGCAGCGAAAGCGAGCGATCCAGCTGTCGTCTTGCAAGGGTCGTGCTACTTTTGGCGAATCGCGGCGCATGGTAGTCGAACCGCGTCAAATTCACCCGTGAGGCGATCGATGTCCGATATCCGGCTGGTTCTGGGCGGGGCCCGTTCCGGCAAAAGCCGCTTCGCCGAGGCTCTGGTGTCCGAACCCGTCGGCCTTCGGCGCGTCTACGTGGCGACGGCGCAGGCCTTCGACGAGGAGATGGAACAGCGCATCGCCACCCACCGCGCCCAGCGCGGCGACGGCTGGCTGACGGTCGAGGCGCCGCACGATCTTGCCGACGCGCTCCTCCGCTTCGCCGTGCCCGGCAACGCCGTGCTGGTCGATTGCCTGACGCTCTGGCTGTCCAACCGCTTGCTGGCCGAGGCCGATCTCGAAGCCGACGCCGCCGGGCTGGTCGCCGTCCTCGGCCGGGTCCGGGCGCCGGTGGTGCTGGTGGCCAACGAGGTCGGGCTGTCCATCGTGCCGGACAACGCGTTGGCCCGGCGCTTTCGCGACGCCGCCGGCCGGCTCAACCAGATGATCGCCGCCATCGCCGACCAGGCGTACTTCGTGGTCGCCGGGCTGTCACAGCGGCTCAAGTAAAGGATTCGATAACCAGACCACCACGGCCTGTTATTGACCGAACGTTCATTCGCATCTAGAGCATTGGCCGTGGAACCCCGTCCTGCCGTCAGGGAGGCGCCCTTGCGCTCCTCGTTTTTTGTCCTCGTCGCTTTGCTTTCGCTTGGAGCCACCGGTTGCGACGACCGGCAATCGAAGGCCGAAGCGCCGCCGACCTACGTCAACACCGTGGTCGTAGAGGCCCGGCAGTCGAGCCGGCTGTTGTCGCTGACCGGCGAAATCCAGGCGCGGACCACGTCCGATCTGTCGTTTCGCACCGGCGGCCGCATCATCGAACGCACCGTCGACGTCGGCGATCACGTGACGCGCGGCGACGTGCTGGCGCGGCTCGATCCCAGCCAGCAGCAGGCCGATGTCAGCAACGCCGAGGCGGCGGTGACGGCGGCGGAAGCGGCCTATCGGCAGTCGGCAGCCGATTTCGAACGCCAGCGGACGCTGCTCGACAAGGGCTTCACCACCAAGAGCGGCTTCGACGACGCCGAAAAGGTGGTGCGTACCGCCGAGGGCACGCTGGAGGCGGCCCGGGCCAGCCGGGAGATCGCCCGTACCACGCTCGACTATACCGAACTCAGGGCCGATGCCGATGGCATCGTCGTCGCCCGCTTCGCCAACGTCGGCGAAATCGCCCAGCCGGCCAAACCGGTGCTGACGGTGGCGCTCGACGGGCCGCGCGATGCCGTGCTCGACGTCTACGAGCAGGTGTTTCTCAATTCGCCGCTGCCCTCGGTGGCCCTGGTGCGCCTTGTCGCCGATCCGGACGTCACGGCCACCGGCCGCGTGCGCGAAGTGTCGCCGACGGTGGAGACGGCCACCGGCACGGTGCGTGTCAAGGTCGACATCGGCGTGCCGCCGGCCGGCATGACGCTCGGCGCGCCGGTGGTGGTGGAGGTCAACGGCAGCGAGAGCCTGAGCATCAATATTCCGGCGTCGGCCTTGACGATGACGGCCGGCCGGGCGGCCGTCTGGGTGGTCGGCGCCGACGCCAAGGTGGCGTTGCGGCCGATCGAGGCGGCGTCGTTTGGCGCCGATACGGTGCTGGTGCAATCGGGCCTCAAGCCCGGCGAGCGGGTGGTCATCGACGGCGGCAAGCTGCTGGCCCCCGGCGAGGTCGTCGTTCCCCTGGAGGAGCCCGTCCAATGAACGCTTCGTCTTCCTTCATCGCGCTGGCCGGGCTGTTGGCGCTGGTGGGCGGCTGCGAGCCGCGCGAGGCGGCTCCGCCGTCGCCGATCCGGCCGGTGCTGTCGGTGGTGGCCGAAGAACAGGGCAGCGACAACCAGGCCTTTACCGGTACGGTGGAGCCGGCTGTCAGCGCCGACCTGTCGTTCCAGGTGCTGGGCCAACTGATCTCGCGCAAGGTCGGGGCCGGCGATCTCGTCGCCAAGGGCGAGACGCTCGCCACCATCGATCCGACGGCGCTCGAACTCGCCGTGCGGGCGGCGGCGGCGGAAGTCAGGAACCGCAAGGCGGAGCTGGAGAACGCCCGAGCCTCGGCCGGTCGCATCGACGCGCTCAAGGCGTCCGGCACGGCGTCGCAATCGATCTGGGAAGCGGCCCACACGGCGGTCGACGCCGCCGACGCCCGCATGCGCCAGGCCGAGGCCGATGTCGCCAAGGCGCGCGACGCGCTGACGTTCGCCACCCTCAGGGCCGATTTCGACGGCGTGGTCACCGGCACCGGCGCCGAGGTGGGCCAGACGGTGGCGCCGGGCGCGCCGGTGGTCACCCTGGCCAAGCCCGATCCGCGCGACGCCGTCATCGACGTGCCCGACTGGATGGCCGGCCAGCTCAGCCTCGGTCAGCCGTTCCGGGCGGCGCTGCAGATCGCTCCCGACCGCATCGCCCATGGTCTGTTGCGCGAGATCGCGCCGCAGTCCGATGCCCTGACGCGCACGCGCCGGCTCAAGATCGGTCTCAGCGATCCGAGCGAACTGTTCCGGCTGGGTTCGACGGTGACGGTGATCGGCGAGCACGGCAGCGTGCCGGTCATCGTGCTGCCGGCCAGCGTGCTGTTCGAACGCGACGGCAAGCCGACGGTATGGGTGGTGACGCCGGACGGCGGCAAGGCCGGCGAACGACCGACCGGCACAGTGTCGGCCCGGGCGGTGACCGAAAGCACCGATGGCAGCGACGGCGTGGTGGTGACGGCCGGGCTCAAGGCCGGCGAACGCGTGGTTTCGGCCGGCGTTCACCGCCTCGATGACGGACAACGTGTCGCTTTCGATGGAGACGAGCCGTGAACCTCAAGTCGTTCAACCTTTCCGACTGGGCGCTCGATCACGCTTCGCTCGTCTGGTACTTCATGATCGTCTTCACGGTCGCTGGCGTCTTCTCGTTCTTCAATCTCGGGCGCGAGGAGGATCCCTCCTTCACCATCAAGACCATGGTCATCGCCACGCAATGGCCGGGCGCCTCGGTGCAGGAGATGACCAAGCAGGTCACCGACCGCGTCGAGAAGAAGCTGCAGGAACTGCCGAACATCGACTACACGCGCGACATGACACGGCCGGGCCTGTCGACCGTGTTCGTCAATCTGCGCGACGATACGCCCCCCGCGCAGGTGGAAAGCACCTGGGTGCGGGTGCGCAACCTCATCTCCGACATCCGCTACGACCTGCCGTCGGGCGTCGTCGGGCCGTTCTTCGACGACGACTTCGGCGACGTGTTCGGCAACATCTACGCCCTGACGGCCGACGGCTTCACGCCGCGCCAGATGCGCGACTATGCCGAGGACATCCGCACCCGCATCCTGGCGGTGCCCAACGTCGGCAAGGTGGAGATCGTCGGCGCCCAGGACGAGGTGATCTATCTCGAATTCTCCACCCGCCAGCTCGCCGCCTACGGCGTCGACCAGCAGGCGGTGATGCGGACGCTGGCCGAGCAGAACGCCGTCAATCCCTCCGGTGTCATCGAGGCCGGCAAGGAACGGGTGTCGGTGCGCGTCTCGGGCGAGTTCCGCTCGGAAAAGAGCCTCGAAACGGTCAACCTGCGCGTCAACGGCCGCTTCTTCCGTCTGTCCGACGTGGCCAAGATCAGTCGCGGCTATGTCGATCCGCCGGCCGAGCTGTTCCGCTTCAACGGCGAGCCGGGCATCGGCATCGCCATCGGCATGAAGAGCGGCGCCAACCTGCTGAAGTTCGGCGACGCGCTACGCGCAACCATCGCGGCGGTGCAGGCCGACCTGCCGGTCGGGCTCGACCTCAGCCAGGTGGCCGATCAGCCCAAGCTGGTCGACGGGGCGGTGGCCGACTTTACCGATGCGCTGTTCGAAGCGGTGGCCATCGTGCTCATCGTGTCGTTCCTGAGCCTCGGCGTCAGAGCCGGCATCGTGGTGGCCCTGTCGATACCGCTGGTGCTGGCCATCACCTTCGTGGTGATGGAAACCTCGGAGATCTCGTTGCAACGCGTGTCGCTCGGCGCCCTGATCATCGCCCTCGGCCTCTTGGTCGACGACGCCATGATCGCCGTCGAGATGATGATTGCCCGCCTCGAACAGGGCGACAGCCTGCGCAAGGCGGCGACGGCCGTCTACACCTCGACCGCCTTCCCGATGCTGACGGGAACGCTGGTGACGGTGGCCGGCTTCATCCCCGTCGGGCTCAATCGCTCGATGGCCGGCGAATACACCTTCACCATGTTCGTGGTGATCGCCGTGTCGCTTCTGGTGTCGTGGGTCGTCGCCGTCATCTTCACGCCGCTCATCGGCGTCAGCGTGCTGCCGGCCAAGCTCAAGCATCACGGCGCGGGCAAGACGCGCTTTGGCCGCGGTTTCGAGAAGTTGCTGCACCTGGTGCTGCGCTTCCGCTGGGTGACCATCGCCATCACGGTGGCCGCCTTCCTCGCCGCGCTCGTCGGTCTCGATGGCGTGCAGCGGCAGTTCTTCCCCGATTCCAACCGCCTGGAACTGATCGTCGACTGGAACCTGCCGCAGAACGCGTCCGTGGCCCGTACCGGCGAGGAGATGGCGCGGTTCGAGACCGACATGCTCAAGGGTAATCCCGGCATCGATCACTGGTCGAGCTACGTCGGCCAGGCGGCCATGCGCTTCCTGCTGACCTTCGATGTCGCACCGTCGGCGCCGTGGTTTGGCCAGACCGTGATCGTCACCAAGGATCTCGCAGCGCGCGACCGGCTACGGACCGAGTTCACCGCCTATCTCAAGAAGACCTTCCCGGGCAGCGACGTCTACATCAAGCTGCTGGAAGTCGGGCCGCCGGTCGGCCGGCCGGTGGTCTACCGCATCAGCGGGCCGGAGGTCGAGATGCTGCAGGACAAGGCGCGCGAGCTGCTCGGCGTCATCCGCACCAATCCCCACTTGCGCGACGTCGTCACCGACTGGGGCGAGCCGAGCCGGGTGGTGCGCGTCGACGTCATCCAGGACAAGGCGCGGCTGCTTGGCGTGTCGTCGCAGGACATCGCCAATTCGCTTTACGGCGTCATCGGCGGGGCCACCATCACCACGGTGCGCGACGACATCTACCAGATCGCCGTCGTCGCCCGCGCCGTGCCGGAGGAGCGCAATTCCATCGATCTGCTGCGCGATCTGCAGCTGTGGAGTGCCAACGGCAAGGCGGTGCCGCTCGCCGCCGTCGCCAATCTGCGCTACGAGACCGAGCAGCCGGTGGTGTGGAGCCGCAACCGCGTGCCGACCATCACCATCTCCGGCGCCCGGCTCGACGAGACGCAGGCCGATACCATCGTCGATCAGATGCAGCCGGCCATCAGTGCCTTCGCGGCCAACCTGCCGGTCGGCTACAAGGTGGAGGTGGGCGGCTCGGTCGAGGAATCGGCCAAGGCGCAGGATCCGATCGTCGACGTGGTGCCGCTGATGCTGTTCATCATGGCGACGGTGCTGATGCTGCAGTTGCAGAGCTTCCACCGGCTGTTCCTGGTGTTCGCGGTGGCGCCGCTCGCGCTCATCGGCGTGGTGGCGGCCATGCTGCCGACCGGGGCGCCGCTCGGCTTCGTCGCCATACTCGGGGTGCTGGCGCTGATCGGCATCCTGATCCGCAACTCGGTGATCCTGGTGGTGCAGATCGAGACGCTGCGATCGGGCGGCATGCACCCCTATCACGCGGTCATCGAAGCGACCGAGCACCGCTTCCGGCCGATCGTGCTGACGGCGCTGGCGGCCAGTCTCGGGCTGGTGCCGATCGCCCGCGACGTGTTCTGGCAGCCGATGGCCTTGGCCATGATGGGCGGCATCATCGTCGGCACGGCGCTGACGCTGCTGTTCCTGCCGGCGCTCTACGCCGCCTGGTTCCGCATCCACGCCGACGGCGCTCCGGTGACCGGCAAGCGGTAGAGTTCGCCGCCGGCTCAGGGGGCGATGGCGGGATCGAGATCGAAGGCGGCGCGGATGTCGCGATCGGCGATGAGCCGGGACAGCGCCGCCTCGACGTAGGCGTCATCGCGCAGGCGCGGTGGTCGCGACAACGTCTGGACTGCCACGATGCTGGCCGGCCGGCCCTTGCCGAGCACCAGAATGGTGTCGGCGAGCCGCACCGCCTCGGCGAGATCGTGGGTGACCAGCAGCGCCGTCATGGACCGCTCGCCGATCAGCCGGCGCACCAGCGCCTGCATCTGGCGGGCGAGGCCGAAATCGAGGGCGCCGAACGGTTCGTCGAGCAGCAGCAAGTCCGGCCGGACCGCCAGGGCACGGGCCAGCGCCACGCGCTTGCGCATGCCGCCGGAGAGCTGATGCGGATATTTGCCGCCGTCGTCGGCGGTGAAGCCCACTTCGAGGAGCAGCGCGCGGATGCGTTCGCGCCGTTCGCCGGCCGTCAGTTTCAGTCCGCTCAAAGCGAAATCGATGTTGCCGCGCGCCGTGCGCCAGGGCAGCAGGAGCGGATCCTGAAAGACGAAGGCGGGGCGGGAAAAGTCGTGGCGGACGCTGCCGCTCTGCGGTTTGGCGAGGCCGCCGACGAGGTGGAGCAGCGTCGTCTTGCCGGCGCCGGACGGGCCGACGATGGCAGCGACGGCGCCGCGTGCCAGTTCGAACGACACGTCGGCGAGGATGGCCTCCTCGCCATAGCCATGGCCGAGGCCTTCGACGCGAAGCGCCGTCGCGGCGGTGGTGAGGCTCATCTGCCGCCTCCCGGCAGTTCGCGTCGCCAGGCATCGAAGAAGCGGCGCAGGGGGTCGAGAACCGCCGCCTCAGCGACGAGCAGCAGGGCGACGACGACGATGATCCAGGCAAAGGCGGCGGCGGTGTCGACGACGGCGCGGGCGCTGGCCAGGCGGTCGCCGATGCCGCCGGCCCCCGACAGCAGCTCGGCCATGACGGCGATCTTCCAGCTCATGGCCAGCGTCGTCACCAGCGCCGGGAAGACGTAGGACAGCATGTGCGGCAGGTAGAGATCGGCGACCAGAATCAGCGGCGGCACGCGGAACGATCGGGCCATGGTCCTGAGGCTGCCGTCGAGCGAGGCGACGGCCGCGACGGTGGCGCCGTAGACGATGGGGGCGGTTGTGACCGCCACCGTGAAGACGGTGGCAAGGCCTGATCCGCCGAACCAGAGCAGCGCCAGCACCACCCAGGCGATGGACGGCACGCCGAGCAGCGTGGTGGCGATCGGCTTCAGCATGTGGCGCAGCGGCCGGTTGGCGCCGGCCAGCGCCCCGGCGGCCAGCCCGACGAGGGCGGCGACAGTGAACCCCGACACGGCGTCGCGCATCGTCGCCGCCACGGCCGGCAGCAGGCTGCCGGCGGCGATCAGTCCGGCGAGCGCGGCCACCGTCTCGGCGGGCGAGGGCAGCACCAGCGAGCCGTAGACGAGATGGCCGACCTCCCAGAGGACGACCATCGCGCCGATGCCGATGGCCGGCCAGCGCCAGTCTCGCCGCGGGGAAGCCGGACCGGGCATGCTCAGCCGCCCCAGTAGAAGCCGGCGTCCGGCAGGCGACCGCCGACGAAGTCGGGCGACAGGGACATCAAGTTCTGGAAGTAGAGCTCAAGATCGGCGCGTGCCGCGGCGGCCGAGCGGACGTTGAGGCGGAAGCGGGGCAACGACTTCTCGATGATCGGGGCCGGCAGGCCGAGGGAGGCCGCGCCGAGCTCGCCGGCTTCGCGCGGGTGGCCGTCGACCCAGGCGCCGGCCTCGACGCAGGCGGCGGCAAACGCCGCGACGGCGTCGGGATGGGCGGCGAGAAAGGCGTCGGTGACGGCAAGGCCCGCTTGTGGAATGGCCGGCCCCCGGCCGGTGTGGGCGCCGTAGACCTCGGTGATGTCGAGGGCGCGGACGAGGTCGATGCCGTCCTTTCTGGCGCGGAACTCGGCGGCGGTGGCAGCCGGTTCGGGCAGGATGGCGATGTCGGCGCGGCCGGTCAGGAACAGCGGCACCGCCTCGGCCGAGGTGCCGGCGTAGGTCAGCGTCACGTCCTTGTCGGGGTCGAGGCCGGCCCAGCGCAGCACCAGGCGGGTCAAAAGGTCCGGCGCGTCGTTCTTGGCGGCAAGCAGGACCGTCTTGCCGGCCAGATCCTCGATGCGGCCGACGGTGGCGCCACGCGCCGTCAGCACGTAGAGCAGCCCCCAGGTCAGCACGTTGACGAGGCGGACGCCGGCACCACGGTTGGCGAGATTGGCGGCGGTGTAGGTGGGAGCCGCAAACAGCTGCATCGCGCCGGAGACGACGCCGGCGCGCATCTGGTCGGCGGTCTTCCAGACGTCGAAATCGGCACTCGCCGCAAAGCCATCCAGGGCGCCGGCGGCGACGGCGCGCGCCAAGACCACCGACGGCGAAGCCGGCATGCCCCAGACGGTCAGCCGGTCGAGACCGGCGGCGCGGGCGGCAACCGGACCAAGGGCGAGGGCGGCAAGGGCGGCGAGCACGGCGCGGCGGTCGGGATTGCCAGAAGAACGGACCATGGGACAGCTCCGGGAACGGGGGGCGCCATGCGGTCGGCGCCTGATGGCTGATAGTCCCTCGTCGCGGCGAATGCCAGAGGCTGCGTGTGGCGACCATCGGCCAGAGCGCCGGCCGATGCCGACTCTCGTTGCGACTCCCTAGCAAAAACGAAGGAACGACAAGGTTCCCTCAATAACAAACCTCGTATGATTGCGTATAAATACGCGAATGTCCTTAGCTGGTGTTGAGAACCGCATTCAGCTAAATCGAAAAAGAAACTATTATCTATGAATGGGCTAGAAGTTTGACTTTCGTCATGGTTTCCGCCCGTCCGTGAGCATAAGTGATGCACGATGTAGACGTGATTCAGCGATGCTTCCGTGCTGAACGAGACTAAGTAAACCTGCCCAACCAGGAGGGTGGCAGTATGGCACAGGTTGTGTACGGCGTGTGGGACGGCGTGGTCCACGATAATCGCCAGGGACGAGCGGGTCTGGGTGTCGCGCCCCCTGACCTCAAGGACTTCGAGGTTTTCAACGAAGGCAATCCGATCCGGGCGTTCATCGCCGATCGCGGTTTCTTTGTCTTCGACGAGCGGGTCAACCTGCTCGATGCCTTCTGGCAGTACCTCAGCAAGGCTGCCGAGCAGTCTTGCGGCAAGTGCACGCCCTGTCGCATGGGAACGGTTCTGGTTCGTGACGCTCTTGGAGCGATGCGTCGCGGTCTGCCGGCCGATCTCGATCTCGATCAGGTGTCGGAGATGGCCGAGCAGATGCACGCCACGTCGCTGTGCGGGCTGGGTCAGTCGTGTGGGACGGCGCTGGTCAAGGCCATCGAGGCCTTCCGCGATGAGTTCGAGGCCGAGCTGGCCGCCAAGAAGGTGGTGCCGCAGCAGTCGTCGATGTCGTACATGACGGCGCCCTGCATTGAGGCCTGCCCGTCCAAGGTCAACGTGCCGCGTTACATCGACTACATCCGCGATGGCAAGCCGGAGCACTCGCTCGGCGTCATCCTGCAGAAGTATCCGATGGCCGCCACCTGCAGCCGCGTCTGCGTCCGCTTCTGCGAAGCGGCCTGCCGCCGCAAGATGGTTGACGAAGCGGTCGGCATCAAGCTGCTCAAGCGCTACGTCGCCGAATACCAGACCGGCCCGCATCCGCTGGTGTTCTCCCGCGACATGATCGCCAACGTGCTGCCGGAAGACCAGAAGGTGGCTGTCGTCGGCGCCGGTCCGGCTGGCGTGTCCTGCGCCTATCACCTGCTGATGCGCGGCTACCACGTCGACATCTTCGAGGCCCAGGGCGAGGCCGGCGGCATGGCCGCCATCGGCATTCCGTCCTATCGCCTGCCCAAGGACGTGCTGCTCAACGAGATGAACGCCGTCACCGACCTTGGTGGCAAGTTCTACTTCAACCAGCGTCTCGGCACCGATTTCTCGATCGATGACCTTTACAATCGCGGCTACAAGTCGGTGTTCCTGGCCCTCGGCTGCCAGGAAGGCACCAAGATGGGCTGCGACAACGAGGACACCAGCCTCGTTGGCTATGAGTCCGGCATCGGCTTCCTGCTCAAGGTCCACGACCACGTGGCCGGCATCAAGAAGCACGAGATCGACGGCGAAGTGGTGGTGGTCGGTGGCGGCAACGTCGCCATGGACTGCGTCCGCTCGGCCATCCGCATGGGCGCCAAGAAGGTGCACCTCATCTACCGTCGTACCGAAGCCGACATGCCGGCCGACCGCGAAGAAGTGGTCGCCGCCCATGACGAGGGCATCGAGTTCCACGTCCTGACCAACCCGGTCTCCATCGTGTCGGAGAACGGCAAGGTGGTTGGCGTCAAGCTGACCAAGATGGAACAGACGGAGGTCGACGCCAAGGGACGCCGCAACGTCCGCGCCATCCCGGGCAGCGAGTACGTCATGCCGTGTTCGGTGGTCATCGCCGCCATCGGCCAGCAGGTCAGCACCGACTCGGTCCGTCCGACCGACGGCGTCGAGATGAGCAAGTGGAACTGGGTGGTGGCCGACAAGGAGTCGCTCGCCACCTCGCGTCCGGGCGTGTTCGCCGGTGGCGACTGCTACCTCGGACCGTCGACGCTGATCGCGGCCATGGCCAACGGCCTCAAGGCGGCGCGCAACATCGACGACTACCTGCGTCTCGGCTCGACCCGCTTCTTCCCGCGCTCGCGCATTCGCCAGATCCTGGAGAAGAACAAGCTGTTCTCCAACGACTGCATCGAGGTGCCGGTCAAGAACGAGTACCGCGTGCATCACCCCGAGCTGTCTCCCGAGGTTCGCAAGACCATGTTCGGCGAAGTCGAACAGATCATCAGCCAGGAAGACGCCTACAAGGAATCGATGCGCTGCATGCGCTGCTACCGGATCTACTCCGTGATCACCGACCATTGCATCCCCGAAGGAGCGGCGTAACTCCATGTGCACCGTCGAAACTATGCCCCCCGTCGGCGCCGAAGCCACCGTCGCCGCGACCATC
Organism: uncultured Pleomorphomonas sp.; assembly: GCA_937868725.1. GTDB lineage: Bacteria > Pseudomonadota > Alphaproteobacteria > Rhizobiales > Pleomorphomonadaceae > Pleomorphomonas. Next base: position 14,218 of record CALMMQ010000019.1, read on the forward strand.
AACGGCAAGGCCGTGATGGCCTATCCCAACGAGACGATTCTCGCCTGTGCCCGCCGGTATGACTTCTACATTCCGACGCTGTGCGAACTGGCCGACATCGACCATACGCCCGGCACCTGCCGCGTCTGTCTCGTCGAGATCCAGATGCCCGGTCAGGGCCAGTCCCGGATGGCCACGGCGTGCAACACGCCGATGAAGGACGGCATGTCGATCCAGACGCGCACCAAGAAGGTGCGCGACATGCAGAAGCTGCAGGTCGAACTGCTGATGGCCGACCATCTGCAGGATTGCGCCACCTGCACCCGTCACGGCTCGTGCGAGCTGCAGGACGTGGCGCAGTTCGTCGGCCTCAAGGAGAACCGCTTCTTCAATCTGCAGCGTGTCGCCAGACGCGAAGTGGACCGGTCGTCGCCGGCCATGGTACGCGACATGACCAAGTGCATCCGCTGCCAGCGTTGCGTGGCGGTTTGCCGCAACTACCAGGAAGTGGACGCGCTGGTCATCACCGGCACCGGCCTCGACACGGCCGTCGGCCTGCGTCACGGTAAGAACCAGAAGGACTCGACCTGCGTTACCTGCGGTCAGTGCGTGCTGGTCTGCCCGACGGGCGCGCTGGCCGAGAAGGACGAGACCGACAAGGTGCTCGACTTCATCTACGATCCGGAGATCACCACCGTTCTCCAGTTCGCGCCGGCCATCCGCGTCGGCTTCGGCGAGGAATTCGGTCTGCCGCCGGGAACCAACGTCGAAGGCCAGATCATCGCCGCCGCCCGCAAGCTCGGCATCGATGTGGTGCTCGACACCAACTTCGCCGCCGACGTGGTGATCATGGAGGAAGGTACCGAACTGCTGCATCGTCTCGGCGAAAAGCAGCGTCCGACCATCACCTCCTGCTGCCCGGCCTGGATCAACTTCGCCGAGATCCACTATCCGGAGCTGCTGCCGCTGCTGTCGTCGACCCGGTCGCCGCAGGCGGTGCTCGGTTCGATCGCCAAGACCTACCTGCCGGTCAAGATGGGGCTCGATCCGAAGAAGGTCCGCGTCATCTCGATCATGCCGTGCACGGCCAAGAAGGACGAGATCCAGCGGCCGCAGCTCGGCCACGAGGACATCCCGGACAACGACGTCGTGCTGACGACGCGCGAGTTCGCCCGTCTGCTCAAGCGTGAGGGTCTCGACCTCGCCACGCTCGAGCCGTCGACCTTCGACAACCCGTACATGAGCGAGTACTCCGGCGCCGGCGCCATCTTCGGCACCACCGGCGGCGTCATGGAAGCGGCGTTGCGCACGGTCTACAAGGTCGTCAACGGCAAGGAACTCGACAAGATCGAGCTCAGCCAGCTGCGCGGCTTCGAAGGTGTCCGTTCGGCCACCGTCGATCTCGGTGGCGCCATCGGTTCGGTCAAGATCGCCATGGCCCATGGCCTCGGCGAGACGCGCGCCCTGATGGAAGCCATCAAGGCCGGCGAGGTCGATTTCGACTTCATCGAGATCATGGCCTGCCCCGGCGGCTGCGTCGACGGCGGCGGCACGCTACGCTCCAAGAAGGCGTACCTGCCCTACGCCCTCAAGCGTCGCGAGACGATGTACAAGATCGACAGCAACGCCAAGGTGCGCCAGTCGCACAACAATGTTCAGGTGCAGCAGCTCTACAAGGACTTCCTCGGGGCGCCGAACTCCGAGAAGGCCCACCATCTCCTTCACACCTACTACACCGACCGCAAGGTCGAGCTGGAGCTGACGGTCAAGGAGATCTGGGGCGACATCAAGATGAGCACCATGGTCTACTGACCAACATTGCGTCAGCAGCAAGGCCCGACCGGTTCGCCCGGCCGGGCCTTTTTTTGCCCTCGCGGCTATTGCTCCAGGATCAGCCGGCGATCGGCGATCTCGAAGCGCGACAGGCGGTTGAAGAAGTTCATGCCGAGCAGGTCGGTGTCGAGGGCGGCGTCAGGCAGCACCAGGGCGTCGAGGTTGTTGACCACGACGTCGCGGACGGCGAGTTCGCGCAGGTGCACGCGGGCGGCGGCGACGCGGCCGTTGGCGGTGCTGACGCTGACGGTATAGTCGCCGGGCAGCGGAGCGAGGCCGAGGGCGCGGGCGTCGGACAGGCGCAGCGCCACCAGCGTGGCGCCGGTATCGACCAGAATCGGCAGCCGGTGACCGTCGATGCTGGCTTCGACGGCGAAATGACCGCGGGCGTCGGCGGCCAGTTCGATGCGGTAGCCGTGGCGGCTCGCGCTTGCGGGCGCGGCGACGGCGATTGTCGCGGGCGACGGTCTGGGCGCCGACGACAGGCGCTGCAGTTCCGGCACGAGCAGGCCGACGAGCACGATCAGGAAAAGCATGAGGCCGGCGGGGCGAAACACGGCTGATCTCCCGACCGGCGACACCCGGTCGGGGAACAGTGTGACGAGCCGGGTGGCGGCCGACAAGGCGATGGCGGCTCCTCGGTCGTCAAACCCGCCCGGCTGGTGAACCGGCGGTTAATCGATGGCGACCCAGCCACCCTGGCGCGCCGAAGCGGCGATGGCGTCGAGGATGGTCATCATCTGCACGGCGTCGCGCTGGTCGTAGGCCAGCGGCTCGATGCCGCGCACCGCCTTGGCGAAGGCTTCGCCCTCAAGGCCATACTGGTCGCAGGCCGGGATGACGATGGTCTCGATGCCGGCATCGCCGAGGGCGGCGCCGTCGTCGATGCGAATCACCGTCTCGGCCATGGCCGGGGCGTTGAAGGGAATCATCACCTCGATGCGGCCCTCTGTGCCGATGACGTTGACACGCTGGTGCGGCACCGAGCGGGTCGACACCGAGAACGTCAGATGCCGGCCGTCGCCGTAGTCGATCAGCGCCGACGTCAGCACGTCGGTGCCGAACGTCGGGTCGATCTCGGCGGTGGCGACGACGCGGCGCGGCTCGGCGTCGAGCACGAAGCGCGAGGTGGCGATGGGGTAGCAGCCGATGTCGAGCAGGCCGCCGCCGCCGTTTTCCGGCTTGTTGCGGATGTTGGCGGGGTCGGTCAGGAAGTACGAGAACCAGGCCTGGACGCCGAGCGGCGTGCCGATGCGGCCGGCCCGCACCAGTTCGCGCACCTTGAGCCACTGCGGGTGGAAGCGGACCATGAAGGCTTCAAGGTAGATGATGCCCTTGGGCAGGTCGAGCAGGCGGCGGGCGTCGGCGGCGTTCATGCCAGCCGGCTTTTCCGAGATGACGTGCTTGCCGGCCCGGCCGGCGGCCAGTGCCAGATCGACGTGGCTGTCGTTGGGGGTCGGAATGTACACCGCCTCGATGTCGGGGTCGGCGAGCAGGGCCTCGTAGGAGCCGTGGGCCTTGGCAATGCCGAGAGCGGCCGCCGCCGCTTGGGCGCTTTCGAGCGAGCGCGAGGCGATGGCGGCGACGTCGAGCCAGGGGGTGGTGCGGAAGCCGGGAATGACGTGTTCCCGGGCGATCCGGGCCGTCGAGACGATGCCGATGCGGACCGGCCTGATAGCGGACATGACGTTTCCTCCCGTCAGATTGGATCGTTTTTATAGGCCACGGTCCAGCGAAAGGAAAGCGGCGGCCGATCAGTCGGCCTTGACCGGCGCCAGGATGTCGTCGAGGGCAACGAAGGCTTGGCCCGGCGCCACCGGCCGCTTGGGGTCATGATCCTTCAGCACCTTGAAGACGCGCTGCTTGAGTGGCGAGGAGCCGACGAAATCCTCGTAAGCGCGTTGCAGCATGGCCCGGGCGCGGGCGGCGGCGATGCCGTCGGGCAGACCATCGAGGTCGTCGGATGCGAGGTAGTCGCCCATGCGCTTCAGGATGTGCAGGCGGGCGGTGGCCAGCTTGTCGGCATCGTAGCGGACGTTGAGGGCGGCGAAGAACTCCTCGGCTGAGGTGAGGGTCTTGAGCCGGCTCAGGATGTTGCTGACGTCGGCGGGGCGCTGATCGAACGGGCAGGTCGTCATCGGTCGGTTTCCTCGGATTGGCGGTGAAACAGGCTGGCGTGGAGGCGTGCCAATTCGGCAGCGGACAGTGAGCGCTTGCGCGCCGTCGCCTCGCGGCGCACCGCCTCGACAAGGGCGCCGGCCTCGGCGGGCGCCAGGGCAACGCCGCGTTGCGACAGCACGTGAGCGAGGGCGCGGGTGCCGGAATGCTTGCCGACGACGATGGAGTGGTGGCGGCCGAACAGCGACGGGTCGAGGCCCTGATAGCTGTCGGCGCGGTCGAGCAGGGCGGCGACGTGGATGCCGGATTCGTGGGTGAAGACGTCGCCGCCGACCACGGCCTTGCCGCGCGGGATGGTCCGGCCGGCGGCGGCGGCGACGGTGGCCGCCAGCGGCCCGAGGGCCTTGAGTTCGACGTTGGTCGAGTGGTTGCCGAGCTTGAGGAGGGCGACGGCCACCTCTTCCAAGGCGGCGTTGCCGGCCCGTTCGCCCAGGCCGAGCACGGTGACGGAGGCGTGGCGGGCGCCGGCGCGGATGGCGGCCAGCGTGTTGGCTGTGGCCAGGCCAAGGTCGTCGTGGCCGTGGAACTCGAGGGCAATGGCGCTGCGCCGCCGCAGACCGGCGACGAGGTCGTAGGTGGAGAACGGGTCGAGCACGCCGACGGTATCGGCGATGCGCAGGCGGAAGGCGCCGGCGCTCTCGACCGCCTCGGCCACGGCGGCCAAGTGGTCGGGATCGGCGCGGGAGGCATCCTCGCCGCCGACGGCCACTTCCAAGCCCATGTCGAGGGCCATGGGGACGAAGCGACGGATGCGGGCGATGGCGTCCTGGCGCGAGATGCCGAGCTTGGTGGCGAGCTGGATGTCGCTCATGGGTATGGAGAGGTTGACGGCCGAAACGCCGGTGGCGGCGGCGAGGCGCAGGTCGGTCTCGGTCATGCGGCACCAGGCCATCACCCTGAGCGGCAGGTCGAGCTCGACGATGGCGGCGATGGTCGCCTGTTCCTCGATGCCCATGGCCGGCGTGCCGGCTTCGATCTCGGCGACGCCGGCCACGGCCAGCGCCTCGGCGATGGCCAGCTTCTCGGCGCGGGTGAAGGCGACGCCGGGGGTCTGCTCGCCGTCGCGCAACGTCGTGTCGTTGATGCGGATGGTCCGGATCATGGCGCTCTCCTCAGGCGGCGGCGCGGCCGGGCAGCCGCAGCTTGGCGACAAGGCCGGGCAGGGTGGCGATGACGGCATCGATGTCGGCGGCGGCGGTGTCGCGGCCGAGCGACAGGCGCAGCGCGCCGCCGATGTGACTGACCGGCACGGCCATGGCGGCGAGCACGGCGCTGGGACCGCGCTGACCGGCACGACAGGCCGAGCCGATCGAAACGGCGATGCCGGCGCGGTCGAGCAGCAGTGCCAGATCGTTGCCGTCGAGGCCGGCAACGGCGATGTTGCTGGTGTTGGGTAGCCGTGGCGCGCCGGCGCCGTTGACGATGAGCGCGGGCAGCGCCTCCCCGAGGCGGGCTTCGAGGCGATCGCGCAGGGCGGCCATGTGGCTGATATCGTCGGCCCGGCGGCTCAGCACCAGTTCGGCGGCCTTGCCGAAGCCGGCGATGGCCGGGACGTTCTCGGTGCCGGCCCGGCGGCCGCGCTCCTGGCTGCCTCCCGGCAGCAGCGGCGCCAGCGGCAGGCCGTCGCGGACGTAGAGGGCGCCGATGCCCTTGGGACCGTTGATCTTGTGGGCCGACAGCGACAGCAGGTCAATGGCGGTCGCCGCGACGTCGATGGCGAGGCGGCCGGCCGCCTGCACGGCGTCGCAATGGCAGAGAGCGCCGGCGCCACGGGCGAGGGCGGCGATCTCCGCCACCGGCTGGATGACGCCGGTCTCGCTGTTGGCCCACTGCACGCTGACGAGGGCCGTGCGCGGGCCGATGAGGCGGGCGACGGCGGCGGGGTCGATGCGGCCGGCGCTGTCGACGGGCAGGAGGCGCAGACGGATGCGCCCTTGCGCCGACAGCCGTTCGAGCGGCTTCAGCACCGACGGATGCTCGACGGCGGCGACAACGACCTCGTCGCGATCGGGGCGGGCGGCGACGGCGGCCTCGAGGGCCGTGACGTTGCTTTCGCTGCCGCCGGAGGTGAAGACGATCTCGCTGGTGGCGGCGGCGCCGATCAGGGCGCGGACGGCCTCGCGACCACGGCGGACGTGGCGGGCGGCGGTGGCGCCGAACTGATGAGCCGAGGACGGGTTGCCGTAGTCGGTGGCAAGGGCGGCCAGCATCGTCTCGATCACCGCCGGGTCGACCGGCGTCGTGGCGTTGTTGTCGAGGTAGATCGCCATGGCCGTCTTCTCCTCAGCAGAAGGATTTGCCGCAGGAGCAGCGCGACTTGGCGTTGGGGTTGTCGAAGACGAAACCGGAGCTGTCGAGACCGGTGACGAAGTCGACCACCATGCCGGCGGCGAGGTTCTGGCTGGTTGGGTCGATGTAGAGCTTGACGCCGTCCTGATCGACGACGACGTCGCCGTCGCGGCGCTCGCGCTCCAGCCCCATGACGTACTTGAGGCCGGCACAGCCGCCGCTCTGGACCATAATCCGCAGCCCTTCGGCGGGGGTGGCGGCGCGGGCCATGGCGGTGCGGACGGCGGAAAGCGCAGATTCAGTGAGTTCGATCATCGCTGACATTCCTTCGCTGACGGGACAAGAAATGAAGTGCATTGACCGTGCCAATGGCTAAGTGACTGAATCATAACGACTCTGGTCGTCGGCGCTCGTGTCGGGTTTGCGACATCGTCGGCTTTGCGACAGTCAGGCCCGGCGATCGATCTCAAGGCGGGTGCGGGCCAGCGGGCTGAGGCCGGTCTCGTCGCCGAAGCAATCGGCGAAGTCGGTGCAGGCCGAGCAGGAGGGCGCCGTGCACAACGTGAAGCCCTCGCCCTCGCAGAGGCGGCGATAGAAGTACTTCTTCCAGCGCATGTTGTTGACGTTGCCGGCATGCAGCGTCGGGAAGTGGCGGGCGAGGAGGCCGTTGAGTTCGCCGCGGTTGGCAAGGCCGAGGTCCTGCCAGAGGTGATCGGGGCGCATGGAGCGGCGGGCAAGCAGGCGAGCGAGCCAGAAGCCGACGCGATCGTGGCGGTCGCGGTGGCTGTCGAGCAGGTCGACGAGCAGGCGTTCCTCTTCGTCGGGCGGGGCGACGTCGTGGCGATCGAGACGGAAGGGGGCGCGGCACGCCGTCGGGAAGACGGCGTCGATGAGGGCACCGAGGTCGGCGGGGGCGAGGCCGAGCTCGTCGGCCGGCAGGCCGTCGTCGCCGGCTTCGGTCAGCGCCAGCGCCAGCACGGCGGCCAGCGCGTGGACGTCGTCGACCGCCACGTCGGCACGGGCGGCGGCGCGCAGGGCGTCGTAATGGCGAACGATCTGGTCGGTGCGCATGTCGGATCCCCTTCAAAGTTGTCGGCAAGGCGACACCGGATGGCACCGGCGCCGGCCTTGACGGTCTTCAGGGAACCCCAGCGCAAAAGCCGTGCCGGCTCAGCCAAGCGGGCGCAGCGTCACGCTGACATCGCGCGGCTTGGCGGTGTAGGGCCAGGAGGTGACGATGAGATCGGCACCGGCACGGGCGTAGGCGCCGGCGTTGTCGGGATGGACACCGCCGGCGGCGCCGAGGCGGGGGCGCGGCGTGCGACCGGCGACGTACGCGGCGAGGCGGGCGACGTCGTCGGGGGAGAAACGCTCGAGCTGGATGACGTCGAAGCCGGCGTCGGCGGCCGCCTTGCCCTCGTCGAGGGTATCGACCTCGATGCCGATGGCCTTTTCCGGCTGGGCCAGCCTGAGGTGTTCGGAGAGGCGGGCCAGCGACCAGTCGGGCAGGAAGGCGCGATGCTCGGCGAACACCAGCACGGTCTCGCCGAGGCCGGCGCGGTGGATGATGCCGCCGCCGGCCCGCACGGCCAGCTGCGACAGCCGGCGGGCGCCGGGCACGGTCTTGCGCGTGGTGGCGACGCGGATGGCCGGGTTGGCGGCGCGGGCGGCGGCCACCACGTCGGCGGTGGCGGTGGCGATGCCGCCGAGCACTTCCATCAAGGTCTGGCTGGCCTTCCAGACGAGATGCAGTTCGGCGGCCGGCCCGTGAGCGCGGAGCAGCAGCGTGCCGGCCTCGACGCGATCGCCGTCGGCGGCGTAGAGCGCCACGTCGAGGCCGGCCATCATCTTGCGGGCAACGCCGATGCCGGCGACCACCATCGGGCCGCGCGCCTTGAACAGCATCTCGCCGGCCCGGTGACCGAAACCGAGGGCGTCGGTGGTGACGTCGCCCCCGGCCACATCCTCGTCGAGCAGGTGGGCGATCATGTCGGAGCCGATCATTCTTCCACTCCCACGATGACGTCGGACGCCTTGACGATGGCCGAAGCCGCCATGCCGACCGCCAGTCCGAGGTCTTCGGCGGCTTCGTTGGTGATCGAGGCGGTGAGCACCATGCCATCGACGATCTCGATCTTGACGTGGGTGGTGGTGGCTCCCTTGGTCAGCGCCACGACGCGACCGTTCAGGATGTTGCGAGCCGATAACCGCATGGGAGTCCCTTTGTTGCTGTGCGAACGATCGTTATATAGATTAATTCATAACGGGTCGATGGCTTGGCCCGGCGTTTGCGAGGCCAGTTTGCCGGATCGGTCCGGTGGATGCCGATTGTAGAGTTTTCGACACGCACCGTCGATGGAGTTGCCACGATGCCAGTTCCCATGCTCGAACGCTTCCCCGACATCGACGCCCGGCAGCGGCTCAACGCCTTCGAGCTGGCGGCCATCGTTTTTGACGAGGGCGTCAGCATCGATCATCTGATGTGTTTTTTCGCCGACGAGCTCAAGACGCTCGGCCGGCCGGTGGCCGGTGCGGTGCAGATGCCCATCGAGGAAGAGGGGGCGGCCCACGCCAGCTACCTCGATCTCGCCAGCGGCGACAGCTGGCTGGTGCGGCGCGATTTCCAGCCGGCCGACCGGTCTTGGAGCCTCGATCAGACGGTGCTGGGTCAGGTGACGCAACGCATCAAGCAATCGGTGGCCATTCGCGCCGATCTGGCGTTCGTGCCCCGGTTCGGAGCCCGCGAGCGGGCCGGTCACGGTTTCGCCGACGCCTTCGGCACGGTCGCCGCCTTCGGCGTACCGATCCTCACGGCCGTCCATCGCGACGATGTCGACGCCTGGCTGCGCTTTACCGGCGGCATCGGCACGCTGCTCGCCTGCCGGCTGCGCATCGTCCGGGCCTGGTGGCAGGAAACCGACACGCGGCGCAAGCGGGTGCAGGCGCGACAGGCCGCTGATCGCCATCAGGCCGGTGGCGCCGAGGTGGTGTCGCTGATGCCGGACTTCGGTTGAGGCAAAAAAGAGCCCCGGCGCCGGGCCGGGGCAGGTGTGCCCTCGGGGAGCCGGGGCAGGGGACCGGGCGACGGCGCCGGGGCGCCGTGCGCAATGTTCAAGCGGCCAGCTTGTCGTGGGCGACGTGGGTCTGGCAGGCCTTGGGGCAGACGCGCTCGCAGGCACCGCAGCCGATGCAGGCGCCGCCGCCGTCGACCACCATGATCTTGCGGTTGAGCTCGCCGTCGAAATCGTCGTCGTCGTCCTCGGTCACCTTGCCGAGAACGGCGCCGGCCTCGTCGACGCCGTAGAGGTGCATGACGTCGCGGGCGCAGACCTTGAAACAGCGGCCGCAGCCGATGCATTTGCCGCCGTCGATTGCGACGAGGTAGTGCGGCGTCCAGGCGGAGCCGTCGCGGGTCAGAAAGTCAGCCATCGGGGTTCTCCAGTTTAGCAAGCGCTTGGCGGGCAGCCTCCAGGGCGGCAAAGGCATCATGGGCGGCCTTGGCCACGTCGGGAATGCCGGTCCAGCCGACCGGCAGGTCTTCGGCCAGGTCGTGCAGGTTCATCTTGGCGGCGGTGGCCCGCGAGGACAGCTTGCGGATCGTCGCCTTGAGCGTGGCGATATCGTCCATCGGATGGTCTCCGGCGGTCAGAGATCGGCGATCTCGGGGTAGCGTTCGATCATGGTGACGGCCTCGGCCACCAGCTTGTCGCCGGCTTCGGCCAGCTTGGCGAAATCGTCGAAGCCGAAGCGATGGACGTCGCGCAGCGTCTTCGACACCACGACGAGGCGGCCGGTGGTCATCAGCAATCGGCCGAAGCCCTCGTGATTGAGCTTGAGGATCGGCGTGGCGACGCGGCCGGTGGCCTGTTCGACGGCGAGACCGGCGGCCGAATAGAACTGTTCGATGCGGCCGAGCACGTCCGGGTCGGGGTCGTCGATGATCGGCATCGCCCGCCGCTGCTGGCGCGTGACGATGAAGTCGGCCAGCAGTTCGGCGTCGCTCTTGCCCTCCCAGTTGCCGAAGGCATCCTCGGCCCGCACCAGGCGGGCCAACAGGCGGACGAAGGGATGGTCGAGGCCGGCGGGCGCGGCGGCAATGGGGGCGTCGGTCATCGGCGGCTTCCTGTTCAATCGGCTTCGAAGTCGGCCTTGGGGGCGCCGATGCCGGCTTCGCTCAGGACCTTGCGCAGCCACGGCGGCGGATTGCCCTGCAGCATCAGCCGCGTGCGCTCCAGCACGTCGTCGATGGCCGCTTCGGCCGGTACCTTGATCGGGTGGATGCGGGCGGCGACGACGCGGGCCGCCGACGGGCCGCCGATGGCCAGGCAGAACAGCAGGTGGCAGCCGGCGAGCGCTTCGACCTTGGGGCCGATGCGATCGTCGCCGTCGGTCTTGTGGGCACCGGTCTCGTCGGCGAGCTCGTCGAAGGCCAGCGCCTCGACGAAGGTCCAGCCGGTCGGGCTGACGTCGTAGACGGCAAAGCGCGGCGTCGAGCCGAAGTGGGCGTTGAGGCTCTTCATGTCGCGCGTGGCGATGGCGACGCGAACGGCGCCGCTGGGACGTGACGGCGGGGTGGCCTCGTCAGTGTCGACGAGGCTCAGACGGCGTACGGCTGTCATGATCGGTCTCCCGGTTGAGAAGCGGGTTGAGGTGGTCGGGCGTGGGGGCGTGCGGGCTGGCGAGGAAGATGTTGGCGGCCTCGAAGATGAGGTCGCGCGTCCCCTCGTAGAGGACGGAGCGGCGATGCTGGACACCGAGCCGGTCGAAGACGGGGAAGCCGACGCGCAGCAGCGGGATGCCGAGGCGCATGGCCGCCTGCCGGCCGTGGGCGTGGCTGACGAGCAGGTCGGCGTCGCCGGCCAGCCGTTCGAGGTCGCCGAGATCGCCGACCCGCACGGATGCGGCCGGCACGGTGGCGAGGATGGGGTTGCCGGCCGTGGCGGCGATGGCGGTACGCACCTCCGAGCCCATGGCGGTGAAGAAGCTGGCCATGGCGTAGAGCAGATCCGGCTCGGCGGCGATGGCGACGGCGCGGCCGCCGAAATGGAAGTGGCCGTCGAGCATGGCATCGAGCAGCTGCGAGCGGCGGCGGCGCAGCCGGGCCGGCACCGGCTGGCCGGAAAGGCGCGACAGCAGCGCCAGGAAGCGGTCGGTGGCTTCGAGACCGGTGAGGGTGGGCAGCAGCGTGTAGGGCACGCCGGCCCGGCTGTGCAGCGCTTCGGCCGGGGCGCGCATGTGCTCGCCGATGGCGATGGCGTGGACGGCTTCGCCGAGATTTTCGATGTCGGCGATGGCGGTGCCGCCGTAGCTGGTGGGAATCCAGCGACCGGGCAGCGTGCCGTCGAGGGCGCCGGAGACGTCGGGCAGGATGGTGGCGGTGAGGCCGAAGGCCTCGACGGTGTCGCGCAGCAGCTCGATGTCGCCGACCGACAGGTGGACGCCGGGCAAGAGGGCGATGTGTTGCGGCCGGCGGTTGCCGTGGCGCGGCCGGGTCAGGGTGTCGATGGTGGCGGTGACGGCCTTGGACCAGCCCTCCTCGATGGAGCCGCCGAAGTCGGGGGTCGAGGCCAGCACCAGGCGGGTGTCGCCGAGGGCTTCGGCCCGCCGCTCGCGGATGGCGGCGAGGTCGCCGGCGAAGTCCTCGCCGCGCGTTTCCACCAGCGCCGTGGTGCAGATGCCGATCAGGCTCGGCTTGGCGCGGTTGCGGATGTTGAGGATGGCTTCCTCAAGATGATCGGCGCCACCAAGGATGGTCGACACCTCGCTCATCGCCGTCGTCTGGATGGGGATGGTTTCCTTGAAGTGGCGCACCATCAGCACCAGCGAGAAGGCGGTACAGCCTTGCGAGCCGTGCAGGAGCGGCACGGTGCCGGCCATGCCGAGAAAGGCCAGGGCGGCGCCCAACGGCTCGGACGACTTGAGCGGGTTCTCGGACACCGGCTTCAGGGGAGTGATGACCTCGGTCATGGCGGCCTCAGCAGTCGTCGTTGTCTTCGAGGGCGGCACCCTCGAACTTGCGGTGGGCATGGGTGAGCGGACCATCATCGGCAACCGGCAAGGCGGTTTCGACGGCCAGCGCCGGGCCGGTAAGGCGACCATCGTCATCCCAGGGGGCCGGCGCCCGGACGGCGGCGAAGACCGGGTTGGAAAGGGCGAGGTCGATGCGGCGCACCAGCTCGATGGCGCCCTCGTAGCCGGCGTAGGGGTGGTGGCGTTCCTGATTGACGTCGAGCCACGGCTTGCGCGCCTTGAGGGCGATGAACTGGGTGCGGCTGCCCGACAGCATGATGTCGGCTTCCCCGCTCGCCAGCATGGCGAAGATGTCGCGCGGGGGGATGGTGTTGAAGAGGTGCTTTTCGTCCTTGAGCAGTTCGAGCACGCGCGCCTTGTCTTCGTCGGTCGACTTCTTGATCGACGAGCGGACGATCTCAAGGCCCACTTCCTGCAACGCCTTGACCATCGACCAGGATTTGACGCCACCGGTATTGAGCAGCACCTTTTTGCCGGCGAGCCGGGGCCGGAAGGGGGCGAGGCGGGCGTAGGCGATGGCCTCCTCGCGGGCAATCAGCGCTTCGGCGCGATCGAGGAGTTCGGCGTCGGCGCCCCTGTCGACCAGCAGGCGGCAGAGGCCGCGGATGGCGTCGGACGTATCGGCGATGCCGTAGAACGAGCCCTCGAAATAGGGGATGCCCCAGCGCTCTTCCATCTTGCGAGCGAGGTTGATCAGCGCCGACGAACAGACCATCATGGTGGCCCGGGCGCGATGGGCGCTGGCGACGTCGGCGTAGCGGGCGTCGCCGGGAATGACGGCCCGCAGCCGGATGCCGAGCTCGTCGAACAGCGGTTTGACGAACCAGAACTCGCCGACGATGTTGTATTCGCCGATGATGTTGACGTCGTAGGGCGAGACGTCGTCGGGCTCCATGGTGCCGATGACGCGGTCGAACAGCGTTTCGCCCGCGAGTTTGTTGCCGAGGTTCTTGGCGCCGGCGAAGCCAGGGGCGTTGACCGGGATGACCGGCAGACCGAAGCGCTCGGCGGCGCGCTGGCACACCGCCTCGAGGTCGTCGCCGATCAGGGCGGTGACGCAGGTCGAGTAGACGAAGACGGCGGGCGGCGCGTAGCTGTCGACGATGGCCCGGATGGCCTTGAACAGCTTCTTCTCGCCATGACCCATGACGATGTCGAGCTCGGAGAGATCGGTGGTGAACGAGCGGCGGTAGAGGTCGGGGCCGGAGGAGGCGGAGTGGCGGTTGTCCCAGGAGTTGCCCTCGCAGGCCAGCGGGCCGTGGATGAGGTGGGCGACATCGGTGATCGGCTGCAGCACGATCTTGGCGCCGTCGAAGGCGCAGCCGCCGGCGGCGGCGCCCGGGGTCAGCGGCTTGGAACAGCCCTTGCGCCGCGCCCCCTCGTCCTTCTGGCGGTTCTTGTCGCAGGCGGGCTCGTTGAACACGTCGGCGATCTTCGCCTTGAGCGACATGGCGCACCTCATCGAATGAGTCACCGAGGGACGGCGACCGGTCGATAGCGGAGTAGCAAGCGATGTGCCACGGCCGGTAGGCGAGAAAAACGAGAGTTCAATCAATATATTGGCTATGTGTATCTTGCAAATCGTAGGCCAATGGCCAATTGAGGTCCGGCATGCGACGCGCCAATGTCGGGTTTGCGACAAGCTGCCGGTCTGGCGGCGTGTTGTGCCGCCCGACCTGCCGGAAGGCCCGGCGGCAGCCCGTCGAGGCACAGCCGGCCGGTCAGGTGGCCGCTGCCGGAACGGTGGAGAGGGCCATGATGCAGGGCGAACGCGGCGCGCCGGATCGGCGGCTCAATGACGCGATGGTGCCGGAGGCGGTGGCCGAGTACAAGCGCGTGCTGAAGGCCGCGCTCGACGTGCGGCCGTCGGGGTGTCGCCAGAAGCTGGCGTCTGCCATCGGCCGCAATCCCAGCTTCGTGTCGCAGATCACCAATCCGGCCTACCCGGTGCCCATCCCGGCGCCACACGTCGACAAGATCATCGAGGTCTGCCATCTGACGGACGAGGAGCGCGAAGCGTTCCTCACGGCCTATGCCCGGGCGCATCCGCGCAAGGCGCGCCACTTCGCCGCCTCACCGACGCAGGCGGCACGGCGGCTGACGCTCGATGTGCCCGATTTCGGCTCGGATGCCGCCAATGCCCGCTTTGACGACGCACTCGAGGCCTTCGTCCGCCAGCTGATCGGACTGGTCGGCGACGGGTCTCAGGCCAGCTGATCGCCCTTCATGACACGGCCCCCGGCAACCGCATGGGTCGCCGGGGGCCTTGGCTTGGTCGGGCCTGACGATCAGCGCGTCAGGTCGAAGGAGATGTCGGTCTCGCCGGCGATGTTGGTTTCGGCATCGAGACCGTCGAAGATCTTGTCGAGGATGGTCGTCAGCACGCGCAGGCCGCCCTGATAGCCCCAGACGGGGAAGCGGTGGTGGTGGTGACGGTCGAAGATCGGGAAGGTCAGACGGATGAGCGGGGTCTTGGTGTCGCGCTCGAGGTACTTGCCGTGGCTGTTGCCGATGAGGAAGTCGACCGGCTCGGTGAACAGCAGCGAGCGCAGGTGCCAGAGGTCGCGGCGCTCGTAGGCCTTGCAGTTGGCGCCGAACGGCGAGGTGGCGAACAGCGCGTTCATCTCCTCGGTCCAGGTCGGGTTGGCGTTGGTCGACAGGCAGTGGATGGGCTCACCGCCGGTTTCGAGCACGAACTTGGCCATGGCGTAGACGAAGTCGGGATCGCCGTAGATGGCGTACTTCTTGCCGTGCAGGTAGGCCTGGCTGTCGGCCATGGCATCGACGAGGCGGCCGCGTTCGAGGCGGAGCGCCTCGGGGATGGCCTTGCCGGAAAGGGCCGAGACCTTCATCAGCAGCTCGTCGGTGGCCTTGACACCGAGCGGGTAGTTGAACGAGGCGGTGACCTGGCCGGTGCTCTCGACGTAGTCGAGGGTCTTGCGGCTGTTCCAGTGCTGCAGGGCGATGGTCGCCTTGGCCGCCTTGGCCGCCTTGATCTCGTCGATCGTCGTGCCGCCGTCGTACATGCGGTACTCGCCGTCCGACGGGGTGTCGAACTGGTCGGAGGCATCGCCGAGGATGGTGTAGCTGACGCCCATCAGGTCGAGGATGCGCTTGAGCTCACGGTTGTTGCCGACGCAGTAGCCGTCGAAGCCGGGGATGATGTTGATGCTGTCGGCGCTGGCGGCGACGGCCGGGGCATCCTTCCAGAAGTGCTCGAGAATGCCGCGCACCGAGTTGTCGTAGCCGTCGATGTGGCTGCCGACGAACGACGGGGTGTGGGCGAACGGCACGTCGAAGTCCTCGGGAACCGAGCCCTTCTTCTTGGCGTTGTCGATGAAGCCGTGCAGGTCGTCACCGATGACTTCCGCCATGCAGGTGGTGGAGACGGCGATCATCTTCGGCTGATAGAGCGAGTAGCAGTTGGCGAGGCCGTCGATCATGTTGTTGAGGCCGCCGAACACCGCCGCGTCTTCGGTCATCGACGAGGAGACGGCCGTGCACGGCTCCTTGAAGTGGCGGGAAAGGTGCGAGCGGAAGTAGGCGGCGCAGCCCTGCGAGCCGTGGACGAAGCTCATGCAGCCGTCGAAGCCGGCGGCGGCGAACACGGCGCCGAGCGGCTGGCAGGCCTTGGCCGGGTTGATGACCAGCGCTTCGCGGGCAAAGTTCTTTTCCCGGTAGTCCCAGCCCTTGGTGTATTCGGACTGGGCGAGGGTGGCCTCGACGGTGGCGGCGCCGTCGCAGGCCTTCTTGCCGGCGAACATTTCCTGGTATTCCGGCTCGCGGAACAACGGACCATGGTCGAGGATCTTTTCGGCGGATTGCGGCATTTCATTCACCTCTTACCGCCCGGACCGCGCCATACGGCGGTTCAACGGGCACAGGAGTAGCGGTCAGGCGGGGACGGAGCGTCTCCGCGAGCGACGTTGCGAGGGGATCGTGGCCGGTGCCCTCCGCCGCCTCCGGCGGGGAGGGCGTAGCTCACTCGGCCGCGGCGGCCAGGGTGCCGTCACCGCTCCAGGGCGCATCGAACAGGTCCCAGACCGGGTTGTTGATGGCCAGGTCCATGTCGCGGGCGAAGATGGCGAAGCCGTCGTAGCCGTGGTAGGGGCCGGAGTAGTCCCAGGAATGCATCTGACGGAACGGGATGCCCATCTTCTGCACCGGGTACTTTTCCTTGATGCCGGAGCCGACGAGGTCGGGGCGGATCTTCTCGACGAACTTCTCGAGCTCGTAGCCGGTGACGTCGTCGTAGATCAGCGTGCCGGGCTTGGCGTAGTGACCGGTGCGCTGGTAGTCGTCGTTATGGGCGAACTCGTAGCCGGTGCCGGCGATCTCCATGCCGAGGTCTTCATAGGCGGTCATGACGTGACGCGGGCGCAGGCCGCCGACGTAAAGCATGACCTTCTTGCCCTTGAGGCGCGGAGCGTACTTGGCGAGGATGCCGTCGACGAGGGGCTTGTAGCTTTCGATGACCGCTTCGGCCTTGGCTTCGATTTCCGGACCGAAGAACTTGGCGATCTTGCGCAGGCTGGCGGCGATCTGCGACGGGCCGAAGAAGTTGTATTCCATCCAGGGGATCGAATACTTCTCTTCCATGTGCCGGCAGATGTAGTTCATCGAGCGGTAGCAGTGGATGAGGTTGAGCTTGGC
>CALMMQ010000020.1 GCA_937868725.1 uncultured Pleomorphomonas sp.
GGCGATGCCTTTACCCAGCAAACGCGCGACCTTTGCGGGATTTTGACTTGATGGGCGGAACGTGTCAATGACTTTGCGTCACCGTGCTTCATGAATTTACTGCGGAAGCCAGGATGTTCGAGTCGTCGTTCTTCTCCGTTGCGGGTGGGTTGATCCAGACGGCGCTCGGCAGCTCTGGGGGTTCAGGGCGGCGCCCCTTGAAACGTTTCGGGTTGGCCAGGAAGGCCGCGTCGAGGGTGTCCTGACGGAGCAGATGCGCCGCTTGTGCCTGGCCGTAATGGACGCTGCTCGGCGTCATGTAGCCGATGCCCGAGTGCCGGTGCTCGGTGTTGTACCAGGCGAAGAAGGTCTGGCAGTGGGCGCGGGCGTCGGCGAGGCTGCCGAAGCGCGCGGGGAAGTCCGGGCGGTACTTCATTGTCTTGAATTGCGACTCCGAATACGGGTTGTCGTCCGAGACGTGCGGGCGGCTATGGCTTTTGGTGATGTCCAGATCGACCAGCAAGGCGGCCACGGGCTTGGAGCGCATGCTCGCGCCGCGATCGGCATGCAGCGTGAGGGTGCCGGGCGCGATGTCGTGGCGGGACACGGTCTCGGCGATCAACTGTTCGGCCAGCTCGGCGCTTTCACGCTCGGCGATTAGCCAGCCCACGACTTGGCGGCTGAAGATGTCGAGGATCACGTAGAGGTGGAAACAGGTCCATTTGACCGGCCCCTTGAGCTTGGTGATGTCCCAGGACCAGACCTGGTTGGGCGAGGTGGCCAGCAGTTCGGGTTTGACGTAGCTCGGGTGGCTGAGCTGGCGCCGGCGTTCGCGCGTGCCGCCATCGGCGGCGAGCGCCCGGTACATGGTGCGCACCGAGCCCATGTAGCGGCCTTCGTCGAGCAGCGTGGCGTAGATCGCCGCCGGCGCCGTGTCGCAGAAGCGTTCGCTGTTGAGCACCTCGAGCAGCGCCTGCTGCTCGAGGGCGTCGAGCGCCAGCGGTGGCCGAGGCCTCGGCGCGCGGCGAGGGTGCGGTCCGTGAAGGGTGAAGCGGTGTGACCGCGCTCGGCTTCGGGCCGGTGCGCCGCGCCATAGCCCGACGGCTCGACAGGCGGCCGCCGTGCCGATAACCGGGGCGAGCTCATCCACGCCGTGCATCATTGTTTGCCGTGCGTGTCGTCGATCGGACTGCCCAGCAATGCGGCAACTTTTTTTTGGACTTCGATCACCAGCATCGCCTTGTCGAGTTGGCTCTTGAGGCGTTCGTTCTCACGCGTCAGCAGCGCAATCTGGCGCGCTTCGACGGCGGCGACATCTGGCTTGGGGCCCCGCTTTTGCGGCGCCAAGGCGGCCAACTCGGCGGCCTCGCGCTGGCGTCGCCACGTGCTCAGGCTTGACGAATAGACGCCCTCCCGGCGCAGCAGCGCACCGACCTCGCCGGGCTGGCTGCAGCGGTCGACCGCGTCGAGGATGCGCCGCTTGTCGGCATTGGAGAACTGCCGACGTCGGGCGCGTGGCACGACCTCGGTGTCGTCACCGGATGGCTTGGTCGGCGCCGCCGATCCGCTCGTCTCTTCAGTCGCCCTACGGGCTCCTTGCGAGACGAGCGGATCGGCAGAGGTCTTCAGAATGTGCATGGATGCCTGGGGTTGAGTGGTGGTCGTCATGCCTACCTCGTTGCTCACTAAATGATCAGGGGTAGGTGACGCAGGTCATATTGGCACAGGGGGGGGGCTGGCGCTCCGGGTGGGCCTATAGCCCGTTGGCAAACGTCCAGCCTGTACGGATGGACGCGGCCCTGGACGAGATAACCATGCCCACCGAAATCGTAGCAGCGATCGGCGAAGGCGCGCTCGCTTATCGAGAGAGCGGCATTCTCTCACTGGCAGATGGCAGAGTATTCTCCGCGTGCCGGCAGTATCGCTATCGCTTGAG
>CALMMQ010000021.1 GCA_937868725.1 uncultured Pleomorphomonas sp.
AACAGAATCACATCCTACTGAAATCGCTCAACTCTTTTTGGGTCGGGCTCTGAGGCGCTCGGCCGCATGGACGCGCCGTCGGCGCGCTTCCGGCTCGCCGCCGCTTGCTGGGCCATGGTCGGGGACAAGGCCCAGGCCAGCCGCTGCGCTCGCGCCTTCCTCGAAGACTACCCCGATTTCCGGGTCGACCAATGGTTGGAGCAGGTCCCCAACCGTCGGGCGGAAGATGTCCGCCACTATGCCATGGGCCTGACGGCAGCAGGATTTTCCTGAGCAACAAAGGAGAGGGAAAATGGCAGCTCGATACTTTATTGTGGGTGAAACCGGCGACGCTGGTGCCTGGCTGGTCGACGTCGAGGCCGGCACGGTGGCGCGCATCAACGCCGACGACCTCGCCGCCGGCAAGGACGTGCCCGACGGCGATCTGGTCGCCAACCTGGTCGAGATGCGGCTCGACCGCAACTTCACCATCTTCCAGGGCGTCAGCCTGGCGGTCGCCGCCGAGAGCCTGGCCGGCCCGTCGGCCCACACCCGCCGCGAGAGCGACGGCGAGGGCAAGCATCTTGCCGCTGTGAAAGAGGCGGCATGACAGCCCACGCGCCGGTGTCCATGGCGGACCCGGACCTTTGCCATGAGGGGCGGCGGCTGACAGCCGCCGCGTTTCTCGCCCGCATGCGGGGCGTGGCCCCCTTGCTCGGGGTCACGCGCCTCGGCCGACTGACCGGCCTCGACCGGATCGGCATCCCCGTATGGATGGCGGTCCGGCCGAACGCCGCCAATCTGTCGGTCACTCAGGGCAAGGGCATGGACGACGATAGCGCCGCCCTGTCCGCCCTGATGGAGACGGTGGAGCTGGCGCTGGCCGAGCGGCCGCATCCCCGCCGCGTCACCGCCGCGCTGGCCGAGCTGACGGCATCGGGCGTCAGCGTGTTGCCGGTCGAACGCTATTTCGTTCGCGGTCGCAACGCGCTTGAACCCGACCGACCCATCGCCTGGGTCGAAGGGCGCGATCTCCTCACCGGCGCCACCATCTGGTTGCCGGCTGAAAGCGTCGGTCTCTGCGACGACCCCGGCTGCCTGTTCCGGCAGGCAAGCGATGGCCTCGGCGCCGGCTCGGAGCCGACGGAAGCCATCGTTCATGGCTTGTGCGAACTGATCGAGCGCGACGCCATGGCCATGTGGTCGTTCCGCTCGCCGGCCGAGATGGCGGCGCGCGAACTGTCGCCATCGCTGTGCGGCGCCGAGGCGGCCGAACTCGCCGGCCGGTTCGTCACGGCCGGGCTGGATCTCCGCCTGTTCGACATCACCACCGACCTTGCCGTTCCCGCCTGTCTTGCCACCGTCGCCGCCGCTGGTGTCAGTGCCGCCGAGGCCCGCTGGTTCGACATCGCCAGCGGCACCGGCGCCGCGCCCACCGTCACCGCCGCCGCCCGTCGCGCCATGCTGGAAGCGGCGCAGTCGCGCCTGACGACCATTGCCGGCGCTCGCGACGACATCGCGCCCGACGACTACGACCGACCGCTGCCCCGCCATCTGTCGTTCTATCTCGGCGGCCCGGCGATGCCGCCGCCCGGTCCGGCGCCCCGGTTGGCGCCGCCGGCGCCCGACGCGCCGGCGCAGCTCGCCTGGCTGCTCGACCGCCTGCGCGCGGCCGGCATCCGCTCGCTGGCCGTGACCTCGCTCGACGCCGAAGCCTTCGGTTGCTCGGTCATGCGCGTGCTGGCGCCCGACCTCGAACAGGACCCGTCGAGCCCCAACCGCCGCCTCGGCCGCCGAGCCCTGGCCGCCATGCTGGGACGGCGATGAAGATCGTCTTTGCCGGCCCCAGCCTGCCGCGCGCCACCCCCTTGCCCTCGGCTGGCTGGCAACTGCGCCCGCCCGCTGCCATGGGCGACGTGCTCGCCGCCGTTCTCGAAGGCGCCGCCGTTATCGGTCTCATCGACGGCACCTTCGAGGCCCACGCCGCTGTCTGGCACAAGGAAATCCTGTTTGCCCTGGCCGAGGGCGTGCAGGTGTATGGCGCCGCCAGCATGGGGGCGTTGCGCGCCGCCGAGTGCGCCGCCTTCGGCATGGTCGGTGTCGGGCGCGTCTTCGAAGCCTACCAGAGTGGTGCCCTCGTCGATGACGCGGCGGTGGCCGTGCTGCACGCTCCTGCCGACCTCGGCTCGCTGCCACTCACCGAACCCTTGGTAACGGTGACGGCGACCGCCGACGCACTGCTCGCCGCCGCTCTGATCACCCCGGACGAACAGGCGACGGTCGTCGCGGCGGCGCAACGGTTGTTTTTCAAGGATCGCACGCTGCGCGCCGTCATCGCGGCCTGCCAGACCATCGCCCCCGACCGGCGCGTGGCGTTGGTCGAGCTGTTTCGCCGCTATCGTTGCGACATCAAGGCCGAGGACGCCATGGCGCTGCTGGCGGCGGTGGCCGCCACCGACGACGCCCGGCGGCCGCCCCCGGCCTGGAGCTTCGTCGCCACCCAGGCCTGGACCGAGCTGTTCAGCCGGGTCGAGGCCCGTCTGGCGCCAGGCGGTCGATCAGCTTGACCATGCAGTGCGGCGAGCCGTGGCCGTCGGCGAACGGCAGGAAATCCGGCAGTTCGACCACCTCGTAGCCGAGCCCCCGCCACAGTGCCCGGTTGGCCGCTTCGCACGGCCCGAGGTAGCTGAGGCGACCGTGGGCGAAGGTTGGCAGGATGACGCGCCGCGCCGCCGGGAACACCAGCGCTCCGTTCTGCCCCAGCACGCGCCACCGCCACACGGCGACGCTGGTCCGACCACGCCGACCGAGGGCGGCAAGCACGTCGTCGAGCCCGGCGACGCCGGCAAAGCGGCGGGCCAGCGTCCGGGTTGACCAGGCGCGCCAGCCGTCGTCGACGATCGGCGCGATCGGCAGCGGGTTGCGCAGCACCGCCAGGCCATCGAGCGCCGAGAGTTCGGCCGCCAAGCGGTCGAGATCGTCGGCTAGATGTGAAGCCTCAAGAGGTTGTCTCTGGTTAGGTTGAGGCGACTGATCGG
>CALMMQ010000022.1 GCA_937868725.1 uncultured Pleomorphomonas sp.
ACGTCGACGGCGGCATTCTCGCTTCCATCGGCAAGCAGCCCTGACGGACGGGCGCTCAGCGCCCGTCGAACTCCGGCAGATGATTGATGAAATAGGCCGGCTGCTTGAGGCTCATCACCTCGGCCATCGGCAGCACGCCGTCGAGATGCTCGCGCATCTGCTGCGTCGCCGCGGCGACGTCGTGGGCAATGACGGCCTCGGCGATGCGCCGGTGTTCGGCCACCACGCTTTCCATGCGCCCGGGCAGCACCAGCGTCAGCCGGCGATAGCGGTCGACCTGCGTCTTGGTCTGCTGGATCAGCCGCCAGAAGGTTGGCACGCCGGAAATGTTGGCCAGCATCTCGTGAAAGCGTTCGTCCTGACCGTGGAAGCCGCTGTTGTCGCCGCTGGCGACGCTGGCTTCCTGCTCGGCGATGAGGCCGCGCAGCCTGGCGGTGCCCTCGTCGGTGATCAGCCGGCAGGCGCGTTCGACGACGGCGAGTTCCAGCACGGCGCGGGCCAGCATCACCTCGCTCAGCTGGTCGAGCGGGATGCGGGCAACGAAGGTGCCGACACGCTGGAAGATCTCGATCAGCCCTTCCTCGGCCAGCCGCTGCACCGCCTCGTGCACCGGCGTGCGGCTGGTGCCGTGGGCTTCGGCGATGTCGCGTTCCACCAGCCTTTCGCCGGGGCGCAGCTGCATGGAGATGATGCGCTGCCTGAGGTCGAGATAGACGCGGCGGGACGCGCTCAGCGCCGGCTGCTCCTCGGCGGGCGATTTCGAGTTGGCGACGTTGTCCATGTCGATCCGGTTTCGCGGCATGCTGGTACTTCCCGGTCAGTCTAGCACACACGAGGTCGTATTCAGAAGTCCTTGCTGCATTTTGCGAATGCCGGATGGGCGGTCAGAAGCCGAAGTAGGTTCTGGCGTTGTCGCAGCTGACGCCGCGCACGATGGCGGCGAGCGTTTCGAAGTCCGAACTCATCTCGCCGGCTTCCACCCAGGCGCCGAGCTGGCGGCAGAGCAGACGGCGGAAGTAGTCGTGCCGGGGGTAGGAGGCGAAGGAGCGGGAATCGGTGACCATGCCGACGAACACGCCGAGGGCCGAATGGTTGGCGAGCGTGCGGATCTGCTCGAGATTGCCGTCGAGGTGGTCGTTGAACCACCAGGCCGGGCCGAACTGCAGCTTGCCGGGCACCGAGCCGTCCTGATAGCAGCCGATCAGCGTCGACAGCACCTCGTTCATGCCGCGGTTGAGGCAGAACAGCATGGTCTTGGGCAGCTGGCCGGCGGCGTCGAGGCGGTCGAGCAGCGAGGCGAGGCCGGCCGAACTCGTGACGTCGGACACCGAGTCATAGCCGGTGTCGGGGCCGAGGGCGGCGAGCTGGCGGCTGTTGTTGTTGCGCTGGGCGCCGATGTGCAGGCACATGGCCCAGCCGAAGCGGGCGTAGAGGCGGCCGAGCCGTTCCATCAGACCGGACAGGTAGACGCCCTCCTCGCCGGCCGTCAGGCTGGCGCCGCCGAGACGCTTGGCGAACAGCGCCCCGAGCGTGGCGTCGGTCACCGCGCCGGCCGGCAGGGCGATGTCGATGGCGTGGTCGGCGACGCGGCCGCCACGGGCGTGGAAGAAGGCGACGCGATCCTCGAGAGCGGCGATCAGCGCCGCGAAGTCGGTGATGGCCACCCCGGAGGCGGCGGCGAGGCGGTCGAGATAGGCGACGAAGCCGGGGGCGTTGATGCGCATGGCGGCGTCGGGCCGGAAGGCCGGCAACACGTGCGTCTTGAGCGCGCTTGAGGCGATGGCGGCGTGCATGTCCAGCGTGTCGGCCGGATCGTCGGTGGTGCAGGCGACTTCGACGCGCCCCTGTTCGAGCAGCGCCCAGGTGTCGAGGCCGGCGAGGGCGGCGTTGGCCGCTTCCCAGATGGCCGGGGCGGTGCGTTCGCTGATGTCGAGGTCGACGCCGAACAGCCGCTTCAGTTCGAGATGGCTCCAGTGATAGATGGGGTTGCCCGCCAGCAGCGGCATGACGCGGCAATAGGCGGCGAACTTGTCGTAGTCGCTGCTGTCGCCGGTGATCAGCCGTTCCGGCACGCCGGCGGTGCGCATCTGCCGCCACTTGTAATGATCGCCGCCGAGCCACAGCTCGCCGATGTTGCGGAAGCGCTTGCGCCCGGCGATGTCGGCCGGCGGCAGGTGCGAATGATAGTCGATGATCGGCAGGTCGGCCGCCACGTCGAAATACAGCTTCTCCGCCGTCTTGCTGGTCAGCAGGAAGGTGTCGGTAATGAACGATGGCATGGCGCGCCTCCTTGTCGTCGCGGCCTGCCCGGCCGGTACCGTCCGGCGGGCACGCCTTTCCCGCGTTGCGTCCGGCCAAGCCGGTCGCCTGCGGTCTGGTGTGATATATTACGTGATATATCAAACTTCGATCGTGAAGCGAAGCGGGATTTTCCAAGTGGTAGTTTTACGTGCGCGGCGGCGGGGTGCCACCCAGCCAGTCGCGCAGACGCAGCCGGCGGGGCGGCAGGCCGTATTCGGCGCGGATGAGGCGCGAGAAGTGGTTGGGCGTCTTGAAGCCGTTGCGGTAGGCGATCTGGCTGACCTGCAGGCCGGTGTGGCGCAGCATGAAGGCGCCGCGCCGGACGCGCAGGTGCCAGAGATAGTCGAGCGCCGTTTGGCCGAAGGCGGCCTTGAACAGCCGGTTGATGTGCTGCTGCGACAGGGCGAAGGCCTCGGCGAGGTCGCCCATGCCGATGTCGCGTTCGAGGTTGTCTTCGAGATAGCGGCAGATGCGGTCGATGTGGCTGCCGCCGGCCGGCGCGTCGGCCAGGGTCCGCCGCCCCACCAGTTCCTGCAGCAGCGCCTCGGCCAGGCTGGTGACGAAGTCCGGCATGCCGTCGCCAGCCCGCAGCGGCAGTTCGGCGCCGAGGCGGATCAGCGCCGACGAGGCCTCCGACACCGGCAGCGCGCCGACGTGCGGCTGCAGCGCCGCCACCACGGCGGCGGCGATGACCGGGCCGGTGCCCTGGCACCAGAAGACGTCCGACGTCTCGCCGCCGCGATAGCGGTATTCGAGGTGATGGCGGCTCGCCACCAGCAGCATGGCCGGTGCCTCGGCCGTCAGGCTGACGCCGTCGACCAGCACCTCGACCGCGCCGGCCCGCAGGTGGACGACCTCGATCTGACAGCCGTGCAACGGACCGAAGCGTTCGCGGTCATTGTAGCGGCTGTGGCCGAAGGCGACGCGGAGCCCGTCGGGTAGCAGCTTCATTCCAGATACGTCCTGTGATCGAGACGGCGGCAGGACTGCTCAGGAAATGATCAAATAGCCCACTTTTCGGGCTGTTTCATCATATCCTTCTACAGTCCGAAAAAACACTGGTTCATTTCAGACAAGTATTCAAGAGCGGGACAACTCTACCGGCTTGCGCGGAACGCCGGCGGAGCGGCAATGTCGGATCAAGTCTCGGGAGACCATTGTGAGCATCAAGCAACTGATCCGCGCCGGCGCCGGCAGCGTCAAATCGGACCTCGTCATCGCCAACGGCAACCTGATCAACGTCGCCTCGGGCGAGATCTACCCGGCCGATGTCGCCATCAAGGACGGCCACATCGTCGCCATCGGCGACGTCGGCCACTGCATCGGTCCGGACACCGTCATCCACGACGCCAGCGGCCGCTATCTGGCCCCCGGCCTGATCGACGGTCATCTGCACGTCGAGTGCTCCAAGCTGTCGGTGACCTCGTTCGCCAAGCTGGTGGTGCCGTTCGGCACCACCTCCATCGTCTCCGGTCTCGACCAGATCCTGGTGGTGGCCGGCCTCGAAGGCTCGCGCCACTTCCTCGACGAGGCCAACGCCAGCCCGCTGACCATCCATTGGGGGGCGCCGTGCAAGACGCCCTACACCATGCCGCGCTCGACGGTCGGCCACTACTTCACCCCGGCCGATCACCGCGTCGCCCAGACCTGGCCGGAGTGCGTCGGCGTCTGGGAGACGGTGCGCGAGTTCATCCAGGAAGAGGACGAGGACGTTCTCGAGGCCCTGGCCATCGCCCGCCGCAACAAGCTGCCGGTGTTCGGCTGCGCGCCCATGTGCCGTGGCCACAAGCTGGCGAGCTACGTCAGCGCCGGCGTCCGCCTCGATCACGAGAGCTACACCGTTGAAGAGACGCTGGAAAAGCTGCGCAACGGTATGTTCGTGGTGATGCGCGAAAGTTCGATCAGCCACTTCCTGAACGAGAACATCCAGGTGGCGACGCGTCTGGCGCCCAAGGCGGCGCACCGCGTCAGCTTCTGCACCGACGACGTGGTGGCCACCGACGTGCTGAAGCGCGGCCACGTCGACAACATGGTGCGCATGGCCATCGCCGCCGGCGTCTCGCCCATCGAGGCCATCCAGATGGCCACCATCAACTCGGCCGTCGCCTATCGCATCGACGACCGCGTCGGCCTGATCGCCCCCGGCCGGCAAGCCGACATCCTGATCGTCGACAGCCCCGAGAGCTTCCGCGTCGAGGAAGTGATCGCCAAGGGCGAGCTGGTGGCCCGGGCCGGCCAGATGATCAAGACGCTGGTGCCGCCGGTGCGTCCGGCCTTCCTCACCGACACCATCAAGGCCCGGCCGGTGCGGCCGGAAGACCTCGAGGTCAGGGCCGACGCCGGCGCCGTCAAGGTGCTGGCCATGAACATGTCGCGCGACGTGCCGTTCGTGCGCAACCGTCGCGACGCCGTGCTGAAGGTGGCCGGCGGCGTGGTGGCGCCCGACGTCGCCCAGGATATTCTCTACGTCACGGTGATCGAGCGCTACGGCAAGACCGAGAACCGGCCGGTGGCCTTCGTCTCCGGCTTCGGCCTCAAGCGGGGCGCCATGGCCACTTCGACGGCGCCCGACGACAACAACATCGTCTGCATCGGCACCAACACCGCCGACATGGCCGTGGCCATCAACTGGATCATCGCTCAGGGCGGCGGTCAGGTGTTCGTCGAGGATGGCAAGGTGACGGTCGGCCTGGAACTGCCGATCGCCGGCATCGTCTCCGACATCGATCCGCGTGAGATGCAGGCGAAGGAAGACGCGCTCGACGCCGCCGCCCGCGCTGCCGGCTGCACGCTCGACTGGCCGTTCATGAACATGTTCGTGCTGTCGATCACCGCCATTCCCGAATACGCCATCACCGACCTCGGCGCCATCGACTGCGTCGGGCTCAAGGTGTTCGATCCGCTGCTTGAACGAGCTTGACCGCGCCCGGACCAAGGGCAAAAAGGGGAACACGATCATGAAGACCATGCTTGCCGGGGCCGTTGCCCTCGCCTGTCTCAGCCTCCTGCCGGGAGCGGCTTCGGCCGCCGCGCCGGCCAAGCTCGGCATCGGCCTCATCCTGGCCACCGGCCCGGAGGCCGACTGGGACGCCACGCTGCTGCGCGATCTCGACACCGTCGCCAAGGCGGCGCCGCACGGTCTCAAGATCACCGCCAAGCACGTCGACGGCGTCGAGGGTGAAAAGGCCAAGGACGCCATGGAGCTGATGGCCAAGTCGGGCAAGTACCAGATCATCTGGGCCCACAGCTCCTATTCCGACCAGGTCAAGGCGCTGAAGGACAAGTATCCGGAGGTGCTGTTCGTGGTGGTCGGCTCGGGCAACGAGGGGCTCGGCGGCAACGTCTATTTCGACTACAAGCGCGCGCACGAGCCGTCCTACCTGCTCGGCGTGCTGGCCGGCCGGCTGACCAAGACCGATACCGTCGGCGTCGTCGGCCAGTTCCCCTCCGAGGACGTCAACGACCAGATCAACGCCTTCTTCGAGGGCGCCCGCTCGGTCAAGGCCGACGTCAAGCGCAAGGTGGCCTTCATCGAGAGCTGGTACGACCCGGCCAAGGCCGAGCAGTTCACCAACGCCCAGATCGCCGCTGGCGCCGACCTGATCTTCCAGCTGGCCGGCAGCTTCGAGACCTGCGAGAAGGCGTCGATCAAGTGCTTCGGCAACTACGTCGACCAGGGCGCTCGCACGCCGGCCTCGGTCGTCGCCTCGTCGCTGATCTCCTGGGAGCCCGATCTCAAGTGGATCATCGAGACCTGGTACGACCACGCCGCCAACGCCAAGCCCTATGACGGCAACGTCAAGGAGCACTGGTTCTCCATGGCCGAGGGCGGCAGCGGCCTCTCCGGCTACCACGCCTACGACGACAAGATCCCGGCCGAGGTCAAGACCGAGATCAAGGGCCTCGAAGGCAAGATCGACAGCAAGGAACTGGTGATCCCGGTCGACCTCAAGGTGCCGGTCTCCGACTGACGTGACGAACCGGTGCCGGGTGCAAGGCCGCCCGGCGCCCCCCGAAAGGCCAGCATGACCGACGAGCCCGTCCTCTCCGTGCGCCGGCTCACCAAGTCCTTCGGACCGGTGCGCGCCAACAACGCCGTCAGCTTCGACGTCGGGGCGGGCGAACTCGTCTGCCTGTTCGGCGAGAACGGCGCCGGCAAGTCGACGCTGTCGGCCTGTCTCGCCGGCCTCTACCCGCCCGACGGCGGCGACATCCGCCTTGGCGGCGCGCCGGTGCGCTTCGCCTCGGCCGCCGACGCCATCCGCGCCGGCGTCGCGCTGGTGCATCAGCACTTCGTGCTGGTCGACGACTTCACGGTGCTGGAAAACATCGTCATGGGCCACGAGCGCGGCCTGTTCGTGCGCTATCAGGCGGCGCGGGCCAAGCTCGAGGCGCTGTGCCGCCGCTACGACATCGCCATCCGCCCGGAAGCCCGGGTCGGCGACCTGACGGTCGGCGAGCGGCAATGGGTGGAACTGCTCAAGGCGCTCTATCACGACGCCCGCCTGCTGATCCTCGACGAACCGACGGCGACGCTCGACCTCAGGGAGTCGCGCAAGCTGTTCCGCATCATCGGCGAGCTCAAGGCCGAGGGCGTCGGCCTCATCCTCATCTCGCATTCCCTCGACGAGGTGATGCAGTCCGATCGCGTCGTGGTGTTGCGCCAGGGCGCGGTGGTGGGCGAACGCCGCACCGCCGACACCACGCCGGAAGAGCTGACGCGGCTGATGGTCGGCCGCGACGTCGCCCGCGCCGAGCGCGGCATCCGCCATGCCGGCCGGCCATGCCTTGCCGTCGAACGGCTGACCGTCGCCCGCCCCGGCGCGGCGCCGCTGCTCGACGAGGTCAGCTTCACCGTCGCCGAGGGCGAAATCTTCGGCCTCGCCGGTGTGGCCGGCAACGGCCAGAAGCCGCTGCTCGAAGCCATCGCCGGTCTCCTCCGGCCGACCTCGGGCCGCGTGCTCATCGACGGCGAGGCGCTCGACGAACTGTCGGTGCACGCCATCCAGCAGCTCGGCGTCGGCCACATCCCCGACGACCGGCTGGTCGAGGGCCTGGTGGGCGAATTCTCCATCGCCGAGAACATCGCCCTTGGCGGCCATCGCGACGCCTTCGCCCGCGGCGCCTTCATCGACCGCGCCGCCATGCGCGCCGCCGCCCGCCGGGCCATCGTCGACTACCAGATCGCCGCCCCCTCGGCGGCGACGGCCGTCCGCACGCTGTCGGGCGGCAACGCCCAGCGCGTCGTGCTGGCCCGCGAGCTGGCGGCGGCGCGGCGCGTGCTCCTGGCCAACCAGCCGACGCGCGGCCTCGACGTCGGCGTCATCGAGTACATCCACGCCCAGCTGCTCGGCAAGCGCGCCGCCGGCTGTGCCGTCATCCTGGCATCGTCGGAACTCAAGGACCTCATCACCCTGTCCGACCGCATCGGCGTCATGTTCCAGGGCCGGCTGATGGGCATCGTCGAGGCGGCGAGCGCCAGCCTCGAGGACATCGGCCTGCTGATGGCCGGCAAGTCACGGGAGGCGGCATGATCCGCATCGAGCGCCGGGCCGCCACCGGCTGGACCGATCGCCTGCTGGCCTACGTGCTGGCCATCGCCGGTGGTCTCGCCGCCTCGGCGCTGCTGATGGCGGTGAGCGGCGCCGACGTCGTCGAGGGCTTTTCCGCCCTTGCCGAGGGCGCTTTCGGCGATACCGAGGCCATGCGCCAGAGCCTGATCGCCGCCATTCCGCTCGCCTTCACGGGGCTGGCCACCGTCGCCGCCTTCCGCGCCGGCATCTGGAACATCGGTCAGGAAGGCCAGGCGTTCGCCGGCGCCATGGCCGGCTACTGGATGTCGCTGCAGCTTGCCGGCGTGCCCGGTGCCGTCGCCGTGCCGCTGGTGCTCCTGGCCGCCGTGGCCGGCGGTGCCCTCCTGGCCATGCTGGCCGCTTGGCTGCGCACGCGCTGCGCCGTCAACGAGATCATCTCGACGATGATGATGAACTACGTCGTCGTCTACCTCCTGTCCTACCTCTTGGCCGGCGGGCCGTGGACGGAAGCGGGCTCGACCGCCTATCACCAGACGCCGCTCATCGCCGACAGCTTCCACCTGCCGGCCCTCGGCGGCGTTCATCTCGGCGCCGTCCTGGCGCTGGCCGCCACGGCCGGCCTCGCCGTGCTCATCGGCCGCACGCCGCTCGGCTTCGAGCTGCGCGGCCTCGGCCTCAACCCGACGGCGCTGCGCTTCAAGGGCGTCGACGTCGGCCGCACCGTCCTCGCCGTCATGGCGCTGAGCGG
Organism: uncultured Pleomorphomonas sp.; assembly: GCA_937868725.1. Taxonomy (GTDB): domain Bacteria; phylum Pseudomonadota; class Alphaproteobacteria; order Rhizobiales; family Pleomorphomonadaceae; genus Pleomorphomonas. The sequence continues at coordinate 8,584 of CALMMQ010000022.1, forward strand.
CGGTCTCGCGGCGCTAGCCGGCGCCTCGGAGGTGTTCGGCATCAACTTTCGCCTCCGGGCCGGCGTCATCGACGGCCTCGGCTACACCGGCATCATCGTCGGCATGATCGGCGCCCTCGATCCCTGGGGCACGCTGGTGACGGCGCTGCTGTTCGGGGCGCTGGCCAACGGCGCCCTCTACATGAACGTGCTGTCCGACATTCCCTCGGCACTGGTGCCGGCCATGCAGGGCATTCTGCTGCTGTTCGTGCTCGGCGCCTCGGTGCTGGTGCGCTATCGGCTGTGCTTCCGGCCGGTGGGAGAGACGGCATGAGCGCCCTGTTCACCCCCGAAATCCTGCTGTCGATCCTGACGGCCTCGGTCGGCGCGGCGACCATCATCCTGTTCGCCGCCCTCGGCGAGCTCATCACCGAACGGGCCGGCATCTGGAACATGGGCGTCGAGGGCACCATGCTGTGCGGCTGTCTCGCCGCCTACGTGGTGATGAGCGAAACCGGTTCGCCGGCCGCCGCCGCCGTCGCCGCCGTGGCGGCGGGGGTCGCCGCCGGCCTGCTGATCGGCCTGTTCACCGTCAGCCTCAAGGTCGACCATTTCGTCACCGGCCTCGGCTTCAACCTGCTCGCCTCCGGCCTGACGCTGTTCCTGTTCCGCACCTACACCGCCGCCGGCCAGCCGGCCCCCTACGCCACCATCGACAAGCTGGCCGTGCCGCTGCTGGCGCGCCTGCCCGGCCTCGGGCCGATCCTGTTCGACCAGTACCTGCTGACCTATGTCGCCTTCCTCATGGTGCCGGTGATCGCCGTGTTTCTCGGCCGCACCCGGCCGGGCCTCGAATGCCGCGCCGCCGGCGAGAACCCGGAATTCCTCGAAGCCAAGGGCATTTCCGTGGCCGGGCGGCAATATGGCGCGCTGCTGTTCGGCTCGGCGCTGACCGGGCTCGGCGGCGGCTTCATGATGCTGGCCTTCGCCAGCGAGTTCCGCCCCGACATTTCCGGCGGCCGCGGCTGGCTGGCCATCGTGGCGGTGATCGCCGGCAACTGGCGGCCGCTGCGCACCACCGTTGCCGTGCTGGTGTTCGCCGTGCTCGACAGTCTGGCCATCCACGCCCAGGGCATGGGCGTGGCCATTCCCTACCAGTTCTTCCTGATGCTGCCCTACGTCGCCTCGGTGGTGGTGCTGGCCGTGGTGCGCAGCCGCTCCGGTCAGCCGGCGCGGCTGGGCATTCCCTTCATCCGGTCGTGAGCGGTCAGCGGGCGAGCGCCGTCGCCCCGGCCAGCGGCCGGCCGTCGACCAGCACGGCCTCAAGCGCCAGCGTAGCGGGCGAAAGCAGGTTGATGTCGGCGGCATAACCCGGCGCCAGCTTGCCGAGCCGGTCGGTAAGGCCCATCAGGCGGGCCGGCGCGGCAATGGCGGCGTCGAGGATGGCCTCGCGCGCCATGGTGGCGTGGGCGGCGAGCAGTTCGACCGACGTCGCCATGGTGGCGTGGACGCCGGCCAGCGAGCCGGCGGCGTTGACCAGAGCGCCGTCCCTGACCTCGATCAGCTCGCCCTGCAGGCGGAACGACGCCGGCCCGTTGACGGTCGGCATGGCGTCGGAAATCAGCACCATCAGTCCCGGCCGTGGCCGGGCGCGGGCGACGATCTTCAGCATGTCGGGATGGACGTGGTGGCCGTCGGCGATGAAGCCGGTGTGGAGCTCGGACAGGATGGCCGTGCCCACGAGGCCCGGCACGCGCGAGGTCGGCGGCTCCATGCCGTTGAACAGGTGCGTGGCGGCGCGCGCCCCCTCGGCGATGGCCCGGCGGGCGACAGTGGCTGAGGCGGCGCTGTGGCCGAGCGAGACGACGGCGCCGAGGGCGGCGAGGCGGGCGATCGTGCCCTCGGGCACCACCTCGGGAGCGAGCGTCAGCAGCACCGGCACGCCGGCCCGGCGCAACCGTTCGACCAGCGTGAACGTCGCTTCCGACCACGGCCGCACCAGATCGGCACGGTGGGTGCCGCGCCGCTTCTGCGACAGGTGCGGCCCCTCGATGTGGATGCCGGCGACACCGTCGCGGCCGGACGCGGCGATGGCGGCATCGGCGGCCCGTTCCATCACCTCGGCGGTATCGGTGATCAGCGTCACCAGACAATGGGCGGTGCCGGAGCGGCGATGGGCGGCGGCAATGGCCCGCATGCCGGCCGCCGTCGGGTCGGAATTGAACAGCACGCCGCCGCCGCCGTTGACCTGGATGTCGAAGAAACCCGGCACGGCCAGCGCCGCCGGTTGCCAGCATGGCAGACCGGTCGGCAGCGCCGTCGCCGCGTGCACGGCGGCGATGCGGCCAGCGCGGATTTCCAGGGCAAGGTCCGACCGGACGGTTTCCCCGTCGTAGACCCCGGCGGTCGGCAACAGCAGCCAGGGTTCATCGGTCGGCGGCAGCGGGCAGGCGTTCATCGTTCTCACTTCTGACAGGCCAGATAGGGGGCGTAGGCCTCCTGGATCTCGGCAAGGACCAGCGCCCGGGCCAACGATCGGCCGGGTGCGACGAGGGCTTCGGCGCGGGCCAGCACCGGCGCGGCGAAGTATTGCAGCAGCAATGGCTCCGGCAGCCGGGCGCCGTCAAGGGTGGCGAACAGCGCCGCCACGGCGGCTTGCGCCGCCGGTGCCGGCCAATAGTAGCGGATGCGGTCGGCATAGCCGAAGTGGCGCAGCAGCCGCAGCTCCTCGGCCGTGCCCTGATAGTGGCGGGCCCAATAGCGGTTGTCGCCGGCCATCAGCGTTTCCATGGCCTCGGCCAGCGACGGACCGGAGCGGCCGAGCCAGCCGGCCAGCCCGTCAAGCGCATAGAGCGCCTGCCGGCAGGCGAAGGTCAGGGCCGGGCCGACCTTCAGCACGGCGAAGTGGCGCCGGGCCAGGGCCGGGAACACCGCCGGTGCCTGGTAGTCGGTGGAATGGGCCTCGAAGGCCATGTGCGGGTGGCGCTCCAGCACCGGCGACAGCAGGTCGGGGGCGGCGGTGTCGAAGGCCATGACGTGATCGGGGGCGAACTCCAGCCCCGGCTGGACCACCAGACCGACGGCGCGGCTGAAGGCGTCTTCGAGCCCCCGGGCGGCGAAGGCGGCGGCGTGGGCGTCGATGGTGGCCGTGGCGGCGGCCGGATCGGTGGGCGGCACCGTGTCGGCACCTTCACCGGCGCGGGCGCCGCCGGGCGGCGGCACTTCGGTGCCGAACATGTAGCTGATGGCGCCGGCCACCGGCGCGGCCCGTTCGCACACCTCGGCCAGCGCGGCGGCGCGGGCGGCCACCACGGCGTCGCCCGGATGGGTCGGCTCGCCGGCGCAGCCTTCCGAACAGTCGAGGTGGATCTTGGCAAAGCCGGCCCGCACGTAGTCGGCCACCAGCGTTGCCGCCTCGGCCATGGCCGCTTCGGCCGGCTGGTCGTGCCAGGCCTGCGGCCCGAGATGGTCGCCGCCGAACAGCACCCGCTCGCGGGCGACGGCGTTGCGGTCGCAGAGGTCGTGGACGAAGGCGACGAAGCGGTCCGGCGTCAGGCCGGTATAGCCGCCGTGCTGGTTGACCTGGTTGCTGGTCGCCTCGATCAGGATCGGCAGGTCGGCCGCCTCGGCGGCCAGCAGCGTCGCCGCCAGCACGTCGGGATGAGCCGAACAGACCGACGGCAGGGCCAGCGGCTGGCCGCTACGGTTGGCGGCGATGATGGCGCGCAGTTCACGCATGACGATTTCCCCCCAGTTGAGCGGCCGCGACGGCCATCAGCGCGGCGCCGCGGACGCCGCTGGCATCGCCGAAGCGGGCAACGCGGATGTCCGGACAGCGGGTGTGCGGCATGATGCGCCTCGCCGCCGCCTGGCTCAGGCGCTCGGCGATGCCGGCGATGCGCGACAGGCCGCCGCCCAAGACGATGACGTCGGGATCGCACGCCAGCTGCAGCGTGTAGACGAGCTCGGCGAGCACGGTCAGCCAGGCTTCGACCGCCGCCGCCAGCGCCGGATCGCTCGCCGCCCCGGCAATGATCTCGGCCGGTGTCAGGTCGCGGCCGCTCTTCAGCTTGGCGATGTGAGCGAGGCCCGGTCCCGAGCCGTAGGTCTCATAGCAGGCGGAACGGCCGCAGCCGCAGGTGAGGCGCGGCAGTCCCAGTTCGTCGAGCACGGCGGCGGCGATGCCGATGTGACCGACCTCGCCCGGCAGACCGTTGAGGCCGACGGCCAGCGCCCCGTCTTCCACCAGACCGCCGCCGATGCCGGTGCCGAGGATCAGGCCGAAGACGCGGCGGAAGCCGTCGCCGGCCCCGCCCTTGGCCTCGGAGAAGGCGAAGGCCTTGCAATCGTTGATGAGCGGCACGGCGCGGCCGAGGCGGCGCGTCAGATCGGCGGCGAGCGGCCGGCCGGTGGCCGGCAGGTTGGCCATGAAGGCGAGGCCGGTGGGGCTCATGGCAATGCCGGGCAGGCCGATGCCGAGCGCCACCTCGCCGCCGGCTTCGGCGGTCAGCCACTGCACTTCGCCGGCGATCTGCTCGATGAAGGCGTCATAGTCGTCGTTGCGCACGGCGGTGCGGCGTTCGGCGCGACGCTGGAGGTCGGGGCCGAACAGCACGCTTTCGATCTTGCTGCCGCCGATGTCGATGCCGGCCACCGGAGCGGCCAGGGCGGCGGGCGCCGCCGGCGGGGCGTAGAGGTGGACGCCGGAGACGACGCGCGACAGCTTCTGACCGGCGAAGGGGTCGTCGACCGTCATGCCAAGGCGATCCGACCAGATGAGGGCGGCGAGCTGGGCGAACAGCACGAACAGCACGCCGTCCCAGCCATCGGAGCCGGTGAGTTCGAGCCCTTCCGGCCGGATGATGCGGTCGGCGCCGTATTGGGCGGCGATTTCGCTGGCGATGTCCTCGTCGTAGGGGCGCGTGTAGGGATCGGAGGAGGGGAACAGGCAGACGAGGGTGCGCGGGTTCATCACCGCCTTGGGGCCGTGGCGGAAGCCGAGCGAGGAATCCCAGGCCGTGACGATGCGGCCGGCCGTCAGCTCCAGCACCTTCAGCGCCGCTTCGCGGGCCACGGCGGTGAGCGGGCCGGAGCCGAGGAACACCAGCCGTTCGGGCATGTCGAGCGCGGCGATGCGGTCGGGGGCGGTCGCAAGATAACGGTCGGCGGCGTCGGCCAGCGTCCGCACGTGACGGGCCGGCTCCGGTTCGGCCGGATCGAAGCAGGCCAGCGCCGTCAGCAGCATGGTGGTGTAGCTCGACGTCATGGCAAAGCCGCTGTCCTCGCTCTCGGGCGGCAAGGTGATGACGCGCAGTTCGCCCGGCCCGGCGTGCGGGGCGAGCGCCAGCCGGCTGGCCGGGTTGCAGGTGATGTGCAACCGGTCGGCCTCCGGGCAGACGGCGTCGAGCAGCGCGATGGTGCCGAGACTTTCCGAGGAATTGCCCGAACGGCCGAACGAGACGACTAGCGGCCGCACGCCCGGGCGCAGGTAGGCCAGCGGCGAGGCGACGAGATCGGTGGAGGCGACGGCGCGGAAGCGGGCCGGGCCGGCGGCGCCGTTGAGATGGCGGCTCAGCGCCTCGCCGATAAAGGCCGAGGTGCCGGCGCCGCAGAACCAGATTTCGTCGGGCTGGCGCTGGGCGACCCAGGCGCGGATGTCGCGGCGCCAGCCGTCGAGCGTGGCGGCGTGCTGGCGCCAGATGGCCGTCTGGCCGAGGATTTCGCGCGCCGTGGCGAAGCGCTCGGTCAGCGGGGGAATGACGGTACTGGTCATGGGGCAATCCTGTCCTTGCTCTGGCGGGGGCGGGCCGTGGCGACGGCGACCGGGTCCGCGCTGATGACTTCGACGCCGGCGAGCGCCAGGCGTTCGGCCGCCTGGGGCGCCAGGCCGCTGTCGGTGACGATGATGTCGATGTCGGCGAGGCCGGCGATGCGGTGCAGCGAGGGGGCGCGAAACTTCGAGCTGTCGGCCAGCACCACGACGCGGGCGGCCAGACGGACCATGGTGGCGCTCTGGCGGGCCTCGTCCTCGTTGAAAGTGGACAGGCCGAAATCGGCGTCGATGGCGTCGGCGCCGAGATAGAGCGTGTCGAAGCGCAGGCCGGTCATGGTGTCGCCGACCAGGGCGCCGATCAGCGAGCCCGAGGAATAGCGCACCGTGCCGCCCGGCAGCATCACCCGGTGCTGCGGGGCAACGCTGAGCCGATCGACGATGTTGAGGCCGGCGGTCATGATCACCAGCGGCTGGGCGTCGGCCAGCGTGGCGGCGAACAGAGCGGCGGTCGAACCGGAATCGACGATGATCGACCGGTCGGCCTCGACGAGGCGGCGGGCCGCCCGGGCGATGGCGGTCTTCTGCGGCAGGTTGACCACGGCCTTGTCGGACACGGTCGGTTCGAGGAAGCCGAGGGCCGGCCGTGGCCGCGCCTCGCCGCGCGCGGCGAGATCGATGGCCAGCGCAATGCGGAACTCCGCCATGCCGGCGAAGCCGAACAGGCGGCAGAAGCGGATCACCGTCGGTTCGCTGATTTCGGCGGTGCGGGCGATGTCGGACAGGCTGAGCTGCATGAACGACTGCGGCCTGTCGAGCACGAAGCGGCCGACCAGGCGCAGGGCGCGCGGCAGCTGGTCGAGCTCGGCCGAGATGCGGTCAATCAGCGTGTCCCCGGGCATGCCACGACGTCCCCGGCCGGAATTGGCCATGGGCAAGCTAGCGGCCGGAATGGAGTTTGTCTACTTATTTTAGCAAAACTACATTTTGCCGCGCCCGGCCGGCTCGCCATGGCAACGGGCCGGGAATGGCTTCCCGGCCCGCTGGACTGTTGGTCTGGCCGCGTCAGGCGCGCTCAGGCGGCGTTGACGAAGGTCGACATGGTGGTGATGATGAAGCAGGCCACCGTGGCGCCGGCGTCCTGCAAGCCGCGCGACTTTTCCTGGAACGCCGCCGCCTTGCCGTGCTGGGCCACCAGGAGCTTGGTGGCTTCGAGGGCCGCTTCGGCCGCCTTGGTCGCCTTGGCGAGGGCGGCGCCGAGCGGTTCGCCGGCCGCCGCCGAGCCTTCCAGGCTGACGGCGATGGGGTCGAGCACGTCGAGCACCGTCTTGTCGCCGAGCTTGGCCTTGCCGCGTTCCTGCACGCCGTCGCGATAGGCGCGCCAGAAGGCGGCCATCTCGGCGGTGCCGATGGCGGCGGCAGCCTCGAGCGCCTTGCCGCCGCGCATGAAGCCGGTGGCGGTCAGCGTGCCCATGGTCGAGGGCGCCGCCTTGGCGATGGCCAGGCCCGCCTTGCCGAGCAGCTTGCCGACCGGCAGCGCCGTCTCGGCCGCCACGGTGGCGTGCGCGGCGGCGAACGACTTGCTCATGGTGATGCCGAGGTCGCTGTCGCCGACCTTGCCGTCGAGGGCGATGAGGAATTCGCGTTGGGTGGCGAAGGTGTGCTCCAGCGCCGCGAACAGGCCGACCACATCGCTTGCATTGACTGCCTGCATGGCCGCTCTCCTCAGCGCCCGACGTGGGTGAAGAACGGCGTGTGGGCGGGGGCCGCCATCAGCCGGTCGAGTTCGGCGTCGAGCTTCAGCACCGAGATCGAGGCGCCGGCCATTTCCATGGCCGTGGCGAACTCGCCGATCCAGACGTGCTTGACCTTGACGTTGCGGGCCGCGAACAGCTGCGAAACGCGGCGGAACAGGATGTACAGCTCTTCGCGCGGCGTGCCGCCCAGGCCGTTGACCAGCACGGCGACTTCACCGGCGGTGCCGTAGTCCTGTTCCTTGAAGATGCGCTCCATCATTTCGTCGACGACGGCGTCGGCCGGCTCGAGCTTGCGGCGGCTGATGCCCGGCTCGCCGTGAATGCCCATGCCGATTTCCATGTCGTCGTCGCCGAGCGAGAAGGTGGCATGGCCGACTTCCGGCACGACGCAGCTGGTCAGCGCCACGCCGAGCGTGCGGGTGTTGAGACGGGCCTTGTCGGCCAGCCGCGTCACCTCGTCGAGGTCGAGGCCCTCGGCGGCGGCGGCGCCGGCCGCCTTGTAGACGAAGAAGATGCCGGCGACGCCACGGCGCTTGTGCTCTTCGCCGACGATCGAGGAGGCGGCATCATCGTTGCCGACCACCGAACGGACGCGGATGCCGTCGACGTCGGCCATCTCGGCGGCCATGTCGAAGTTGATGATGTCGCCGGTGTAGTTGCCGTAGATGTAGAGCACGCCGGCGCCCTGATCGATGTACTTGGTCACTTCGTACATCTGGTCCGAACTCGGCGACTGGAACACGCCGCCGACGGCGCAGCCGTCGAGCATGCCGTCGCCGACGTAGCCGAGGAACAGCGGCAGGTGGCCCGAACCGCCGCCGGTGGCGATGCCGACCTTGCCCTTTTTGGGATGGGCGGTGACATAGCAGCGCTTGTCGTCGTTGGTGTAGGTCACGGCCGGATGGGCCGCGTAGATGCCCTCAAGCATTTCGTCGACGAAATCCTTGGGATCGTTGAGGAATTTCTTCATTATTGTTCCTTTCGGGGATGGTCGTTCAGGCCCGGCGCTGGCGGACGACGAAGAAGGCGGCGGCCAGCAAGATGAAGGTTCCGACGACAAAGCGCTGCCAGGTGCTGGGAATGCCCACCATCACCAGGACGTTGTTGATCACCGTGACGAGCAGCACGCCGAGCAGCGTGCCGACCACCGTGCCGGTGCCACCAGTGATGCGGGCGCCGCCCAGCACCACGGCGGCGATGACGTTGATTTCCGTGCCGACGAGATCGAACGGGTTGGCCAGGCGGTTGCTGCAGACGTGGATGATGCCGGCGAGACCGGCGAGCGCGCCGGCGAAGCCGAAGACGAACAGGTGGACGGTGCGCAGGTTGTAGCCGAGCCGCTCGGCGACGCGGGCGCTGCCGCCCATGGCGAAGATGGCCCGGCCGATCAGCGTGCGGTTGAGGATCCACCAGGTCAGCACGGCGGCCACCGGCAGGACCAGAACGTAGAGCGGCAGCGTGATGACCGTGCCCTTGGCATTGGCGAACTGCAGCAGCGGCGCCCGGCCGAAGGCGATCATCTGTTCGGGCAGCGCCATGATCCACACCGTGCCGATGAAGGCCAGCAGGATGCCGCGGAACAGGTACTGCGTGCCGATGGTGACGATCATCGGCGGGACGCCGAAATTGTGCACCAGCAGGCCGTTGAACATGCCGAGCAGCGCGCCGCCGCCGACCGCCATGGCCACCACCAGCACCATCGGCAGCCCCGGCGCGTAGCGCGTGGTCAAGAGCGTGATCGAATACATGGTCAGCGCCGCGATGGCGGTGAACGACACGTCGATGCCGCCGGCGGCCAGGATGACGAACACGCCGAGGGCGAACAGGCCGGTGACGACGCTGGCCCGGCCGATGTCGATCAGCGACGACGGCTGCAGGAAGGCGGGGTTGATGACGGCCACCGCGACGCAGATCAGCACCAGGAGCGCCGCCGTGATCGTCTCGGGATACTGACGGATGAAGGCGCCAACACTGACGCGCTCGGCCGCGCCCGGCTCGGCGGCCTCGGCCTTGCCGATGGACAGGCTCATTGGACGATCTCCGACGTTGACGCCAGCATGGCGTGATAGATGTCCTCCTCGGTCGCCGTGGCGGCGTCGAGGTCGGCGACCAGACGGCCGCTGTTCATGACCAGGATGTGGTCGCAGTTCTGCAACAGCTCCGGCAGGTCGTCGCTGATGACGATGAGACCGATGCCGCGCTCGGCCAGCACCTGAATGGCGCGGTAGATGGTATCCTTGGAGCCGACGTCGACGCCCACCGTCGGGCCGTGCAGCAGCAAGAGCTTCGGTTCGATGGTCAGCCAGCGGCCGATCAGCACGCGCTGCTGGTTGCCGCCCGACAGCGAGCCGACGGGCATGTCGATGTCCTTGGTGTTGAGGCGCATGTCGGCCGCCACCTTGGCGGCGATGGCCCGGCCCTTGCCGTCGTCGATGACGCCCCAGGCGTTGGCGAGGTCGGCGACCACCAGGGCGATCTCGTTGTCGAGGATCGACTTTTCCAGGAACAGGCCTTCTTCCAGGCGGTTCTCCGGCACGTAGCCGATGCCGTGGCGGATGGCATCGGCCGGATGACGGATGCTCGCCTTGTCGCCGTCGACGACGATGGTGCCGGAGCCGGCCGGCCGCACGCCGGCGATGGCCAGCGCCAGCTCGTTGCGGCCGCTGTCGGCCAGGCCGGTGACGCCGAGGATCTCGCCCTTGCGCAGGCTGAGGTCGATGTCGTGGAAATGCGGCGCCGCCGTCAGGCCGTGGATGGTGCACAGCACCTCCTGGCGCGGGCCGACGGTGCGGTAGCGCTCGGACTTGATCTCGCGGCCGGTCATCAGCTCGGCGATCTCGGCCTTGGTGTAGTTGGCGAGTGGGCCCTGGGCGACGCATTCGCCGTCGCGGAACACCACGGCATGGCCGCCGATGCGATAGCATTCGTCGAGCTTGTGGGTGACGAACAGCACGGCGATGTTGTCGGCCCGCAGGCGGGCCACCACCTCGATGAGGTTTTCGACCTCGCGACGGGTCAGCGACGTCGTCGGCTCGTCCATGATCACCAGCTTGGCCTTGGTGGCGATGGCGCGGGCGATGGCGACGAGCTGGCGCTGGGCCAGCGGCAGGTCGGAAACGACGGTCGACAGGAAGGTGCGCGTCGTCGGCAGGCCGACGGTGGCCAGCGCGGCGCTGGCGGTGACGCGCAGCTGGTTGCGGTCGAGACGGCGGGCCAGGCGGCCCTCGCCGTGCACCAGCTGTTCGCTGAGGGCGACGTTTTCGGCCACCGACAGGTTGGGGATCAGCGACAGGTCCTGATAGACCGTCTCGATGCCGGCGGCGAGCGACTGGATGGGCGTCAGGGCCGAAAAGCTCTCGCCGTTGAGGATGATCTCGCCCTCGGTCGGCGCGATGGCGCCCGACATCACCTTGATGACGGTGCTCTTGCCGCAGCCGTTCTCGCCAAGCAGGTGGTAGGCCTCGCCGAGCTCCAGCGTCAGGTCGACGCCGCGCAGGGCATGCACACCGCCGAACCGCTTGTGGATCTGCCGCAGTTGCAGGAAACAACGCTCGATCTGTGAGTCCTTGGTCACTCCCAGAATCCTTTCACGATTTCATCGGAGAGGCGCCGCAGGCATTCGCCGGCCTTGCCGAAGGGCGCGAACGGGCGCCCTTCGGGTCGGATGCGGCGGTTGACTGGCGGTTCAGGCGGGGCCCGGCGCCGCCGGGCCGGGGTGGCCGGCGCTGGGCGGTGTCAGGCCCCACGGGCGCCCGCTCAGAACAGGTGCGCCTTGTAGGAGTCCTTGTCGTCGAGCACCATGCCGTTGCCGATGACCAGCAGGCCCTTGCCCGCGCCCTTGGTGACGGTGACCTTGTTGTAGCCCTCGACGCCGAGGTCCATGCCGGTCTTGAGTTCCTTTTTCTCAAGCAGCAGCTTGGCGACGACGTTCATGGCCAGGCCGGCCTTCTGCGGGTCCCAGTAGCCGATGGCGGTGATGGCGCCGGAATCGAGGTAGGGGGCCGACGGGTTGGGCAGGCCGGTACCGACCAGGCAGACCTTGCCGGCCAGACCCGCTTCCTCGATGGCGCGGCCGACGCCGAGCACGTCGTTGCCGGCCGACGTCTGGAAGCCGGCGAGGTCGGGATGCTTGCGCAGCAGTTCCTTGGCCTTCTCGTAGGTGCCGTTGGCGTCGTCGAAGGACTCGTTGTTGGGATCGACGAGTTCCATCTCCGGGTACTTCTTGGCGTTCTCTTCGCCAGCGCCCACCCACTGCATGTGCGTGCGGCTGCCGAGCGAACCGACGAACGAGGTCCACTTGCCCTTCTTGCCCATGCACTGGGCCAGACGCTCGTTGAGGGCGGCGCCGTAGAAGGAGTTGTCGAAGGCCTCGACGTCGGCCTGGGTGTTGATCTGGTTGTCGGCCTCGTGGGTCACGACGACGGTGCCGCGTTCGATGGCGCGCTTCAGCGTGCCTTCGAGCACGGCCGGGTCCATCGGCACGACGGCGAGGGCGTTGACGCCCTTGGCGACCAGGTCCTGGACGATCTGCAGCTGCTGGGCCGAGTCCGAGGTGGCCGGGCCGTACTGCGTCGCCACGACGTCGGGATTGGCGGCCTGGAAGGCTTTGACGCCGGTTTCGAGGCGATCGAACCAGGGAATGCCGGCGATCTTGACCACGGTGGCGATCACCGGCTTGTCGGCGGCGGCGGCCACGACCGTCATGCCGGCGAGAGCGGTGGCGGCCATCATCGTGGCCGTGGCCAGCGTGCGAATGCTAGGTTTCATGTTCTTTCCTCCACCTTTCCCCTCCATGATGGCTATCCGGCGCGTGAGGGGCGCGCGCCGGGTGACCTATCGGCGCCTGACCGGAAACAGGAAGCCGACGAGGTCGTATCGGGCGATGGCCAGGAAGGCGAGCAGCAGCGCGCCCCAGGCGAAATCGCGGACGAAATTGGACAGACCGCCGAAATTGAGCAGGCTGGACATCAGCTGCAGGGCGACGGCCGAGAAGACGACGCAGACGATCCGGCCGTATCCCCCTTCCGGCCGAACCCCGGCCATGACGGCGATCAGGATGGCGATCAGCAGGTACGAGGCGCCGTAATCCCACTTAACGTTTACGTTGCGGGCGGCGATGATGACGCCCGATAGGCCCGACAGCGTGCCGCTCAGCGCGTAGGTGGCGGTGACGACACCGGTGCGCGGGAAGCCGGCGTAGAGCGCGGCCAGCGGGTTGGAGCCCGACAGCATCAGCCAGCGGCCGAACGGCGTGTATTTCAGCGCCGCCCCGATCAGCGCCGCCACGGCGAGGAAGACGATGAAGCTGATGGGGGCGCCGAACCAGAAGTCGTTGCCGATCGACGACAGCGGCTCGGGGCTGCCCACCACCACGGCCTTGCCACCGGAGATGATGACCGACAGGCCGGTGAACGCCATCTGCGTGCCAAGCGTGCACAGGATGGGCGTGATGCCGAAACGGGTGATCAGCGTGCCGTTGACCAGCCCGCCCAGCAAGCCGATCAGCAGCGCGACGATGATGAACAGCGTCGAATAGAGCCCCTCCTGATCGACGTTGGACACCATGGACGCCACGATGACCGCCGACAGCACGCCGGACAGGTTGGCGAGCGCGATGCCCGACAGATCGATGCCGCCGTCGCCGGCGCACATGGCCAGCATGACGCCGATGGCCAGCAGACCGATTTCGGGGACCTGCCCCGCCATGGACTGCAGATTGAAGATGGACAGGAACGACCCGCCCGAGATTGCTGCTCCCAGCGCCAGCAGAATGACATTGATGGCAGCGAGGACCAGAAACTGGCCATCCACTCGTCGCACTGTTTCCTCCGCGTTGTTTATTAAACAACTTTGTTCTTTACTAAAACATAGCGCCTGTTTAATGTCAACGCAAGAGCAGGCGGTCGGCTAATCCCAAAGTCTCGGCGGATTGCAACGCAGGGGATTGGTAATCGATTGAATTGTGTTTACTGAACGCGGTAAGGTAGTGATAACGCGCGGAAAACCGGCGAAGCGAACGTGGAATGAGCGAAAAGAAAACACTGACAATGCGCGACATCGCCAAGGCTGCCGGAGTCTCGGCGGCCACGGTTTCGCTGGTCCTAAACGGCAAGGGCGAAATCTCCAGCGCTACGCGCGCCAAGGTGTTGGACGTCGTCGCCGATCTCAATTACGTACCGCGTCCGCCGCGCCCCCGCCTCGGCGAGGCCGTCAACGACACGCTGCGCTTTCTCAAGATCGCCAAGCACGGTCACACCGTGAACCGCGACCACAGCCACTTCATTTCCGACTACATCGACGGCATGTCGCAGGAAGCGATGCGGCGCGGCTACACGCTGGAAGTGGTCAGCCACGAGCGCGAGGCCATCGCCACCATCGCCCAGTCGCTCGCCGGCACCGGCATCAAGGGCGTGGTGGCGCTCGGCACCGAGCTCAGCGAGGCGGACATGCGCCTGCTGCTCACCTCGGGCATTCCGACGGTGTTCATCGACACCTTCCACGAGGTGATCGACGCCAACTTCGTCAACATGAACAACGAGGATGCCGTCTACAAGGTGCTGTCGCGGCTGAAGCTGCTCGGCTTCCGCGACATCGGTTTCGTCGCCAGCCCGGTGGAGACGACGAACTTCCGCCTGCGCCGCGACGCCTTCGAGAAGAACATGCACCGTCTCGACCTGCCGTTCAGCGAGGCCAACACCATCTGGGTGGAATCGACCTTCGATGGCGCCTACGAGGCGAGCCTGCGTCACATCGTCGCCGGCGGCCGCCTGGCCGACTGCTACTTCTGCACCAACGACGTCATGGCCTACGGTTTCATCAAGGCGCTGCGGGAGAACAACATCCGCATTCCCGGCGACGTGTCGATCATCGGCTTCGACAATCTGCCGATGAGCGCCACCATGGACCCGCCGCTGACCACCATCGAGGTGTCCAAGCGCAAGATCGGCTATCTCGCCATCACCATTCTCGACGACCTGATCAACGCTTCCGAGCAGCAGCCGTCGGTGAAGATCCTGGTCGGCGCCGATCTGGTGGTGCGGGCCAGCGATCGCCGCCTGCGCCGTCGCCGCGACGGCGGCGCCGAGGGGCGCTAGAGTGCTTTCCGACCTGATGGACTCATCAGGTCGACAAGAAATCGCACTAGATTCAATAAGTTGAGCAGCCGCTTGTCGATCAGGTCGTTTCAACCTGATCGGCGGATGTTCTAGGCGTCAGGCCGCCCCGTCGATCTCGCACAGCGTCACTTGCAGCCCGGCGGTGCGGTAGGCGGCGATCTCGGCCGCGTCGGCGTCGGCGTCGGTGACCAGGTGCTGCACCGCGGCCATGGGCAGGCTGGAGAACTGCGCCGTCAGGCCGATCTTCGAGGCGTCGGCGACGACGACGACGCGGTTCTCGCATTGCTTGGCCATCAGCCGGTTGACGACGGCGGCGGCGTAGATGGTCGAGGTGAGACCGGCCCGCTGGCTGACGGCGTTGGTGCCGAGAAAACAGATGGTGCCGTGAATCTCGTTGAGCGTCAGGTTGGTCAGGTCGCCGTTGAGCGCCCGGGTGTGGCGGTTGTATTCGCCGCCCAACACGAACAGCTCCGCCCGCATGTTGTCGCTGATCTCGCCGACGATCATGGCGTTGTTGGTGACGATGCGCACGTCCATGAGGGCGATTTCGCGGAACACCGCCAGCGTCGTCGTGCCACCGCTCAGCATCACCGTGTCGCCGGGGTGGACGAGCGCGGCGGCCTGCCTGGCGATGCGCTGCTTGCGGGCGTCGAGGCCGTCGCGGGCCGGCGCGGCGGCGGCCGCTTCGCTGCGGCCGACGAGACGGGCGCCGCCGTGGAAGCGTTCGACGACGCCCTGGGCGGCGAGGTCGTCGAGATCGCGCCGCACCGTCGCCTCGGCAACGCCGAGCGCGATGGCAAGGTCCGGCACCCGCACGAGATCGGCCTGTTGCAGCGCGTCGAGCATCCGCGCCCGCCGCGCCATGGTGGTTCGACCAAATCCCGCCATCGTGCTCCTCAAGGACTGTCGGCCCGGCAACCGTCGCCGCGCCGCCACAAACATTGCATCAAGCGACAATAGTGATTGCGATCGCTTCCAGCAATCGCACAATCTAGCCGTTGTCACGGCGATTTGGCCGATGCGAACGGCCAAATCAAGGCGCAATCGGACAAAACGCCAGGGGTGGATGGCGACAGAAACGCGAAATGCGCGTTATAACGCGGTTTAGTTGGTGAAAACGAACAAAAATCGAGCGTATATCGCGCGATATATGCGCGTATAAACGCCTATTCGCGTGCGTTTGAGCGAATTCTGCTTGCTACGGCGACGGCCGTATGCGAATATTGCGCATATCTCGGGTGATGAGGATGACCCGATGCCAGCTGCGACTTGCAAACCCGACACCATCGGGCGCGAAACCGGCGGTGCTTGTGGCACCGATCGGCCTGAAAGCGCGCATTCGCTCGGCAGGATTGGTGAAATTTGTACGTTTCTGGTTCGTTTTCGGCGTTGAGGAGCGTGAGACGCCTGACGCCAGCGGCCGGAACAGGTCAGCCGGCCCACCGTTACCAAGGAGGAGAGAATATGCAGTCCGTTCATTTCCTGCCCCGGCATTCCGCCGTCGGTACCCGTCGCCGCGAGGTCCGGTCATGACGCGGCCCCGCCTTCAGATCGCCCTCGACAAGACCGACCTGCCGAGCGCCCTGGCGCCGCTGCAGCGGGCGGTGTCGGAAATCGACATCATCGAGTGCGGCACCGTGCTCATCCTGGCCGAGGGCCTGCGCGCCGTGCGCGAGATTCGGGCGCTGTTTCCCGACAAGGCCATTCTCGCCGACATCCGCATCGCCGAGGCCGGCAAGCTCCTGTCGCAGATGGCCTTCGAGGCCGGCGCCTCGCTGGTTTCGGTGGTGGCCGGCGCCACCATGACCACCGTCCGCCAGGTCTGCGCCGTCGCGGCCGCCCATGGCGGCGAAGTGCAGGTCGAGCTGTCGGAAGAGTGGTACGACGCCGCCAAGGCCCGGCTCTGGCGCGAGGCCGGCGTGCAGCACGTCATCGTCAAGCGCTCGCGCGACCGCGAGGCGGCGGGCGATCTGTCGTGGGGGGCCGGCGACGTCGCCCGCGTCGACGAACTGGCGGCCATGGGCTTCACCGTCACCATCACCGGCGGCGTTACGCCGGCCGATCTTCGCACCTTCGCCGGTCATCCGGTCGGCATCGTCATCGCCGGCCGCTCGATCGTCGCCGCCGCCGATCCTCTGGCCGCCGCCGCCGAGATGCAGCGGACGATCGCCACCATCTGGCCGTCGTGACGGCTTCCGGTCACATCGAGGCATGAACCCATGACAACCTATGATCTGACGACCTTCGGAGAAGCACAGATTCGCCTGACGGTGCCGCGTGGCGATCGTCTCGCCACCTGCCGCGAACTGCGGCTGACGCCGGCCGGTTCGGAAGCCAACGTGGCGGGCCTCCTGGCCCAGCTCGAGCGCCGCACCGCCTTCGCCTCGGTGATCCCGCACGGCGATCTCGCCCAGCGCTTCATCGACGAGTACCGCGCCGTCGGTGTCGACCTGTCGCACAGCATCCGCTGCGAAGGCCGCATGGCGCTCTATTTCATGGAGCCCGGCGACCCGCCGCTACCGGCCAAGGTGGTCTATGACCGCCTGTACACCAAGTTCCGCGACATCACCCCCGAGACGTTCAACTGGGATGTGCTGCTTGACACGCGGGTGCTGTTTGTCACCGGCATCACCGCCGCGCTGACCGAGAACACTGGCCGCACCGTCGCCTTCGCCGTGCGGGAAGCGGCCCGGCGCGGCGTCAAGGTGGCGCTCGACGTCAACTATCGCTCGATGCTGTGGTCGGCCGACAAGGCGCGCTCGGTGCTCGAACCGCTGCTCGAGCACGTGTCGATCCTGTTCTGCTCGCGTCCCGACGGCATCAAGGTGTTCGGCCTTGAAGGCGATGGCCCGACGGTCAATGCCGCCCTGCGCCAGCGCTACAACATTCCGCACGTCGTCTCCACCGACGCCACGGCCGGTTGCTACTACTCCGGCATCGAGGGCGGCAAGATCTACACCATCGAGCCGGTCCGCGTCACCGACCGCCCCGGCGCCGGCGACGCCCTGGTTGGCGGCACGCTGCACGGCTACCTCAACGACAACGTCATGGAGGGCGTCAACTACGGTCTGCGTACCTCCAAGCTGGCGCTGATCCACTACGGCGATCTCACGCGCGTCACCGCCAGCGAGCTTGAGATTCCGACAACGGCCGACATCGTCCGGTGATCGGCTCGGGACTTCAGGGAGGAAAGCAATGTCAACATCTTCAAGCGCCGGCATGACTGCTCTCGAGCAGATCGACTCCCGGCCACTGACCAAGAACCAGAAGAACCTGATCGCGCTCGTGGTTACGGGCAACATCTCGGAATTCTTCGACATGTTCCTGATCGGCTTTGCCGTCAGCAGTCTGCTGAAAGACCCGTCGTGGCACCTGCAGGGCTATGAAGCCGGCTGGATTCTCGCCATGTCCGGCCTCGGCACGGTGATCGGCGCCATCCTGTGGGGGCGCCTGGCCGACCGCATCGGTCGCCGCACGGCCTTCTCCTGGTGCGTGGTGCTGTTCACGCTGTTCACCTTCGCCTCGGTGTTCACGCCGGCCGACGGCTGGGTGATGCTGGCCATCCTGCGCATCTTCGTCGGCATCGGCGTCGGCGGCCTCAACATCACCTCCATTCCCTACGTGCAGGAGTTCGTGCCGGCCAAGCAGCGCGGCCTGCTGTCGGGTCTGGCCTCGGTGTTCATTCCCTTCGGCCTGTTCCTCGGCTCGATGGCGCAGATGGCCGTCGGTTCCAACTGGCGCCTGCTGATCGCCCTCGGCGTCATTCCGGCGCTGCTGCTCATCTGGCTGCGCAAGGTGCCGGAATCGCCGCGCTTCCTGCAGTCGCGCGGTCGCACCGACGAGGCGCGCCAGGCGCTGGCCTGGGCGCTGGAAGTGCCGGTCGACAAGCTCGGCGCCTTGCCGGAAATCCGCTCGGTGCAGTCGGCGTCCTACGCACTGATCTTCAGCAAGTACCTGCGGTCGCTGATCATCATCACCGTCGGTTCGTTCTGCTTCATCCTCGGCGCGTCCGTCATCCAGAGCTGGGGCCAGTCGATCCTCGGGTCGGGCTACAAGTTCACCCCCGGCATGGTCGGCGCGCTGTTCATGGTGGTGTCGCTCGGCGATCTGCTCGGCCGCCTGTCGTCGGCCTGGCTGGCCGATCGCATCGGTCGCCGCTGGACGATGTTCTCCTACGGCTTCATCGGCGCCCTCGGCCTGATGCTGGCCTCGGCCTCGGTGATGCTCGGCCAGGGTGCCGAGGGTGATGTGACCAGCGCCGGCTGGATCTTCTTCACCGGCATCCTGATCGCCATGACCTTCGGCGACGGCGCTTTCGGCGTCCTCAACGCCTTCGGCGCCGAGCAGTTCCCCAACGAGGCGCGTTCCACCGGCCTCGGTCTCGGCTACGGCCTCGGCGCCACGGCCAAGGTGTTCGGACCGGCGCTGCTCGGCTCGCTGTTCGGCAGCAAGGTGACGCTCGATTCGATCCCGTCGGCCTTCGGCCTGTTCGCGGTGCTCCTGGTGCTCGGCGGCATCATCTACCTGTTCGCTCAGGAGACCAAGGGCGTGTCGCTCGACAAGATCTAGAGCACTTTCCGCACTCCCCGGAGCCTCCCCGGCGGGCGAGGCTCCGGTACCGGCGTCCCCGCGGCGCCCTTCCCATCCACCGGCAAAGGACGGACCCCCATGAGTATGATCGACGACATCACCCGCGAGAAATGGATTCTCGGCGCCTTCCCCGAGTGGGGCACCTGGCTCAACGAGGAAATCGACGCCACCGAAGTGGCTCCCGGCACCTTCAGCATGTGGTGGATCGGCTGCACCGGCATCTGGCTCAAGACCGAGAACGGCACCTCGATCGCCACCGACCTGTGGTTCGGCAATGGCAAGCGCAGCCAGAAGACCAAGGAAATGGCCGCCTATCACCAGATGCGCAACATGACCGGCGGCCGGGCGACGCAGCCCAACCTGCGCGCCGCCCCCATCGTCTACGATCCCTTCGCCGTGACCAAGGTCGACGCCGTGCTGTCGACCCACATCCATCAGGACCACATCGACCCGTTCTTCGCCGCCGCCGTGCTCAAGAACTGCGCCCCCGACGTGCCGTTCATCGGCCCGGAAGGCTGTGCCGCCCTCTGGAAGAAGTGGGGCGTGCCGGCCGACCGCATCAAGGTGGTGCGGCCGGGCGACGTCGTCACCATCAAGGATGTCGAGATCGTCGTGCTCGAGTCCTTCGACCGCACCGTGCTGGTGACGGCCAGCGAGCCGTTGCAGGGCAAGGTGCCCAGCATGGACGACAAGGCGGTCAACTACCTGTTCAAGACGCCGGGCGGCAACCTCTACCATAGCGGCGATTCGCACTATTCGATCCGCTTCGCCAAGCACGGCAAGGATCACAAGATCGACGTCGCCCTCGGCTCCTACGGCGAGAACCCGGTCGGCAACCAGGACAAGATGACCTCCATCGACATCCTGCGCATGGCCGAGGCGCTGGGGACCAAGGTCGTCATCCCCTTCCATCACGACGTCTGGACCAACTTCAAGGCCGATCCGCTCGAAATCCTGTTGCTGTGGAACTACAAGAAGAACGTGCTGCAGTACGGCTTCAAGCCGTTCCTGTGGGAAGTGGGCGGCAAGTTCACCTACCCCGACGACGCCGGCAAGCTGCAGTACCACTATCGCCGCGGCTTCGAGGACGCCTTCACCGACGAGCAGAACGTGCCGTTCCCCTCGATCCTCTGAGGCTTATGCCGACCTGATACCGGAGGGCCGCCCCGCGTCTGTCGCGTGGGCGGCCTTGCCGCTGTCGGTCGGGCGCTGTTCCCGCTCCTGCCCTTGCCCTATAGTCGCCGCCGGGTTGGATTCGACGGCAAACGGGGATCGGACTGGCGCCGACGCGCCGCCGGACATGGGGGGACGATGGCAGCGGGCGAAGCGGGCGCCGGTCGGGGCGCGGTGGAGGTGGTTCCGGTCGACAGCCGGGCGCTGTGGCGGGCTTTTCACGACCTGCCCGCCAATCTCTACAAAGCCGATCCCCACTGGGTGGCGCCGCTGCGGCTCGAGCGCCGGCTGCACTTTTCGCCGGCCCATAACCCGTTCTTCAAGCACGCCCGCGCCGCCTTCTGGCTGGCCCGCCGCGACGGTGTGCCGGTCGGCCGCATCACCGCCCAGATCGACGAACTGCACCTGCGGCAACATGGCGACGCCACCGGCCATTTCGGCTTCATCGAGGCCATCGACGACGCCGAGGTGTTCGCCGCCCTGCTCGCCACGGCCGAACGCTGGCTGGCCGACAACGGCATGCGCCGGGTGCTCGGGCCGGTGTCCTTCTCGATGTGGGACGAGCCGGGGCTGCTGGTCGACGGTTTCGACAGTCCGCCCAACGTTATGATGGGCCACGCCCTGCCCTATTATCAGCAGCGCATCGCCGCGCTCGGCTACGCGCCGGCCCAGGATCTCCTGGCCTATAGCTATGACAACCACGCTCCCCTGCCCGACAAGCTCGGCCGCCTCGTCGAGCGGGCGCGGCAGAAACGCGACTTCGTCTTCCGCCCCATCGCCGCCGACCGTCGGCGCCAGACCGCCGACATCGCCGCCATTCGCGACGTGCTTAACGATGCCTGGGCGGAAAACTGGGGCTTCGTGCCGATCACCGAGGCCGAAGTGGCCGACATCGCCGTGATGTTCCGCTACCTGCTCGAACCCGACGCTCTGGTCATCGCCGAATACGCCGGCGAAGTGGCCGGCGTCGGCATGATGCTGCCCAACCTCAACGAGCTGATCGCCGACCTCGGCGGCAAGCTCTTGCCCTTCGGCTTCCTCAAGCTCTACTGGCGGCTCAAGACCCACCGCGCCCGCAGCGGCCGGCTGGCGCTCCTGGGCGTGCGGCGCAAGTGGTGGGATTCGCCCATGGGGGCGATCATGGCGCTGATGATCATCGAGCAGGCCAAGGCGTCGAATTTCGCCCGCTGCGTACGCACCGCCGAGCTGTCGTGGATTCTCGACAGCAACGTCCGCATCAAGGCGGTGCTGGCCGAGGTGGGCGCCACGGTCAGCAAGCGCTATCGCATCTACGAGAAGACGCTTGGCTGAGGCGCGCCGTCGGCGCGCGCCTGCGGATGCGCGGCGAGGAAGGCCTTGAGCGTGGCGATGGTGCGGGCGATGTCGTCGCCATCGTGACGGGCCGACAGGAAGAAGCGGATGCGCGGCCGGTCGCTGGGCACGCCGATGTTGACGATCGGCGGGGCGTAGATGTCGTGTTCGAGCAGATAGGCCGAGGCGGCCATGGTGGTGTCCATGTCCGGGAACAGCACTGGCACGATGGCGTCGCCGGTGGCGGCGCCGGTGGCCAGCCCGGCCCGCGCCGCCTCGCGCAGGAACAGCCGGCCGTTGTCGTGCAGGCGGGCGACGCGTTCGGGTTCGCGCTTGAGCACGTCGAGGGCGGCTTGCGCCGCCGCCACGATGACTGGCGGCATGCCGACGCTGTAGACGAAGCCGGGCAGCGTGTAGCGCAGCAGCTCGATGGCGGCGGCGTGGGCGCAGATGAAGCCGCCGCAGGCGGCGAAGGTCTTGGACAGCGTGCCGACGATGATGTCGATGCGGCGGGGATCGATGCCGTAGTGTTCGCAGACGCCGCGGCCGCTCTGGCCGAGCACGCCGATCGAATGCGCCTCGTCGACGACCAGCCAGCAGTCGAACTCCTCCTTGAGGCGGACGAGCGCCGGCAGGTCGACGATGTCGCCGTCCATGCTGTAGAGGCTCTCGGCGGCGATCAGGCAATTGCGGTGGTTGGCCCGGGCGGCGGTCAGGATGGCCCTGAGGTCGGCCATGTCGTTGTGGCGGAACATCTTGTGTTCGGCCCGGCCGGCCATGACGCCGGAGACGATGGAGTTGTGGCTGAGCTCGTCGTAGACGACGAGATCGAGCCGGCCCATCAGGCTCGAAATGGTGGTGAGGTTGGTGAGGTAGCCGCTGACCAGCGTCAGACAGGCCTCGGTGCCGACGAACGCGGCCAGCTGCGCCTCGAAGGCACCGTGCAGGCGGCGCTCGCCACCGACCAGGCGCGAGCCAAGGGCGCCGATGCCGGCGGCATCGAGGCCGGCGTGGGCGGCGGCGCGGATGGCCGGATGATCGGCGAGGCCGAGATAGTCGTAGTTGGCGAACGAGATCAGCTTGCTGCCCCGGTCGGCGGCCTGCTGCTGCAGCCGGTCGAGGGCCTGAAACCACGGACTGGTGTTGCGATCGGCCGGCAGGCTGCCGGCCAGTTTTGCCGAACGGCGCCGGACAAAAGACGAAAACGATGCTTTAGACGACATGTGTCAGCTCCCTGGCCGCGACCCTATGAAATCGCTGCAAGCCTTTACAAGTGCTCATTGGGTGATGCCGGTGAGCTGTCGCCGCCGGCTGGCAGGCTTGCCACAGTGATCGGCGGCGGCGATGGTCAGCGCGAAAACCGGCGGTTGATGCCCGACAGGATGGCCAGCAGCAGGCGGCGCGGCAGCAGACCCGACAGCGCCCGCAGCAGGGCGAACGGCCAGGGCAGCACCAGATGGCCGGTGCCGCGCGCCACGGCGGCGGCGATGGCGGCGGCCGCCGCGTCGGCGCTGATCAGGAACGGTCGCGGCTCGCTGAGGCTCTGGCTCATCGGCGTATCGACGAAGCCGGGCGAGACCAGCGTGACGCCGACGCCGAACGGCCGCAGGCGGATGGCCAGTGCTTCGGCGAACACCGTCAACCCGGCCTTGGTGCCGGCGTAGAGCGGCGCCATCGGCAGCGGAAAGGCGGCGGCCAGCGAGCCGATGAACACCAGCCGTCCGGCCGAGCGCGCCGCCATGCGGTCGGCGAGGAGGTTGGCCATCACCACCGGGGCGGTGAAGTTGACGGCCGCCATGGCGCGTACCGCGGCGGCGTCCTGGCCGGCGGGGCGGGCCGGCAGGCTGCCGCCGAGCCCGGCGCTGAGGATGGCGAGATCGAGCGGCGACGCCTGGTCGGCCGCCGTCAGCTCGGCGGTGAGGCGGTCGAGGTCGGCGAGGTCGAAACAGGCGACGTCGATGGTGGCGCCCTTCGCCCGGCAGGCGTCGGCGACGGCGGCGAGGCGAACGGCATCGCGCCCCCACAGCGTCAGCCGCACTCCCGGGCCGGCGTAGCGGCGGGCCAGAGCGGCGCCGATGCCGCTCGAGGCGCCGGTGATCAGGATGCTGCTGCAGGTCATGGTGAAAGGCGTGCCGATCCAGACGGTTACGTCGACAACGACGCCCGTTGAGCTTATGTTGCCGCCGCTTGGCAGGGAAGTGCCTTTTGGGGACAATCGCTGGAGGACAGGATGGCCGCCCCCCTCGTGGTGTATACCGCCGGTGTGTTCGACATGTTTCACATCGGCCATCTCAACTTGCTGCGATCGGCCCGGGGCATGGGCGACCGGCTGATCGTCGCCGTATCGACCGACGAGGTGGTGGAGAGCTACAAGCCCGGCCAGCTGGTCATGCCCTACAGCCATCGTTTCGAGATCGTCTCGGCCATCCGCTACGTCGACGTCTGCATTCCCCAAAAGAACCGCGACAAGATGGACGCCTGGCGCAAGCTGAAGTTCGACATCCTGGCCATCGGCGACGACTGGTTCGGCCGGCCCGACTATGTCGCCTACGAGGCGGAACTGGCAGCCGTCGGCGTCAAGGTGGTCTACATTCCCTATACCGACCGCGTGTCCTCCACCTGCCTCAAGGCGATCGTCGGTTCCGGCGCGCCGGGGGCGGACGAGCGCGGCTGAGGCGGCGATGACCGATCTCAGGATGCTGGGCCAGCTGCTGCGCGCCCTCGGTCTGGCGCTCCTCTCCTACCTCGTGCCCAAGCGGCGCGGCCTGTTCGTGTTCTACCCGACGTTCGAGCGCGGCGCCTACGCCGGCCATCTGGCGCCGGTGTTCGAGGCTCTGCTCAGCGATCATCCGGAAATCGACTGCCTGTGGCTGACGAACGCGCCGGCCACCGCGCGCCAGCTCGCCGCCCTCGGCCGGCCGGTCGCCTGCTACGCCCGCTATCCGCTCTGGACCATTCTGCGCGCCGAATGGCTGCTGCTCGACAGCTTCGCCCAGAGCCTCGCCTTCGGCCGCTTCCGTCTGGCCCAGCTCTGGCACGGCACCGGCTTCAAGCGCATCGGCCTCCTCAATCTCAACCGGGCCGGCCTGCGCCGCTGCCTCCATCGCCATCACTACGGCAAGTACGCCTTCATCCTGGCCGGCTCGCCGGCCGATCGGCGGCGCAAGATCGAGGCCTTCGGCAACGCCAACGTGTTCGTCACCGGCTCGCCGCGCAACGACGTGTTCTTCGCCGCCCCGGCGGCGGCGCGGCGGCCGGTGGCCGGGCCGCTGATCGCCTATTGCCCGACCTTCCGCGACAACGGCGACGCCCCGGTGTTGTCGCCGGCGTTCTGGCCGGCCTTGCAGGCGTTGCTCGACCGGACGGGCGGCCGCTTCGTCGTCAAGCGCCACCCCAAGGAGCGGTCGCTCAAGGTGCCGGTCGATCGGCCGGCCATCGCCGATGTGACGGCGACGACAGCCGACGTGCAGCAGCTGCTTCTCGCCGCCGACGTGCTGATCACCGACTACAGCTCCATCAGCACCGACTTCGTCCTCACCGGCCGGCCGCTGCTGTTTTTCGTCCCTGATCTCGCCGCCTACACGGCGGCGAGCCGGTCGCTCTATTTCGACCTCGAGACGCTGCTGCCCGGTCCGTTCGCGCGCAACGAAACGGAGCTGCTGGCCTGGCTTGCCGATCTCTCGTGGTTCGACGATCCGGCCTATCAGGCCCGCTATGCCGCCTTCCGCGCCACCTTCCACCAGCATCTCGACGGCGGAGCGGCGAAACGGACGGTGGCGCAGCTGCTGGCCTTGCGCTGAGGCCCCTCAGGGGGCGGCGCCGGCGATGGCGGCGCGGTAGATCGCCTCCAGCCGGTCGGTGAGGGCTTCGAGATCGTAGCTCGCCCGGGCCCGCTGGCTGGCCAGCGCCCCCAGGCGGCGGGCGAGAGCGCCGTCGGCGGCGAGGCGCGCACTGGCCTCGACCAGCGCCGCCACGTCGCCCTCGGGCACCAGCAGGCCGGTTTCGCCTGATAGCACCACCTCGTCGACGCCGGGATGGGCGAAGGCGACGGCCGGCAGGCCGGCGGCCTGCGTCTCCTTGAGGATGTTGGGGACGCCCTCGGTGCGGCCGTCGCGGCCGGTGAGCGTGGTGAACCAGTGGAGATCGGCCCGGCCGATGCCGGCCAGAACCTCGTCGTGGCGGGCGGCGCCGTGCCAGCGGACGCGGGCCGTGATGCCGAGGCGATCGGCCCGCGCTTCGAGCGCCGACCGCTCGGGACCGTCGCCATAGATGTCGTAGGTGGCATTCGGCCAGCGGCCGAGCAGGCGGGCGAAGGCGTCGAGGCCGAGATGCAGGCCCTTGTAGCGTTCGAGGCGGCAGGCGGAGATGAGGCGCGGGAAGGCGTCGCCCTCGCCCCAGTGCGCCAGCGAGCGGACGGCGATGGCGGCGACCGGAATGCCCGACGGCAGATGGCGGAGCTTGGCGCGCGGACAGCCGAGGGCCACCAGCGGCTCGATCCAGCGCGCCGCCACCGGCAGGCAGAAGGCGGCTTCGGCGAACACCGCCTTGTAGGCGCCCGGCATGCCGAAGGCGAGGTGGCGGCTGAGGTCGCTGCCGCGGAACGAGGTGACGAGCGGCGCCGTGAACCGGCCGCGTCGGCGCAGCAAGGCGCACTGGCGGGCGACGCTGCCGTTCTGGGCGTGGACGACGTCGTAGGCCGGCAGGCCGGCGCGGACGCCGTCGAGGCGGAAGGCGTTGCGCAAGGTGATGGCCTCGGCGCCCTGTCGCAGCGGATCGAGGCCGGCCAAGAGGTCGCCGGACGGATTGCGGGCGAACAGCGCCGGCAGCGCCGCCAGGCGGGAGAGGTAGCCGTCCGGCAGGCCGGCGACGTGGATGCGCTCCGGCGGGATTGCCGCCGTTCCCGGCTGAACGCAGGCTTCGCGCGGGCTGCGCAGGGCGTAGATGTCCACCCGATGGCCACGGGCCTGCAGCGCCAGGGCCTGATTGAGCAGGAAGATTTCCGACAGCTTGGGGAAGTTGGTGACGAAGAAGGCGATGGCCAGCGGCCGGTCGGGGGGCGTCATGCCGGCACCTCGGTGGCCCGCTCGCGGCGGATGGTGGCCACGCCGCGGCCATCGAAGCGCAGGATGGTGTCGGCGATGGCCAGCCAGGCCGGCCGGTGGGTGATGGCGATGATGGTCACCTCGGGCGGCAGGCGGGCCAGGCTGGCGCAAATCTGCTGTTCGATGTCGAGGTCGAGGGCGCTCGTCACTTCGTCGAGAATGAGCAGGCGCGGCTGGCCGACGAGGGCGCGGGCCAGCGAAATGCGTTGACGCTGACCGCCCGACAGGCGGGCGCCGAGCACGCCGACCGGCGCGTCGAGACCGTCGGCGAGGCTGTCGACGAAATCGCCGAGACCGGCCAGTTCGACGGCGCGCCGCACCATCGCCCGGTCGAAACGGTCGTCGCCCATGGTGATGTTGTCGAGGATCGAGCCTTCGATGAGCAGCAGTTCCTGCGGCACGTAGCCGATGCCGGCGCGCCAGGCCGACGCGGCGATGTCGGCGAGCGGCACGCCGTCGACCAGCACCCGGCCGGCCGCCGGCCGGTGGAAGCCGATGATCAGGTCGATGGCCGTCGTCTTGCCGACGCCGGACTCGCCTTCGAGCACGGCGATCTCGCCGGCCCGGATGGCGAACGACACGCCGTCGAACACCGGGCGCCGGCCGTGGGAGAAGCGGACGGCGTCGAAGACGATGGTTTCCTGAAAGCGGGCCGGCAGCGTGCCGTCGTCGGGTTCGGCGTGGCTGCGCGCCGCGGCGATCATCGCTTCGCAGGCGGCGAACGAGGGGGCGAATTCCCGGAAATTGTGCTGCTGGGCCTGGAGCAGCCGCAGGGCATTGGTCATCAGCAGGAACAGCGTCGCCAGCACCAGCAGCTCGGCGGTGCCGAGGCCGATCCAGATAATGCAGGCGTAGATGCCGGCACACAGCGCCAGCCCCATGGTGATGTCCTGGGCGGCGTTGACGGCGTGGCGCGTCGTCTGGGCGCGCAGCACCTCCTGGCGGATGCGCTGCATGCCCGTCTCGATGTGCCGGCGGGCCGGCCCGGTGCGGTCCATGCCCTTGAGCGCCTTGACGTTGGCGAAGGTGTCCTGCATGCGTCGCAGCAGCGCGTCGGACACTTCGAGCTGGCTGCGCTTGGCGCGCCGGCGCAGTTGCACCAGGCGGCTCAGGATCGAGCCGGTCAGCAGCACTGCGACAAGGGCCACCACGAACAGCCAGCCGGAAATCAGGCTGGCGATGACCAGGACGCCGCCGAGCTTCAGCAGTTCGGTCACCACCAGCGCCGACTGGTTGTAGGCCGTCGCGGCGCTGTTCACCTCGTTGACCAGGGTGTTGGCGAGCCGGCCGGGATGCTGGTCGGCGAAGAAGCCGAGATCGGCCATCAGCATGGCGTCGAGCAGGCCGCGCCGCAGCCGCAGCCCGACCTGAGCCACCGAGCGGGAGACGAAGCTCATGGCGGCGAACGACAGCAGCGACTTCAGCGTCAGCGCCAGGGCGATGCAGGTGAGGATGACACCGACCCCCTCTTGGGCGAGGCCGAGCCGCGTCAGCACGCCGGCGCCGAGGGAGCCCAGCAGGCTGGTGGAGCCCGCCCCGCCGCGCGACAGCGAGGCGACCAGCGGAATGACCATGCTGAGGCCGATGATCTCGACGAGGCCGGCCACCAAGAGACAGGCGACGGTGGCGAACGGCCGGGCGCCGGGGGCGGCGATGAAAACGTGGAAGAGGACCTTGAGGCCGACGCGGTCGCCGGGTTTGGTCTCAGTGCCTGCGGCCATGCGCCGGTGCTCCGAGCGTTTGAATCTTGAAAGGGCGCGGACTTTGCCGATCTGCCAGCCCATCGTCAACTCGCCCCATCGGCGCGGAGCAGCCGGTCGAGACCGATCCAGGCGAAGGCGAGCGGCGCCGCCACGACCGCCAGCCAGGGCGAGATTTCGCCGGCCAGCCCCATGACCTCGCAATAGCCGTTGACGACCAGAAACGACAGACCGCCGACCAGACACTGGAACAGCGCCCAGGCAAGACGCTTGTCGCGCGTCGGCACGACGATCAGCGCCACCGACAGCAGCAGCATGACGAGCGGCGCCGCGGCAATGGAGAAGGTCATCAGCACCCGCGTACGGTAGAGGCCCTCGGCCCGGTCAACCGGCCCCTGGCTGTTGCCGGCCGCCCAGGCGTCACGGCCGGAGAGCGGCACCGGCGCGGCGAAGAACTGCCGCACGTCGGGCGGCGACAGCGGCGTCTGCCAGGTGAAATCGGCCAGCGGGCGCGGGCTGGCGCCGGTCTCGGTCACCTTCCAGGCGCTGGCGCCGGCGAGCCGCCATGCCCCGTCGGCCCAGCTGGCGCTGTCGGCGGTGATCCGCTCGGTGAGCCGGCCGTCGCCATCGCGGCGGAACAGGCGCAGCGACGTCAGCCGGTCGCCGGCGGCAGACGCCATGGTGGCGCTGACGATGTCGTCGCCGAGGCGGAACCAGCGTGGCTTGTCCGGGCTGACCTCGGCTTCGTCGGGGTCGAGGCGTTCCCACCATTGCGCGAAGGCCACCTGACTGACCGGCGACCAGAATTCGGCGATGGCGATCATGGCAAGACCGATGAGCACCGGCACCGCCAGCGCCCGCCGCAGCAGGCCGAAATACGACACGCCGGCCGCCTGGATGGCCACCAGTTCGCTGCTGGCCCGCATGCTGGCCCAGACCAGCAGCGCCCCGGCCAGGGTGGCGATCGGCATGGCCTGCAGCAGCGTCGCCGGCAGCCGGCACCAGGCGTAGTAGGCAAAGCCGGCCAGTCCGGCCCGGCCGCGCACCAGGGCGCCGCCGCTTTCGAACAGGTCGACGATCTGCAGCAGCAGCACCAGGGCGATGAGCATGGTGGCGATCATCACGACGAGGCGGCGGGCCAGATAGAGGGCGAGACCGCCGCGCCGGCCGATGGCGGGCGGCGCCCGGCGCGCGGCCGGCCACCAGCCGGCCGGCCAGCGCCAGCGGGACAGGAGGCCGTCGAGGCGGCTGAGGCGCCAGACGGCGGCGATGGCCAGGGCCGGAACGACGAGCGTCAGCGCCGTCACCGCGCCGACGCCGGCTTCGCCGTTGGCCACGAGGTTGCGGGCGAAATTGACGGCGTGATAGAAGCTCACCACCATGGCGATGATCAGCGCCACGGCCGGCCAGTTGCTCCGGCGGCGGCCGGCGCCGGCGAACAGCAGCGGCAGCACCAGCCAGGGCAGCACCAGGATGCTGAACGACCGGGCGATGCGGTTGTAAATTTCGGCGGCGCGCTGCTGGCGCGGCGTGGCGGCCAGGCCGTCGGGGTTCTGCGCCACGAGCTCGGACAGCGTCAGTTCGCGGGCATCGCGGCCGCGGGCGCGCGGCAGCGCCGTGGCGGCCAGCACGTGCGAGCCGGAGAGCTCGGCAAAACGCAGCTCGGTGTCGTCGGCGCCGAGCAACAGGCCGTCGGTCATGGAGAAATCAAGGGCGGCGGGGTTGCGGCGCGTCGTCACCGTGCCGGCCGGCGCCGTGGCCACGGTTTCGCGCCCGCTGCCGTCCGACAGCCACAGGAACAGGCCCTTGAGCCCGTCGGGCGACGCCGCGTCCACCGTCAGCATGGCGTCGTCGCCGGGGGCGTAGATCTCGCGGGTCTGCAGCTTGCGCAGCTGGCTGTCGCTGATGGCGAAGGCGTGCAGCGAACGATAGCCGTAGCGCCCCACCGGTTCGAGCCAGCCGGAGACGGCCAGCGTCAGCCCGGCGAGGACAAGGCCGACGAGCGTCATGGGCAGGATGATGCGGGCCGGCGACAGGCCGGCGGCGGCCATCACTTCCAGTTCGTGCTCGGCGGTCAGACGGTCGATGGCCAGCACCAGCGACACGGCGAACGAAGCGGGGATGGCCTGCATCAGGTAATAGGGCACGAGGCGGGCCATCAACGGCAGGAAGAACTGCGACGCCATGCCGGCGGCGGTCATTTCCGACAGCAGCACCAGCGCCCGTTCGAGCAGCATCAAGAGGCCAAGGGCGGCGACGATGGTGGCGACGGGCACGAGCAGCAGCCGGGCGATGTAGCGGTCGAGGGCGGTGAAGCCGGGAACGGGCCAGAGGCGGCGGCGCGCCGGGGAACGCGCGCCGTCCGGCAACGGCGATTCAGCCTTGCGCCCCGCCGCAGCCATAGCCAAACGCCCCCTATCACGCGACTTCGGGTTCCACTATATCTCAATCGGGCATGGAGGACGGGCGGGCAAGACAATAATCCGCCGTAGGGGTTGATCCGTGGCCGTGCCGGCCGGACGCCTTGCCGATCAGGGTTTCGCCGTCCGGAGACGCGGGCGGAACCGGGGGGTGGGAGCGATGGAACGGATTAACGACGCCTTGACCAGCCGATATGAGCGGGTGGTGCTGGCTTGGCTGTGCCAGCGGTTGCCGGGCTGGGTCACCTCCGACATGCTGACGGCGGTCGGCGTGTTCGGCGCGGCGCTGTGCTTCGTCGGCTACTGGCAGTCGCTCAACAGCCCCGCTTTTCTGTGGCTGGCCTGCGTCGGGCTGCTGCTCAACTGGTTCGGCGACAGCCTGGACGGCAGTCTGGCCCGGGCGCGTCAGGCCGAGCGGCGGCAATACGGCTTCTTCCTCGACCACATGACCGACACGCTGGCCATGGGGCTGATCGCTCTCGGCATCGGCGCCTCGCCGTTCGCCAGCTTCGTCAGCAGCGCGGCGGTGCTGATCGGCTATTACGCCATGGTCATCCTGACGTTGACCACCTCGGTTGCCACCGGCGTGTTCCGCATCAGCTTCAACCGGCTGGGGCCGACGGAAATCCGGCTGTTCATCATCGCCTGCACGCTGTCGGCCATGATGTTTCCGCCCGAGGTCTACGTCTGGCAGGGCTTCGAGCTCACCGCCTACGACGCCATCATGCTGGTGTTGACCGTGCTCTTGGTCGGCATGTGCTTTGCCCAGACGGTGCGGACGCTGCGATCCCTGGCCATCGAGGATCCGCCGCGCCGCTGAGCGGCCGCCGGCCATGCTCCCTCCCCGCATCGACATGGTGTTCACCTATGTGGACGGCGCCGAACCGGCCTATGCCGCCCGCCGGGCAGCGCTGCGGCAGGCGCTCGGCCTGGCCGCTTCGGAGCGGGCCAGCTGGTCGCGCGGGGCCGGCGAGATCACCTACGCCGTGCGCTCGGTGCTGCGGGCCATGCCGTGGATCGGCACCATCCACATCGTCACCGACGGTCAGACCCCGCCGGTCGACGCCGACCTGATGCGCGCCGGCCGGGTCCGGCTGGTCGATCATGGCGCCATCATTCCCGAACGCTATCGCCCGGTCTATGCCAGCACCATCATCGAGTCCTGCCTGCACCGCATTCCCGGCCTGTCCGACGTCTGGCTCTACAACAACGACGACTTCCTGCACGGCGCCGCTCTGACGCCGGACGACTTCCTCGCCCCGGCCGCCGATGGCGGCTTGCGCCTGCGCGTGCGGACCGTGCCGGCGCTGGTCCGCGTCGCCATCGCCGCGCTGTCGCGCGCCGCGCCGCCGGGCCTGCCGCGCGCCAACCCCTACACCGCCGGCATCGCCAACGCCGCCTGGCTGCTGCGCCGGGCCGGCCTCTCCTGGCGCGACATCGTCTTTCCCCGCCACGTCACCCAGGTCTATCGCAGCTCGACCGCCCGCTGGCTGGAGGAGACCTTCGCCGCCGAGCTCGACGCGGCGCGAAGCCGGCATTTCCGCGGCCCCGGGCAACTGTCGTGGAGCACGCTGGCCTATTCGGCCGAATGCCACCGGCAGCAGGCCTTGCCGATCCGCTGGCGACCGTTGGCCGGCCCGGCCGACGCCGCCTTCATCGACTTCGATCGCTACCGCTCGCCGGCGCAGCTGGCCGCCGCCTGGCGGCGGGTGAGCGGCTGCGAGGCAAAGTTCATCTGTATCAACAACATACCCGAGGCCGAGGCGCCGAGGCTCGCCGCGGCGATGGCGGCGCGCGGCCTTGGCGGGGCGGCCGGTGGTGACCGGTTGCCGCCTTGACAAGGGGACTATGGTCGTAAGCGGATCTGTGGATTTGCGTTGGCGGCAAAGTCAAGTATTGAGGCTTGCCGGCTTTGCATATTCGGTACGTCCGAATGTGAGCTGAGATATTCAGGCATTTCGGCAAGGGTGGAGCGGGGGCTCTGATGATCGATACCAAGGACATCTTCCAAATCATCGCCAAGGAGGCCGAAACCGACGCGGCCGGCTTGACGCTCGACACCAAACTCGCCGATCTCGACCTGCAATCCATCGACATGGTGGAGCTGGTCTTTGCCATCGAAGATCAGTACGACATCGAGATTCCCTATTCGCCCAATCCGCAGAACTCGGCCGGCGTCGCCTTTGCGACCATCGGCGACATCGTCACCGCCGTCGACAGGCTGGTTGCCGAGCAGCACGCCGAAGCGGTGTAGGGCCGGCGAGGCGTCGCGGCAGCGGAGGGAGGCGGCATGCACCGCGTGGTGATTTCGGGTATGGGCATCGTGTCGCCGCTCGGCGACACTGCCGCTGACGTTTCGGCGGCGCTGCGCGCCGGTCGCTCGGCTATCGGCCCGATCACCAATATCGCCACCGACGGGCTGATCGTCCGCATCGGTGCCGAGGTGCGCGGCTTCGATCCGGGCCGGCACTTTGCCGACAAGCAGCTGGCGCTGCTCGACCGCAGCGCCCAGCTGGCGCTGGTGGCCGCCCGCTCGGCCGCCGGCGACAGCGGTCTGGCCTTCCGCGCCCTCGGGGCGCGGGCCGGCGTCATCATCGGCTCGGGCGTCGGCGGCATGGCCACGCTCGATGAAAGCTATCATCGCATCTACGCCGAAGGCAGCCGGCGCACCCACCCGTTCACCATCCCCAAGCTGATGATTTCGGCGGCGATGAGCCACATCACCATCGATCAGGGCGTCATCGGGCCGTCGTTCACCGTCGCCACGGCCTGCGCCTCGGCCAACCACGCCATGGGCATCGCCTTCTCCATGCTGCGCTCGGGTGTCCTCGACGCGGTGATCACCGGCGGCACCGAGTCGGTGTTCACCTTCGGCACCATTCGCGGCTGGGAAGCCCTGCGGGTGATGGCGGCGGACACCTGCCGGCCGTTCTCGCGCGGGCGCGGCGGCATGGTGCTGGGCGAAGGCGCCGCCATGTTCGTGCTGGAAACGCTGGAGCACGCCGAGCGGCGCGGCGCCGCCATTCTCGGCGAGGTGATCGGCTTCGGCATGAGTTCGGACGCCGCCGACATCGTGCTGCCCTCGGCTGCCGGGGCGGAGAACGCCTTGCGGGCCTGCCTCGCCGATGCCGGCCTCGCCCCCGAGGAGGTCAGCTACATCAACGCCCATGGCACCGGCACGGCCGCCAACGACGCCACCGAGACGCGGGCCATCCGGGCCGTGTTCGGCGCCCACGCCGACCGGCTGCCGGTGTCGTCGACCAAGTCGATGCACGGCCACGCCCTCGGCGCCGCCGGCGCCATCGAACTGGCGGCGACGCTGATCGCCATGCGCGACGGCTTCATTCCGCCGACCATGAACTATCTCGAGCCGGACCCCGACTGCGATCTCGACTGCGTTGCCAACGCGGCGCGTCCGGGCCGGATCGACGTCGCCCTGTCCAACTCCTTCGCCTTCGGCGGCCACAACGCCGTGCTGGCCGTGCGCCGCTGGCCAGCCGGCTGATGGCGTTGCCAGCCTGCTGGCAAATTGCTAGAATGCATGCATTGCAAGCATTGGTCAGGAGGTGCTGACATGGCGTCGATCACCATCCGCAACGTTCCCGAGGACGTGCACCGGGCGCTGCGCGTGCGGGCGGCGCGTCACGGCCGCAGCGCCGAGGCGGAAATTCGCGACATTCTCGAACGGGCGGCCAAGCCCGAGGGCCGGGTGAAGCTCGGCTCGCTGCTGGCGTCGATCGGCAGCGAGGCCGGCATCGGCGAGGCCGGGGCGTTCGACGGCCTGCGCGACCAGAGGCCGGCAGCACCCATGAGTTTCGAATGATCCTCATCGATACCAACGTCGTCTCGGAGCCGTGGAAGCCGGCGCCGAGCGCCGCCGTGCTGGCCTGGCTCGACGCCCAGGCCATCGAAACGCTGTTTCTGTCGGCGATCACCGTCGCCGAACTGCGCTACGGCATCGCCGCTCTGCCCGTGGGCAAGCGTCGGACGATCTTGCGCGATCGCCTCGAAGGCGACGTGCTGCCGCTGTTTGCCGACCGCGTCCTGGCCTTCGACCTTGGCGCCGCTGCGGCCTACGCCGACCTGATGGCCGCCGCCCGCGCCACCGGCAAGGCGATCGGCGCCGCCGATGGCTATATCGCCGCCACGGCGCTGGCCCACGGGCTGGCCGTGGCCACGCGCGACGTCAGCCCGTTCGAGGCGGCCGGCCTGCGGGTGATCAATCCCTGGCTGGTCTGAAACAGGCGGGGCCGGTTGCCCGGTCCCGCCCGTAACGAGGGGATGGCGCCGGCGGCGTCAGGCCACGAGGACCTTCACCGCTTCCACCACCTTGTCGGTGGTGACGCCGAAGAATTCGAACACTTCCGCCGCCGGGCCGCATTCGCCGAAGCGGTCGATGCCGATCACCGCCCCATCGAGGCCGACGTACTTGCGCCACCAGTCGGAGACGCCGGCTTCAACGGCGAGGCGCGGAATGCCGCGCGGCAGCACGGCGTCGCGGTAGGCAGCCTCCTGCTGCTCGAAGACGAAGTGCGAGGGCAGCGACACGACGCGGACGCCGACGCCTGCGGCGGCGAGACGCTGCTGGGCTTCGACGGCGAGGCCGACTTCCGAACCAGTGGCGATGATCACCGCCTGCGGCGTGCCGGCGCAATCGCTGAGCACGTAGCCGCCGCGCTTGATGGCGGCGATGGTGGCGGCGTTGCGCGGCTGGTGCGGCACGCTCTGGCGGGTGAGCACCAGCGCCGTCGGGCAGTCGCGATGCTCGATGGCCGTCTGCCAGGCCACCAGCGTCTCGACGGTGTCGCAGGGGCGCCAGACGTCGAGGTTGGGCATCAGGCGCAGCGTTGCCGTCTGCTCGACGGCCTGGTGCGTCGGGCCGTCCTCGCCCATGCCGATGGAATCGTGGGTCAGCACGAACACCGGGTTGAGGCGCATCAGCGCCGCCATGCGGATGGCGTTGCGGGCGTATTCGGAGAAGACGAGGAAGGTGCCGCCGAACGGCCGGAAGCCGCCGTGCAGGGCGAGGCCGTTGATGATCGCCGTCATGCCGAACTCGCGGATGCCGTAGTCGAGGCAGTTGCCGCCTTCGTTCAGCGCCTCGGCCCGCAGGTGCTTGCAGCCGGTCCATTCGGTCATGTTGCAGGCGTGCAGGTCGGCCGAGCCGGAGAGGAACTCGGTCATGATCGGCGCCAGGGCGTTGAGGGCCCTCTGCGAGGCGTGGCGGGTGGCGACGCTGGCGCCGGCGGCGTCGAAGGCGGCGAGCGCCTTGGCGACGGTGGCTTCGAAGTCGGCCGGCAGCCTGCCGTTGATGCGGCGCAGGTATTCGGCGGCCTTGTCCGGATAGGCGGCCTGATAGCGGGCGAGCAACGCTTCCCATTCGCCCTGGCGGCGGGCGCCGGCGGCGCGGCAGTCCCAGGCGGCGCGCACGTCGGCGCCGATGTCGAACGGGCCGGCGGTGACGCCGAGGGCGGCGCGGGTGGCGGCGATCTCGGCGGCGCCGAGTGGGTTGCCGTGCACGCCCGGGGTGTCCTGACGGTTGGGCGAGCCCTTGCCGATGATGGTGCGGCAGCAGATCAGCGTCGGCTTGTCGGTCTGGGCCTTGGCGGCGGCGATGGCCCGGTCGACGGCGTCGACGTCATGGCCGTCGACGTTGGCGATGACGTTCCAGCCGTAGGACTCGAAGCGCTTGGGCGTGTTGTCGCTGAACCAGTCGGCAACGCGGCCGTCGATGGAGATGCCGTTGTCGTCCCAGAAGGCGATGAGCTTGTTGAGCTTCCAGGTGCCGGCCAGCGAGCAGGCCTCGTGCGAGATGCCTTCCATCAGGCAGCCGTCGCCGACGAAGGTGTAGGTGTAGTGATCGACGAGCGGCAGGCCGTCGCGGTTGAACTCGATGGCCAGGAGCTTTTCGGCCAGCGCCAGACCGACGGCATTGGCCAGGCCCTGGCCGATGGGGCCGGTGGTGGTCTCGACGCCGGGGGTATGGCCGTATTCGGGATGGCCGGGCAGACGGCCGCCGAGCTGGCGGAAGTTCTTGATGTCGTCGAGCGATACGGCGTAGCCGGTCAGATGCAGCATCGAATAGAGCAGCATCGAGGCGTGACCGTTGGACAGCACGAAGCGGTCGCGGTTGGGCCACTTGGGATCGGCCGGATTGTGGCTGAGGTGGCGCGTCCAGAGCGCCACGCCCATTTCCGCCATGCCCATCGGCGCGCCGGGATGGCCACAGCCGGCCGCTTGCACGGCATCGATGGTGAGCAGGCGGATCGCATCGGCCAGTGCGGTGGACGAAGGTGCGGGCGACGGCATCGTAAGTGTCCTCGGGTTGGGATGGTTGGCTTGATTAATGACCGGAAAAGCGAAAACACGCTATCATTACGTTCAAAAAAGTCAAAAGAAATTCCATATACGACCGGAATATGCCTATAATGACCGCTGCGGTCGCGTCTGCCGACAAAAAAGGCAGGCATTGTCATCGACGCGCCGGACCGGTGACCGTTCGTTCATTTACCGACCGGAACGCTTCGTCTACTATGGGTCGTCGATCGGGCGCGGTCTGCCCGGTGGCCTTGCGCGCCAACGCGGGGGCCGCCGGGTCTTGCAAAGGGTTTGACTGGTGGTGAGCGCGGGAGATTTTGCTTTCGGACCTGATCTTGTCGACGTGCCGGCGGACAGCCGGGTGCTTCTGGCGCTGATCGCCCGCCACGGCGAGGTGTCGCGGGCCGAGCTTGAGCGGCGGTCGGGCAGCTCGCGCACCACCATCGTCCAGCGGCTCAACGCGCTGTTCTCGGCCAATCTCGTGCGCGAAACCGAGCGGGTGCTGCCCACCGGCGGCCGACCGTCCAAGCTCATCAGCCTCAACAAGGACTTCGCCGTCATCATCGCCGTCGACATCGGCGAGAGCCTGACGCGGGTGGCGCTGACCGACCTGACGCCGCAGATCATCGCCGAGGAAGCCTTCCCCACCGATCTCGACAACGACCCGGCGCTGGTGCTCGCCGACATCGCCGCCTGCGCCGACCGGCTGCTGGCCGGCCTCGGCCGCCCGGCCGGCGACGTGCTCGGCATCGGCCTCTGCCTGCCCTCGCGCATCGATTACGACAATGCCCGCGTCTTCGGTCCGTCGGTGATGCACGGCTGGGACGATTTCGACCTGCGCGGCTGGTTCGGCGGCCGCTACGGCGTCAAGGTGTTCGCCGACAACGACGTCAACCTGATGGCGCTCGCCGAGTACCGCCACCATTGGCCGCAGGAAGACCATTTCTTCTTCATCAAGGCCGGCACCGGCATCGGCGGCGGCATCGTCATCCACGGCGAGGTCTATCGCGGCGGTCGCGGCGCGGCGGCCGATATCGGCCATATCCAGCTCGACTTTCCCAACCCGCCGCTCT
Organism: uncultured Pleomorphomonas sp.; assembly: GCA_937868725.1. Lineage (GTDB taxonomy): Bacteria > Pseudomonadota > Alphaproteobacteria > Rhizobiales > Pleomorphomonadaceae > Pleomorphomonas. The sequence goes on from CALMMQ010000022.1 coordinate 46,892, forward strand.
GCCGTTGCGGCAAGCTCGGCTGTCTCGAAGCCTATTCCGGCGGCTGGGCCATCGCCCGCGATCTCCGGGCGCAGGGCATCGAGGCGCGCAACGCCCGCGACATCGTCAATCTGGTCAAGCGCAACGTGCCGGAGGTCATCCAGCTGCTGCGCGTGGCCGGCAAGGGCTTCGGCGAGGTGGTGGCCAATGTCGTCAGCGTGCTCAATCCCAACCTGATCGTCGTCGGCGGCACGCTGGCCGAAGCCGATCAGCACCTGATGGCCGGCATCCGCGAATACGTCAACCAGCGCTGCCTGCCGCTGGCCACCCAGACGCTGGAAATCGCCAAGGCGCGCAGCGGCGACCGGGCCGGCATTCTCGGGGCGGCCCAACTGGTGTTCGACGAGCGGCTGGTCGCCCCCGGTGGCCGGCGCTGACGGGGCTGAGTCCTGCTACCGGCGCAATCCTGCGGCGGCGATATTGGCCGAGCAGCCGCGCCGCGATGTGAGTACAAGCACGCTCGTCCGTCGCGACCGCCCATTGTGACCCGCACCGCCTGCCAAGCCCGAGACTGACCGATGCAGATCGCCGCCACCCTGATCTTCCTGCTGACCTATGTCGGCGTCGCCCTCGGCCGCTTTCCCGGCCTGCGCATCGACCGGGCCGGCATCGCCCTGACCGGGGCGGCGATGATGACGGCCGTCGGCGCCATCACGCCGGAGGAGGCCTACAAGGCCATCGATCTCGACACCATCACGCTGCTGCTCGGCATGATGATCGTCGTTGCCCACCTGCGGCTGTCCGGTTTCTTCCGCCTGGTCTGCCAATGGGCCATCGAGCACGCCCATTCGCAGCCGGTGCTGCTCGCCGTCGTCACCGTCACCTCGGCGGTGTCCTCGGCCTTTCTGGTCAACGACGCCGTCTGTCTGGTGATGGCGCCGATGGTCATCGAGACGACGCGCGTCCTCAAGCGCAACCCCATCCCCTACCTGCTGGCCGTCGGCCTGGCCTCCAACATCGGCAGCGCCGCCACCATCACCGGCAACCCGCAGAACATGATCATCGGCGCCACGCTCGGCATGCCGTTCATCGAGTTCGCCCGCTACATGGCGCCGGTGGCGGCCATCGGCACGGTGCTGGCGCTGCTGCTGCTCTATGCCGCCTCGCCGGGCGAGTTCTTCCCCGTCGAGCGCATCGCCGGCACGGCGGCGCGGCCGCGCGCCAACCGCTGGCAGGTGACCAAGGTGCTGCTGGTCACCGCCGGCGTCGTGGTGCTGTTCTTCGCCGGCGTGCCGGTCAGCGAGGCGGCCATCCTCGGCGGCGCCGTGCTGCTGGTCACCCGCGCCATCAAGCCGATGAAGGTCTATCGCGAGATCGACGGTTCGCTGCTGCTGATGTTCGTCGGCCTGTTCGTGGTGGTGGCCGGGGCCGAGAAGACATTGTTGACGCCGGAGGTGGTGGAGAGCGCCCGCCACGCCGGCTTCGAGAACGCCTGGATCCTGACCGCCTTCACGGCGGTGTTGTCCAACCTCATCTCCAACGTACCGGCCGTCCTGGCCATGAAACCGTTCATCACCAGTCTCGACGACCCGACCCGCGCCTGGCTGATCGTGTCGCTGAGCTCGACGCTGGCCGGCAATCTGACGCCGGTCGGCTCGGTGGCCAACCTCATCGTCGCCGAGCGGGCGCTGCGCGAGGGCATCCGCATTTCGTTCTGGCAATACGCCCGCGTCGGCGGGCCGGTGACGCTGATCACCCTGGGGCTGTCGGCCTGGTGGTTCGCCTGATCAGTCGGCGCTGTCGTCCGGATCGTCGGTCGCCGTCTCGAAGCCGAGGGGCGGCGCCGGGCGACGGCCGCCACCCAGCAGGCCGGCGTCTTCCAGCGCCTCGATGTCCGGCAGCTCGCGCAGGCTGGCAAAGCCGAACGTGCTGAGGAAATGCGCCGTGGTGACGTAGGGGTCGCCTCAGAAAACGGAAAATAAAGCACGCTAAGCCGGTTGCAGTGGCCG
>CALMMQ010000023.1 GCA_937868725.1 uncultured Pleomorphomonas sp.
GGCGCCAAGTTCAACAACGTCTTTGTCCAGCTCGGCTACGTGACCGTTGGTCGCCAGGACGACCTGACGGACGGCGACGTCCTGTACGGTGATGAAGGCTTCACTGGCTTCAATGCCGCTTTCGGTGACACCAGCTACAACGGCATCACCGTTCTGGCTGACAACCTCGGTGGTGGCTTCTACGCTGGCGCCGGCGTCTATGGCAGCGGTGCAGTCGAGAACGCCTCGGTGCTCTACCGTGATGTGGACACCGGCAGCCAGGAATCGCATGCTCTGATCGAGGGTATCGTCGGTATCGCCAAGCAGTCTTGGGGTTCCGCCGATCTGTCGGGCGGCTACCTGGCTGACTCGCAGTACAAGGACTCGTACTTCGTCAAGGCGACTGCCGAGTTCCTGATCACCAGCGAACTGTCGGCTCGTCTGACCGCCGCTTACGTCAACCTCGACAGCTATGCTGCTGGTGCGACCACGGGTAAGGACGTTTCGAAGGATTGGGAGACCGTTTCGGCTGCCGTCAAGTATCAGGCCACGCCTGACCTCGACGTTTACGCCGGTGGTGTCTACGCCTTCCAGGAAGGCGACGACGGCTACGCCCTCCAGATCGGCGCTGACTACATGCTGGCCAAGGGTCTGACCCTGACCGCCGAAGTCAACTACACCGACAAGTTCAAGTCGTTCGGTACCGACAGCTCCTACAGCACTGCCAACAACGGCGCTCAGCAGGACGTGTTCGGCATCGTTCGCCTGTCGCGTGAGTGGTAATCTCAATCCCTTAGGGGTTTGACGGAAAGGCCCGGCTCGTCCGGGCCTTTCTGCATTTTGGGGTACCTTGCAACACTTGCCAATTCTTTCGGAATGAAGGCGGTTCGGCCGGCCTGAGATATTGCAAATCCTTGTTTTGGAAGCTTATCCTTGCCGATGTCGCGTTGCGCCGGTCTGGATCGGTGGCGGGAATGCCGCGGTGTCCCTGAGCGGGGAAACGCGACGGTCGTGGGCTGAGTGGGACGAGGAGGTGTTGAAATGGTGCGCTGGCAGATTTCAGCCATTCTCGGCGGCGCGGCCACCGTCGCCATCGCCGCCGCGGCTCTGATCGCCGACACGTCGACCATCAAGCAGGACCTCATCGCCCGTACCGCCCAGGTGCTGGCCGGGGAGGCGACGAGCTGGGCCAGCGTCGAGATCGTCGGACGCGACGCGTATCTGAGCGGCGCGGCGCCCTCGGAAGACCTGCGGGCGCTGGCCGTGGCGCGCTTGCAGCGGGTGTTCGGCATCCGGCGCGTCGATGACAGTGCCGCGACGCTGCTGGCCGACGTCAAGCCCTACCGTTTCGCCGTCGAACGCCTGGCTGACAACGAAGTCCGCCTTGAAGGCTTTGCGCCGTCGCTGCCCGATCGGGCGCGACTGGATGCCGCGCTGCGCGCCGCTGTACCGTCGACGGTCTACATCGACAGCCTGGAGCTGGCGCGCGGCGCTCCCGACGAACGCTTCCTGACCGTGGCGACGCAACTGATGCCGGTGGCGCGCAGTCTGCGTACCGGCCGCATCGAACTCGTCGATCACGCCGTTACCATCGCCGGCGAGGCGATGAGCAACGCCGAATACGACAAACTGCGGGCCAAGCCGCCCGTGCTGCCGGCTCCCTATGCGCTGGGCCGGTTTGATATCGTGCGACCGGTGGCTTCGCCCTACACCTGGTCGGTCGACCTGCGCGACGGCATGCTGGCGGTCGGCGGCTTCACGCCTGATCCGGCCACCCATACCCGGCTCGCCGCCGTCGTCCGCGCCGAGGCGACGGGCCGAACCGTCCACGACCGTTCCGACCTTGCGTCCGGTGAGCCGTCGGGGTTCGCCGATGTGGTCGAGGAAGCCATCGACTACCTTGACCTGATGGCGGAGGCGCACGTCGGCTTCAGCGATCGCAACATCACCATCGCCGGCCGGGCGACGACGCCGGGCAGCTATCGCACGCTGACGGCCTATCTCGAAACCTGGGCGCCGTCCGGCTTCAACGTCCAGTCATCCATCGACCTGCCGGTGGTCACGCCCTACACGCTGACCGCCTCGCGCATGGCTGGCCGCGTCACGGTGACCGGTTTTGCTCCCGACGACACGGCGCGCGACATCATTGCCGACGCCGCCACCAGCCAGTCGCAGGGGCCGGCGGTGGTCGAGGTGACGCTGGCCGACGGCGCCCCCAACGGCTTTGCCGGGGCGGCCCGTTTCGCCCTCGATCTGCTCGACAAGTGTTCGAGCGGCACGGTGCTGCTGTCGGACGGCCGCATCCGCCTCGAAGGCGTGGCCAAGACCGGCGGCGATCTCATCGAGCTGGAGGCGGCGGCGGCCAACCCGCCCGAGGGCTTCGAGGTCGACCTCAACGCCGATCCGCCGGTGGTATCGCCTTATGTTTGGCAGATCGAGAAGACGGCCGACCAGCTGATTCTGTCGGGCTCGTCGCCGTCGGAAGACCTGCGCTCGGCCATCAGCAGCGGTCTCGATGAGACCGTCCCCGACCTCGCGGTCTACGACAAGACGTCGGTGGCCACCGGGCTCGCCGATGATGTCGACCTCAAGGCGGTCGCCAACCGTGCGCTTGAGGTGCTGGCGCATCTCAAGCGCGGCACCGTGACGCTGTCCGATCGCACGCTGTCGGTCTCCGGCCAAGCGACGTCGGCGGCCGAACGCAGCGCTGCCATGGCCGCGCTCGACACCTTGCCCGCCGGCCTCGTCAAGGGGGTGATCACCATCGAGTCGTCGATCACCTTCCGTCTGGTCATCGAACGCGGCCTCGACACCGTCACCATCGACGGTGCCGTTCCGGACGAAGCGACGCAGGCAGCGCTGCAATCGGCCGTCGACCGGATGATCGGCAAGGCCGATGTCCTGGCCTCTCTCGAGATCGACAGCGCCTTGCCGTCCGGCACCGGCGACGCCGAGCGTCTGGCTGTGCGGGCAGCTTCGCTGATCGCCAAGGGGCGGGTCAGCGTCGAGGACGGCGTCATCAGCGTTTCCGGCCAGGCCTTTACCGGCGTTGGCGCCACGCGCCTGTCGGCCGAGTTGTCGCCGGCGCTGCCGGCTGGCTACCGTCTGGCCGCGGCGGTGGGAGCGGCGCCCGACGAGCCGGAAATCGATGCTGCCACCTGCCGCACTCGCCTCGCCGACGTGCTGAAGCGCAATGGCGTACTGTTCGAACCGGGATCGGCGCTGCCGTCCAGCGACAGCCGCGGTCTGATCGACCGGCTCGGCGCCATCGCCCTGTCGTGCCCGTCGGCGCGCATCGACATCGTCGGCCACGCTGACGCCGGTGCCGATGCGGCCGATCTCGGCCAGGCGCGGGCGGCGGCCGTCGCCGACGCACTGGAAGAGATCGGCGTCGATCGCGCCCGTCTGGATGTGACGGCGTCAGGCAGTGCTCTCAGCGAGCGGGCCGGCGCCATTGATGTTGTCGCCAAGCCCTGAAGCGGAGGTCGTCATGTTCTATCTGCTTTCGGCGTTTTGGCCTTATGTGCTGGTGGCCGTTGCCGCCGGCGTGGTGATCGGCTGGTTCGGCTCGGAGCGCAACGAGTCGTGATCTGCGCCTCGCCCTGGCAGGCGGTGCCGGTTTGGCGGCGAGACTGAGAGGATGGCCATGGTCTTTCTGGTGTTCGAGACAGTGGTGCTGATCGCCGCCGCGGTGGCATGCGGCATTTTTCTTGGCATCGTGGCCAAGCAGCTGTTCGGCAAGGTGATTGTCGTTGACGGCGGTCCGCGCTTCACCGAGATCATGGATCAGGCCGCCGCTGACGAACGCGGCGCCGCCGAGGCCTCGACCATCGACGCCGTGGTGGCGGAAGTGGCCGCCGAGGCCGACGTGGTGGCCCCCGATCTCGAGCGGGCCGAGGCCGCCGATCGCGTCGGCGCCCGGCCGCCGCTGCTGTCGGAGCCGCTTGACGGCGGCGCCGACGATCTCAAGAAGATCAAGGGCATCGGTCCGCAGAACGAGGCCCGCCTCAATGCCCTCGGCGTCTACCACTATCGCCAGATCGCCGCCTGGACGCCGGAGGAGGCCCGCTGGGTCGGCGCCTACCTCGCCTTTGCCGGCCGCATCGAGCGTGAAAACTGGATTGGCCAGGCCAACACCCTGCTCAGCGCCGACGATGGACGCCCGGTCTGACGGTCGGCCGTCAATCCGCGTCGGGCATTGACGGTTTGACCTCGGTACTCTTGGGCGGCTTGCGCAACACCAGGATGAGCGGCAGCACCAAGAGCGTCACCCACATCATCAGCTTGAAGTCGTCAACGTAGGAGATCATCGCCGCCTGCGCCTGGACGATGTTGTCGAGGATCGACGAGAAGGTCAGCGTGTTGGCGTGCATGCCGACGGCGTGGGCGGCGGCGTCGACTTCGGGCGAGAATGGCGTCAGGTGCTCGCCGAGCTCGGCGTGATTGATCTGGATGTTGCGGCTCAGCATCGACGTCACGACGGAAATGCCGATCGACGAGCCGATGTTGCGCACGAGGCTGTAGAGGGCGGCGCTTTCCGTCCGGAGCTGCGGCGCCAGCGTGGCAAAGCCCACCGTCGACATCGGCACGAACACGAAGCCGAGGCCAAAGCCCTGCATGACGCCGGACAGCACCACCGGCCAGGCGTCCATGTCGGTGGAAAATCCGGTCATGTCGTAGAGCGACCAGGTGGTCAGCGCCAGCCCGCCGAGGATGAGCAGGCGGGCGTCGACAACGCGCAGCAGCCGGCCGACCATCAGCATGGCGATCATGGTGCCGATGCCGCGCGGCGCCATGGCCAGCCCCGTCGTCACGGTGGGAAAGCCCATCAGCCGCTGCAGGATGGGGGGCAGCAGGGCCGTGGTGGCCAGTAGCACCACCGAAATGGCAAAGGAGAAGACGCAGGCGGTGACGAAGTTGCGGTCGCCGAAGATCTGCGGGTGGATGAACGGATGTTCGGACGTCATGGAATGGATGACGAACACCCACAGCGCCGCCAGCGACACGGCCGCCTCGATGATGATCTCGGTTGATGAGAACCAGTCGAGGAGTTCGCCCCGGTCGAGCAGCAGCTGCAGCGCGCCGACGAACAGGCCGAGCATGGCGAAGCCGAAGAAGTCGAACGACCGGCGGTGATGGGCGGACGCCGGCATGAACAGCGCGATACCGGCGAAGGCCAGCGCGCCCACCGGCACGTTGATGTAGAACACCCAGCGCCAGTCGAAGGTATCGGTCAGCCAGCCGCCCAGTGTCGGCCCGAGAATCGGCGCCACCATGATGCCGGCGCCCCACATGGCCATGGCCTGACCGTGGCGTTCGCGCGGGTTGATGTCGAGCAGCACCGCTTGCGACAGCGGCGCCAGCGAAGCGCCGAACACACCCTGCAGCACGCGGAAGGCGACCATTTCGGCAAGGCTGGTGGCGAGGCCGCACATGCACGAAGCCAGCGTAAAGCCGGCCACGGAGACGAGGAACAGCCGGTTGCGGCCGATGACCTCGGCCACCCAGCCGGTAATCGGCGTGGCAATGGCCGAGGCGACGATATACGACGTCAGTACCCAGTTGATGGTGTCCTGGGCCGCGCCAAGGTTGCCCTGCATCGACGGCAACGCCACGTTGGCGATGGTCGTGTCGAGGATCTGCATGATCACCGCCAGCATGGTGGCGAGCGTCAGCAAGCCACGATGCGGCACGTCGAGCGTCGGCCGGGAGAGGTTCACGGGTGGATGTCCCCGGCATAGCTTGGCGAAATGCCAAGCAGAGCCAGCGTCTTGCGCACCGCGCCAGGCAAGGGCCGCACAAAGCCGGTGTCGATGTCGACGGCGACCGACAGGCCGGCGCGCAGGGCTGGTCCGTCGGCTTGGTCGATGGCGATGCGCACCGGCACGCGCTGCACCACCTTCACCCAGTTGCCGGTGGCATTCTGCGCCGGCAGGATGGAGAAGATGGCGCCGGTGCCGCCGCCCAGGCTTTCGACGTGGCCGCGGAGCTGCTGATCGGGATAGGCGTCGAGCGTCAGCTCCGCTTCCTGGCCCGGCCGCATGTGCTCAAGGTCCGTTTCCTTGAAGTTGGCCTCGATCCAGGCCGACGACGTGTCGATCAGCGCCATGACGGCGGTGCCCGACGTCAAGTACTGGCCGACCTGAAGATTGGCGACCTGGCTGACCGTGCCGACCGCCGGCGCCCGGATGGCGGTGTGTTCGAGGTCGAGGCGGGCCCGGTCGAGGGAGGCGAGCGCCTGCAGCACCGAAGGGTGCTCGTCCGTGTCGATGGCGGCATCGCCGCCAAGCGCCGCCAGCGCGTCGACGACGCCCTGATCGGCCTGAGCGACCGCCTGACGGGCGAGGTCGAGATCGTGGCGCGAGGTGTCGAACTGCGCTTCGGTGGTGTTGCCGGTCTGGCGCAGCTTGTCCTGCCGGTTGAACTGCACCTGCTGATAGTCGAGCGTGTTGCGGGCGGTGATGGCCCGGAGCTCGGCGTCCTTGAGCGCGGTGCGCATCTGGTCGACCTGCAGCCGGGCGAGCGCCACCGCGCTCACCGCCTTGTCGAGGGCGATGCGATAGCCGGCGTCGTCAAGACGGAACAGGATGTCGCCCGGCTGGACGACCTCGTTCTGCCTGACGCGCACCTCGGCGATCCGCCCCTCGACCTCGGAGCTGATCAGCACCTTGTTCTGCTGCACGTAGGCATTTTCCGTCGACGCCCAGCGGCTGCCGTTGATCCAGTACCAGCCGCCGGCGACGGCGAGGGCCAGTGGCAGGGCGGTCATCAGCGGAATGCGCAGCCAGTTGGAGGCTCGGCGCGGACGGGGCGGGGGGAGAACAGGCGCCGCCGGGGCGTGTTCGCGGTTGGTATCTTCGGACATGGGATCAGGCTTCCGTTTCCGGCCCGAGCCGGTTGATCTTGGAGGTGTCGAACGGGGACTCTTCGCCGACGCTGACGAGGAGGTTGTGGTAAAGGCGACCGAGCAGGCCGGTCAGGGTGTCGATTTCACTGGCCGAGAAGCCGTTCAGCGCCTCGCCGAACACTTCCATGGCGGCGGCGTGCATGCGCTCGATGCCGGGTTTGGCCGCTTCGGTGGTGTGGATGAGGCGGGCGCGCCGGTCTTCGGGGTCGGGGCGGCGCTCGACCAGCCCCAGGGCTTCCAGGCGGTCGACCATGCGGCAGATGGTGATCGGCTCGACACCGCTGATGTCGGCGAGGGTGGCCTGGTTGATGCCCTGGCGCTTGGCGACACGCGCCAGCACGTACCATTGGGCGCGCGACATGCCGGTGGTGTCGGCGAAGCGGTCGAAACGCTTCTTGATCAGGCGGTCCGTCTCATGCAGCAGGCCGCCAATGGAGATTGTCGGTTTGGTCATGAGCCTTCATATGATAAGCATGCTTATAATGCAAGAGCTCATCAGCAGTATAGTAAAGCACTGTAGACTATTGCCGCGGAGAAGGCGGCGACAGCCGGATCGGCGCGGACAACGGCCGTTTGCTGCCGCGCCACCACCTCGGCTCTTGCCAGACGCCACCATTTCCTCTATTAGCCGCGCCATTCCACACGCGGGACCCACGGGTGCGTTGTTGCGCATCCTTCCGGTCGCGACCGGCGCTCTTGCCGGCGTGATTTTCCCGCGGAGGCTTGAAACCGGAAAAGGTACGACAAAATGGCTCTTCCCGATTACACCATGCGCCAGTTGCTCGAGGCCGGCGTGCACTTCGGTCACCAGACGCACCGCTGGAACCCGAAGATGAAGCCGTTCATCTTCGGCTCGCGCGCCAACATCCACATCCTCGATCTGGCCCAGACCGTTCCCCTGCTGCACCAGGCCCTCAAGGCCGTGTCGGACACCGTCGCCCGTGGCGGCCGCGTGCTGCTGGTCGGCACCAAGCGTCAGGCGCAGGACGATATCGCCGAGGCGGCCCGCCGTTCGGCTCAGTACTACGTCAACAGCCGCTGGCTCGGCGGCATGCTGACCAACTGGAAGACCATTTCCGGTTCGATCCAGCGCCTGCGCAAGCTCGACGAGACGCTGAACTCCGAGCAGGCCGCCCGCCTGACCAAGAAGGAACGCCTGGTCATGACGCGCGAACGCGACAAGCTGGAGCGCGCGCTCGGCGGTATCAAGGACATGGGCGGCACCCCTGACCTGATCGTCGTCATCGACACCAACAAGGAAAAGAACGCCATCGACGAGGCCCGCCGCCTCGGCATTCCGGTGGCCGCCATCCTCGATTCGAACTGCGATCCGGACGGCATCACCTATCCGGTTCCCGGCAACGACGACGCCGGCCGCGCCATCGCGCTCTACTGCGACCTGATCTCGCGCGCCGCCATCGACGGCATCTCGCGCGCCGCTGGCGCCATGGGCCTCGACCTCGGCGAAGCTGAAATGCCGATCGAAGAGCCGGCCCTGGCCGAGGGCGCCGAGGCCTGATCGGCCCAGCGTCCCACTTGACGTGACAATCGGGCGGGTCCTGTGGGGTCCGCCCGAAGCATTACCGGCCAGCATGATCCGCGTTTGCGCGTATGCCGCTCTTTGCGCCGCCGGCCGGCCTCAATTCTGCCCATCGCTCCTTCATGAACCCGTCAGCGCAGCGCTGTAGGCTTGGAGCATGGAGCGCACTCGAACTGAACGAGGGTAAGATGAACATTTCCGCCACCATGGTGAAGGATCTGCGCGACAAGACCGGCGCCGGCATGATGGATTGCAAGCACGCCCTGGCCGAAAACAACGGCGACATCGAAGCCGCCATCGACTGGCTGCGCGCCAAGGGCCTCAGCAAGGCCGCCAAGAAGGCCGGCCGCGTTGCCGCCGAAGGTCTGGTCGGCGTTGCCGTCGGCGCCACCTCGGCCGCCGTCGTCGAAGTGAACTCCGAGACCGACTTCGTTGCCCGCAACGACGCCTTCCAGGCGCTGGTGCGCGCCGTCGCCGCCGTGGCCGTCGAGAAGGATGGCGATGCCGCCGCCGTCGCCGCCGCCACCTATCCCGGCAAGGCCCACTCGGTCGACGCCGAGGTCAAGGAACTGGTTGCCACCATCGGCGAGAACATGAACTTCCGCCGTTCGGCCGCCCTCAAGGTGTCGGCTGGCGCCGTTGCCACCTACATCCACTCGGCCGTCTCCGAGAACCTCGGCAAGATCGGCGTGCTGGTGGCTGTCGAGTCGACCGGCAAGACCGAGGAGCTGGTGAAGCTCGGCAAGCAGATCGCCATGCACGTCGCCGCCACCAACCCGCTGGCGCTCGCCGCCGAGGACATCTCGGCCGACGTCGTCGAGCGCGAACGCGCCATCTTCATCGAGCAGGCCAAGGAGTCGGGCAAGCCGGCCGCCGTCATCGAGAAGATGGTCGAGGGCCGCATCCGCAAGTTCTTCGAAGAGTCGACGCTGCTGAAGCAGGCCTTCGTCATCAATCCGGAACTGACCGTCGAAGCCGCCGTCAAGGCGGCCGAAGGTCCGGCCGGCGCGCCGATCAAGATCACCGGCTTCGTCCGCTTCGCCCTCGGCGAAGGCATCGACAAGCAGGAATCCGATTTCGCCGCTGAAGTCGCCGCCGCGGCCGGTCACTGACCGCCCGGCTGTCGGCTGAAAGCGCAACAACAGAACCCCGGAGCGATCCGGGGTTTTTTGTTGCCGTCAGCCTCCCGCGCGGGCAGATGAGCCCCCGGGGCCTTGTCTCGCCGAAAGAAATTGGCCGCTCGCCGGCCTTGGGGCCCTGCCGGGGGTTTTCTGGCGGCTTCAGGCGCGCTAGGTGATGCGGCAGAGCGTTGTCGTGGCCCTTGCGGGCGAGTCGCGGCAATTGATCAACCTAGCGGAGTACCTCCATGGCGGAAGTCAAGTATCGTCGCGTGCTGCTGAAACTGTCGGGCGAAGCCCTGATGGGGGACCGGGGTTTCGGCATCGATCCCAAGGTGGTCGACCGCATCGCCAAGGAAATCGTCGAGGCGCATCGGCTGGGCGTGCAGATCGGCGTCGTGGTCGGCGGCGGCAACATCTTCCGCGGCGTCTCCGTTGCCGCCCAGGGCGGTGATCGCACCACCGGCGACTACCTCGGCATGCTCGGCACCGTCATGAACGCCCTTGCCATGCGCTCGGCCATTGACCGCTTCGGCGTGCCGGCCGTCGTGCTGTCGGCCATCGGCATTCCCGCCCTGTGCGAGACCTTCACCCAGCGCGGCGCTCTCACCCATTTTGCCGAGAACAAGGTGATCGTCTTCGCCGGCGGCACCGGCAATCCGTTCTTCACCACCGACTCCGGCGCTGCCCTGCGCGCCGCCGAGATGGACTGCGACGCCCTGCTCAAGGGGACGCAGGTCGACGGCGTCTATACCGCTGATCCCAAGAAGGATCCGACCGCCAAGCGCCTCGATCGCCTGAGCCACCAGGACGTGTTGTCGCGCAACCTCCAGGTCATGGACGCCGCCGCGATTGCCCTTGCCCGCGACAACAAGATTCCGGTAGTGGTGTTCTCGGTTCATAACGAGGGTGCATTCGTCGATGTGCTTAAGGGGCAGGGCCTCTGCACCGTCATCGACGGCTGACAACATCGCGGCGCCCGGGACGATGGTGGCTTAGCGGCTCCATCGTCTGGCGCCGCGCAAAGACTGCGGAAGGTAGAAGGCCATGGCCGACGACTATGACATGAATGACCTCAAGCGTCGCATGAACGCCACGCTTGCTTCCTTCAAGAACGAACTCTCCGGTCTCAGGACCGGTCGCGCCAGCGCCAGCCTGATGGACCCGATCGTCGTGCAGGCCTACGGCAGCACCATGCCGCTCAATCAGGTGGCGACGGTGTCGGTGCCCGAACCGCGCATGATCTCGGTCCAGGTCTGGGACAAGGGCATGGTGCACGCCGTCGAGAAGGCCATCCGCGAATCGTCGCTCGGCCTCAATCCGGTCATCGAAGGCACGCTGCTGCGCCTGCCCATTCCCGAGCTCAACACCGAGCGCCGCAAGGAACTGGTCAAGATCGCCCACAAGTACACCGAGGCGACCAAGGTGGCCATCCGCCACATCCGCCGAGACGGCATGGACGAACTCAAGGACCTCGAGAAGGAGGGCCTTCTCACCGAGGATGCCAGCCGCCACTTCGCCGACAAGGTGCAGAAGCTCACCGACGATTCGATCGCCGAGGCCGACAAGCTGCTGGCGGCCAAGGAAAACGAGATCATGCAGGTCTGATGTCGGGAGGGCACCTCGGGCATCTGGCGTCGGCGCTCCGGTGTAGGGTTTGATGCACGTCGGGATTGCGCGCCACCAGCTGTCTTGCCGCCTTCATATTGACACGGATGGGCGGCACGACGGCGTTCGGTGGGCAGACGATTGAGCGGGGGCGGTAGACCATGGCGGAACAGGTCGCGGCGAGGGATGCGGTAAGGGCGGTGCCCGAGCATGTCGCCATCATCATGGATGGCAACGGCCGCTGGGCTCGCTCACGCGGCCTGCCACGCATCGAAGGCCACCGGCGCGGTGTTCAGGCGGTGCGGGCCGTTGTTGCCCACGCCCAGAAGGCCGGCGTCAAGTGGCTGACGATCTTCTCGTTTTCGACCGAGAACTGGTCGCGACCGGCCGACGAAGTGCGCGACCTGATGACGCTGATCAAGCTGTTCGTCCGCCGCGATCTCGCCGACCTGCACAAGGGCGGCATCAGGGTCAAGGTGATCGGCAGCCGCGGCGACCTCAAGCCCGACATGCTGGCCATCGTCAACGAGGCCGAGACGTTGACGCGCGACAACACCGGCCTGACGCTGGTGCTGGCCTTCAACTATGGCGGTCGCGACGAGATCGCCCGCGCTGCCCGCGCGGTCGCCCGTGACGTCGCCGCCGGGCTCATCGCCGCCGACGCCGTCGATGAAGCGGTGATCGCCAGCCGTCTCGACACCGCCGGCATGCCCGACCCCGACCTCATCATCCGCACCTCCGGCGAACAGCGGCTGTCCAACTTCCTGCTCTGGCAGGCGGCCTACGCCGAGTTCGTCTTCGTCGCCGACTTCTGGCCCGATTTCGACGGCGCGGTGTTCGATCGCGCCATTGCCGAGTTCCAGGGCCGGGATCGCCGCTTCGGCGGCGTCAAGCAGGAGGCGGCCGTCTGATGGGCACGCAAACGCCGCAGGCGTCAGGACTGTTCGGCCGGGAACTCCTGCTCCGCATCGCCTCGGCGCTGGTCATGGGCGTGGTGGCCCTCGGCTTTCTCTGGTGGGGCGGCATCGCCTTCGCCGTGCTCGCCGCCGCCATGTCGGTGCTGATCCTGCACGAATGGGTGGGCATCACCGGCCCGTTCCGCCTGCGGTTGGCCGTGCGCGTCGCCTATGCCTTCGTCGCCTTCTCGGTCATCATCGCCACCGATCAGCCGGTGCAGGCGACGCTGTTCACCTGGGTGGTGGCCGGCGGCATCCTGCTGGCCGCCAGCGCCGACCGTCATCTGGTCTGGCTGGCCGGCGGTCTGCTCTACGCCACCTTGCCAGGCATCGCCTGCGTCATGCTGCGCGATTCCAGCGCCGCCGGCTCGCTCGATTCCATCGCCGTCATCTTCGTCTTTCTCGTCGTCTGGGCCACAGATACCGCCGCCTACTTCAGCGGTCGGCTGATCGGCGGTCCCAAGCTGGCGCCGCGCTTTTCGCCCAAGAAGACCTGGTCGGGCGCCATCGGTGGCGCCAGCGCCGCCGTCGTCGTCGGCCTTGTGGTCGCCTTGGTCGCCGGCATCGAGGGCAAACTGTGGGCGGCGGCCATCGCCTTCGCGCTGTCGGTGGTCAGCCAGTTCGGCGATCTCGGGGAATCGGCGCTGAAACGCCGCTTCGACGTCAAGGATTCCGGCGCGCTGATTCCCGGACATGGCGGCATCATGGATCGCGTCGACGGTCTCGTCGCCGCCATGGTGGTGGCCGTGATCATCGGTCTCCTGCGTGGTGGCGACGACATCGCCGCCGGTCTACTGGTCTGGTGAAAATGCCGATGTCCACAGATGCAGCCCCCAAGCCCGCCGCCCGGCGGCCCGATTGCGCCGCGCCGATGCGGCTGTCCCTGCTCGGGGCCACCGGGTCGATCGGCACATCCACCCTTGATCTCGTCGCCGCCGATCCCGAACGTTTCGAGGTCGAGGCGCTGACCGCCGCCAACAACGTCGAACGACTGGCCGAGATCGCCGTCCGCTTTCGCGCCCGCCACGCCGTCATCGCCGACGAGCGTCGCTACCCGGAACTGGTCGAGCGGCTGTCGGGCACCGGCATCACCGTCGCGGCGGGCGCCAGGGCCGTGGCCGAAGCGGCCGCCCGCCCCGTCGACATGGTGGTGTCGGCCATCGTCGGTGCCGCCGGCCTGGCTCCCAGCCTCGCCGCCGCCGAGAACGCCCGCGCCGTGGCGCTCGCCAACAAGGAGACGCTGGTCTCGGCCGGCGCCCTGTTCATGACCACGGCGCGGCGGCACGGCACCACCGTCCTGCCGGTCGACAGCGAACACAATGCCATCTTCCAGGTGTTCGAGGACGACAACGCGGCCGAGGTCTCCGAGGTGATCCTGACCGCTTCCGGCGGCCCGTTCCTGCGCACACCGGCGGCCGAGCTCGCGTCCGTCACGCGCGAGATGGCCCTCAAGCACCCGCGCTGGAGCATGGGGCCGAAGATCACCATCGATTCGGCGACGCTGATGAACAAGGGCTTCGAGGTGATCGAAGCCTACCAGCTCTATCCCGTCGGCCCCGATCAGCTGTCGATCCTGGTCCATCCCCAGTCGGTGGTGCACGGCCTCGTCCGCTACACCGACGGTTCGCTCCTGGCCGAGCTCGGCGTTCCCGACATGCGGACGCCGATCGCCTGCTGCCTGGCCTGGCCGGAACGGCGCAGGACCTCTGTCCGGCCGCTCGATCTGGCCGAGATCGGCACGCTGACCTTCGAACATCCCGATCGCCAGCGTTTCCGCTGCCTGCCTATCGCCGAGGCGGCGCTGGCCCGGGGCGAGGGGGCGACCTGCGTGCTCAACGCGGCCAACGAGGTGGCGGTCGAGGCGTTCCTGGCCGGATCCATCGGCTTCCTCGACATCGCCGCCATCGTTGAAGAGACGCTGGAGGCGGCCGATCGTGGCGGCCTGTGCCGCGAGCCGGCGACGCTGGCGGCCGCTCTCGAACTCGACGGTGCCGCCCGGCGGCTGGCGGCCGAGGCGGCCGGCGCCTGCTGACCACCGCTGCCCCGGCCCCTCGGGGCCAGGAACGACAATGCGCCCGCGGCCGCTGCCGGCCGGCGAAGCGAAGAAAGAAGCCCGCATGATATCCACGCTCGGTTCTCTTCTGATCGGAACCATCCTGCCGTTTCTGGTGGTGCTGACGGTGGTCGTGTTCGTGCACGAACTCGGGCATTTCCTGGTGGCCCGTGGCGTCGGCGTCGCCGTCAAGACCTTCTCGCTGGGCTTTGGTCCGGAACTGTTCGGGCGTGACGACGCCAAGGGCACGCGCTGGCGCCTGTCGGCGGTGCCACTCGGCGGCTACGTCAAGTTCGTCGACGACGCCAATGCCGCCAGCGTGCCCGACTTCGAGGCGCCGCCGGTGGCGGGCGGCTTCCGCAGCAAACCCGTGGCGGCCCGCGCTGCCGTGGTGGCGGCGGGCCCCCTGGCCAATTTCCTGTTCGCCATTGCCGTGCTGGCCTGCCTGTTCCTGGCCTTCGGCCGCGCCGTGACGCCGCCGATCGCCACCGAGATCGACGCCGGCAGCGCCGCTGCCGAGGCCGGTTTCCTGCCCGGCGACCGCCTGCTCAAGGTCGACGGCCAGGACGTCGCGAGTTTCGAGGACGTGCAGCGCATCGTCATGCTGCGCCGTGGCGTCGCCATGCCCATCGTGGTGGCGCGCGGCGACGGTCAGCTGACCCTCACCGCCACCCCGCGCGAAACCGAGGTGACCGACGGGCTGGGACACAAGCAGAAACTGCCGCTGCTCGGCCTGCGCCAGACCAACCCCAAGGTCGAAATCGTCCGCTTCGGACCGCTTGGCGCCGTTCTCGAGGCGACTCGCGAAACCGGCTCGATCGTGTCGAGCACGCTGTCGTCGGTGGCGGGCATGTTTTCCGGTCGTACCTCGACCGATCAGATCAGCGGCCCCATCGGCATCGCCCGCATGTCCGGCGAGATGGCGGCGCTCGGCTGGATACCGCTCATTAACCTTGCCGCCATTCTTTCGATTTCGATCGGTCTCATTAACCTGTTTCCAATCCCGCTGCTGGACGGTGGACACTTGGTATTCTACGCGATCGAAGCTGTGCTCGGCCGCCCTCTGCCCGAAAGGGCGCAGGAAATCGGGTTCGGAATCGGGTTCGCGATCGTGCTTGGGCTGATGGCGTTTGGGGTTGTCAATGACATCGTCCGCATCGCGACGGGTTAACGAAAACGTGACCTCCGGGCAACTCCCCGGGGGCAAAAGCACCTTGGCGGCTGCGACTTGGCTTGCGCATCCCGCCAAAGGCTGTAAAACCGGTTGGCAAGACTCTGTCGGGAGGAAATCCCGCCGGACTTTGGCTGCTGATTAGCGGGTAAGTGATTAAATGCGCTCATTCAAGCAATGGACGAAAGTCGTCGCCCTCTCGGTGTGTATCGCCGCGACGGCTCCCGTCGTTGGGGACTTTCCGGTTCTCGGGGTGGCTCAGGCCCAGGCGGCGACCATCAGTAAGGTCACGGTGACCGGTGCAACCCGCATCGAGCAGCAGACCGTTGTCTCCTATCTGACGATCAAGCCGGGCAAGCCGTTTTCGGCCGTCGACATCGACGACTCGATCAAGGCCCTGTTCTCGACCGGCATGTTCTCCGATGTGCAGATCACCCAGCAGGGCGGTGTCCTGGTGGTCAAGGTCGCCGAGAACCCGGTGATCGCCCGTATCGCCTTCCAAGGCAATTCGGCCCAGTCCGACGAGATGCTGACCGGCGTCGTCGAGCTGCAGCCGCGCGCCGTCCTGACCAAGGCCAAGGTCGAGTCGGATACGCAGCGCATCCTCGAATACTACCGTCGCACCGGCCGCTACAACGCCACGGTTGATCCCAAGACCGTCGATCTCGGCCAGGGCCGCGTCGATCTGATCTTCGATATCAGCGAAGGTCCGCGCACCGAGGTGTCGAGGATCAACTTCGTCGGCAACAAGGCCTTCTCGGCCTGGCGGCTGCATGACGTTGTCTCCACCAAGGAATCTGGCATCTTCGGCTGGCTCAAGACGTCCGACAACTACGATCCGGATCGTCTCAACGCCGACCAGGAAGCTCTGCGCGACTTCTACTACAATCACGGTTACGCCGACTTCCGCGTCGTTTCGGCTGTCGCCGACTTCGATCGCGAGCAGAACTCGTTCTTCATCACCTTCACCGTCGACGAAGGTCCGCAGTACCACTACGGCCCGGTCAAGGTTGAGACGACGTTGTCCGAGGTCAAGGCTGACGACCTCAAGAATGTGGCGGCGATCAAGGAAGGCGATACGTACTCGGCCCGCGACGTCAAGCGCTCGCTTGAGGACATGACGAGCGCCGTGGCCGCCAAGGGCTATGCCTTCGTGCAGGTCCGCCCGCGCGGCGACCGCGACTACAACAGCCACACCATCTCCGTGACGTTCTTCGTCGACGAAGGCCAGCGCGCCTACATCGAACGTCTGAACATCATCGGCAACACCCGTACGCGTGACTATGTCATCCGTCGCGAGTTCGACATTGGCGAGGGTGACGCCTACAATCAGGTGCTGATCGAGAAGGCTGAGCGCAAGCTCAAGAACCTCGGCTACTTCAAGACCGTCAAGGTCTGGTCCGAGCAGGGCTCGACGCCGGACAAGGTCATCGTCAACGTGCAGGTCGACGACCAGCCGACCGGTGAGATCAGCGTTGGCGTCGGCTATTCGACCTCGGATGGTGTTCTCGCCCAGCTGTCGATGACCGAAAAGAACTTCCTCGGCCGTGGTCAGTACGTGCGGGCCTCGGTGTCGCGCGGCATCACCACCAACGGCACTGATGGCGCCTCGTCCTACGCGCTGTCGTTCACCGAGCCGTATCTGTTCGATCGCCACCTGCAGGGCGGCTTCGACCTCTACGACAACAACATCAGCGACGGCAGTGACGATATTCATCCCTACGATGAAGAGCTGCTCGGCGGTAAGCTGCGCCTCGGTGTGCCGCTCACCGAAGACCTCAACCTCGGCATCTACTACGAGGGCTACCAGCAGAAACTCTCGAACGTCCACTCGGATGAGCAAAATCTGGTCCAAGAGGGCGACTCGTTCGTGTCGTCGGTCGGTTACACGCTGACCTACAACACCATCGACGACTACGCCTTCCCGCGGAATGGCTACTACGCCCAGTTCGGCCAGCAGTTCGCCGGTGTCGGTGGCGACGTGTCGTTCATCAAGACGACGGCCCGTGCCGACGCCTACAAGGAGCTGTTCGAGGATTGGGACCTGATCGGCCACGTCGGCGTCAAGGGTGGCTACATCACCGGCTACAGCGACGATCTGCGCTACGTCGACCAGTTCCGTATCGGTGGCGAGACCATCCGCGGCTTTGCGACCGAGGGTATCGGACCGCGTGACTCGACCTCTGGTTACGCGCTGGGCGGCAAGTTCTACGTCGCCGCCACGGCCGAGACGATCTTCCCGTTCCCGATGCTGGCCAAGGAATATGGTCTGTCCGGTTCGTTGTTCGCCGACGCCGGTTCGGTTTGGAACTCGGACGTCGGCGGCAGCGGTACGGCAACGCCGACCAACGTCAACAACGACTTCGCCCTGCGGGCGTCGGTCGGTGCCGGCGTTGTCTGGCAGTCGCCGTTCGGTCTGCTGCGGGCCGACTTCGCCCTGCCGGTGCTCAAGGAGAGCGAAGACAAGACCCAGTACTTCCGCTTCTCCGGTGGCACGAAGTTCTGATTGCTGCCAAAAGGCGTGAAATTGCAGGACCGCCGCCGTCAAAGGCGGCGGTCTTTCGTTAACGGCAGGGATCAAAAGCGGCGTCGAGCGTTCAGCTTTGGTCGTGCCGATCGATGGTTCCGCCGAACCGCCGTGCGCGGCGAGACGCGGCTAAGGACGACAAGACCATGACCGATCCGGTGTTCTTTCCCTCGGCCGGCCCCTTGAAGCTCGGTGATCTGGCCAAGCTCTGCGGCGGCGAACTGGTGCGCGGCGACGGCGAGCGGCTGGTGGTGCGCGTCGCCGCTCTTGATCAGGCCGGCCCCGACGATCTGGCGTTTTTCGAGAACCCGCGTTACCTCGACGATTTCAAGGCGACACGGGCCGGAGCCGTCATCTGTTCGGCTGCCCACGTCGCGGCCGCGCCAGCCGAGGCGGCGGTGCTGGTGGCCCGGCAGCCCTATCGCGCCGTGGCGCAGATCATGCAGGCGCTGTTCCCGACGGCTTTCCGCCTGGAGGGGCCGTATGGCGAGACCGGCATATCGCCGGCCTGCCACATCCATCCCGACGCCCGTCTCGAAGCTGATGTGACGGTCGAGCCGGGCGCCGTTATCGGCGCCGGTGCCGAGATCGGCCGCGGCACGGTGATTTCCGCCAACGCCGTCATCGGCAAGGGTGTGCGCATCGGTCGCGACGGCTACGTCGGCGCCGGCGCCACCGTCGCCTTCGCGCTGATCGGCAACCGCGTCATCATCCATCCCGGCGTGCGCATCGGTCAGGACGGCTTCGGCTTCGCCATGGGACCGGGCGGGCACCTCAAGGTGCCGCAGATCGGCCGCGTCATCATTCAGGACGACGTCGAGATCGGTGCCAACACCACCATCGACCGTGGCTCCAACCGCGACACGGTGATCGGTGAGGGTACCAAGATCGACAACGAGGTCCAGATCGGTCACAACGTCGAGGTCGGCCGGCATTGCGTGCTGGTGGCCAAGGTCGGCATCTCCGGCTCGTCGAAGCTTGGCGACTACGTGGCGCTCGGTGGCTACAGCGGCCTCGCTGGCCACCTGACGGTCGGTATGGGCGCCCAGCTGGCCGGTGGCTCGATGCTGAAGGACGACATGCCCGCGGGAGCGCGCTGGATCGGCATGCCGGCCAAGCCCATCCGCGAGTGGACGAAGGAGCAGATGGCCATTAAGAAGGCCGCGCAAGACAAGACGGGAAGGGACGAACCGTGAGCGAGACCAATCCGAACGCCCCCGAGACCAAGGCCAGCCTGGCTGCCATGGACATCATGGCGCTGCTCAAGGCGCTGCCGCACCGCTATCCGTTTCTGCTGATCGACAAGATCATCGAGATCGACGGCGACAACTCGGCGGTCGGCATCAAGAATGTCACCATGAACGAGCCGCAGTTCCAGGGGCACTTCCCGGCGCAGCCGGTCATGCCGGGCGTGCTGATGATCGAGGGCATGGCCCAGACCGCCGGCGCCATCTGCGTGCGTGCCTGGGACGGCCCGGCGCCGAGCCTCGTCTACTTCATGACCATCGATAAGGTGAAGTTCCGCAAGCCCGTCGGCCCCGGCGATGTGCTGGAGTATCACGTCAAGAAGACGCGCCAGCGCGGCAACATGTGGTGGTACGAGGCGGTGGCCACGGTTGGCGGCACGCGCGTTGCCGAGGCCGAACTCAGCGCCATGCTGGTGCCGTGACGGCGCGCCATCGGCCGCGGTCCGGTAACAGACTGAAACATTAATTGCCTCCGGTTCGGCGCCATTCGCCTGTATAGAGCGGCGGCGGAGCCGGTGGCAGACGTCCCGGCCCCCGCGCCGTTCACCCACAGGCATCCGAGACGCCGATGAGCTCCATTCATCCGACCGCAATCATCGAACCAGGTGCCGAGATCGGCGCCGACGTCACCATCGGCGCCTACTCGATGGTCGGTGCCGACGTGCGCCTCGGCGATGGCGTCGTGCTGCACCCGCACGTGGTTGTCGGCGGCCGTACGACGGTCGGAGCCGGCGTCAAGGTGTTCCCGCACGCCACCGTCGGCATGGTGCCGCAAGATCTCAAGTATCACGGCGAACCGAGCCGGCTTGAGATCGGCGCCAACACGGTGATTCGCGAGTGCGCGACGCTGCACCTCGGCACCGAAGGCGGCGGCATGCTGACGCGCGTCGGTTCGGGCTGCCTGATCATGGCCAACGCCCACGTCGCCCATGACTGCGTCGTCGGCAACAACGTCATTCTCGTCAACTGCGCCACCCTCGGCGGCCACGTCCACGTCGGCGACAACTGCATCGTCGGTGGTCTGTCGGCGGTGCACCAGTGGGTGCGCCTCGGCGACGGCGTCATGGTCGGTGGCATGACGGGCGTCGAGTTCGACGTCATTCCCTACGGCATGGTGGTCGGCAACCGGGCCCGTCTCGGTGGTCTCAATCTCGTCGGCCTGCGCCGCGCCAATCATCCGCGCGATGAGATCCATGCCCTGCGCGCCGCCTACAAGCTGCTGTTCGCGGGCGACGACACGCTGGCCGCCCGCGTTGACCGCGTCGAGGCCGCCCACGGCGGTTCGCCGCTGGTCGACCGCATGATCGCCTTCATTCGTGAAGGTGGCGACCGGGGCATCTGCGTGCCCCAGCGCAGCCAAGACGAGGCCGAATGATCGCGCCAGCTTTCGATCCTGCCCGCCCGGTACTCGGCATCATCGCCGGCGGCGGCGGTGTACCGGCGCTGGTGGCGGCTGCCGCCACGGCTGCCGGCCGTCCGGTCTGCATCCTGGCCATCAAGGGCGAAGCCGACGCTTCCGTCGAGCGCTTCCCGCACCATTGGCTGCATTGGGGCGAAATCGGCCGGCTGTTCGATCTCCTGTCGCGCGAACGCGTCGGCGATGTGGTGATCTGCGGCGCCGTCAACCGTCCGGACTTCGCCAGCATCCGCGTCGACCTCGGCGCCATCCTCAGCCTGCCGCGCATTTTGTCGTTCATGGTCGGCGGCGACGATACCGTGCTCAAGAACGTCGTGCGCTTTCTCGAAGACCGCGGCTATCGCGTTGTCGGCGCCCACGAGATCGCGCCCGACCTTGTCGGCGATGCCAGCCTGTCCGGCCGCCATCGGCCCGGCAAGGACGCCGATGGCGATATCGCCGTCGGCATCGAAGCCTCGCAAAGCCTCGGCCGACTCGACATTGGACAGGCCGTCGTCGCCATCGGCGGCCGCGTCATCGCCGTCGAGGGCATCGAGGGCACCGACGAGATGCTGTCGCGCGTCGCCGACCTGCGCGAGCGCGGCCGCATCAAGGCCGGCCGTGGCGCCGGCGTGCTGGTCAAGGCGGCCAAGCCGCAGCAGGATCTGCGCGTCGACATGCCGACCATCGGTCCCCGCACGGTGGAGACGGTGGCACGCGCCGGGCTCGGCGGCATTGCCATCGAAGCCGGCCGGGTGATGATCGTCGACCGGGCCGCCACCATCGAGACGGCCGACCGGCTGAAGATTTTCCTTGCGGCCCGCGACTTCGGGTCCAGCGGCAGCCGGCGGCCATGACCACCGACCGGCCGCTCAAGGTGTTTCTCGTCGTCGGCGAGGAATCGGGCGACCAGCTCGGAGCCCGGCTGATGGCGGCGCTGAGACGCCAGGACGAAACCATCGCTTTCGCCGGTGTCGGCGGCGACCGCATGGCCGGCGAGGGGGTCGCGAGCCTGTTTCCGCTGCACGATATCGCCGTCATGGGCATTGGGCCGGTGCTTCGTCGCCTGCCGACCATCCTGCGTCGCATCCGGGAGACCGTCGCCGCCGTCGTCGCGGCCCGTCCCGATGTGCTGGTTATCATCGATAGCCCCGACTTCACCCACCGCGTCGCCCGCCAGGTGCGCGCCCGTCTGCCGGACCTGCCGGTGGTCGACTACGTGTCGCCGTCGGTGTGGGCCTGGCGCCCCGGCCGTGCCCGCAGGATGGCCGCCTACGTCGATCGACTGCTGGCGCTGCTCCCGTTCGAACCGGCCGTCCACGCCCGTCTGGGCGGCCCGGCGACGAGCTACGTCGGCCATCCGCTCGTCGACCGGCCGGAGGTGCTGCGCCCGGCCCCGGGCGAGCGCCTTGCCATTGAGGCGACCGACGAGCCGACGCTGCTGGTCTTGCCCGGCAGTCGCTCCGGCGAACTCGACCGCATGCTGAAGCTCTATGGCGAGGTTGTCGGTCATCTCGCCGCCAGCGGCCGCCGCTTCCGCCTGCGCCTGCCGGCTGTCGAACGACTCCGGGAGCGCATCAGCGCCGAAACCGCGGACTGGGCCGTGCGGCCGGAGATCGTCGTCGGCGAAGCGGCCAAGTTCGCCGCCTTCCGTCAGGCTCACGCGGCGCTCGCCACCTCCGGTACGGTGACGCTGGAACTGGCGCTGGCCGGCGTGCCGATGGTGGTGGCCTACGCCCGCGATCCGCTGTTCAAGCTGGTGACCGAGATCGTTCGGCGGCTGCCCGGGCAGGTGCTGATCACCTCCTTTGTGCTGCCCAACATCATCCTCGGTCATAACGCCATTCCCGAGTACCTCGACCCCGATCTCGCTCCGGCCATGCTGGCCACTCGGGTAGGCACCCTGCTCGAGCCGGGAACGCCCCGCGCCGCCCAGGTGGCCGAACTCGAACGCCTGTGGTCGGTCATGGCCCTGCCGGACGGCCGGCCGGCCGCCGACAGCGCCGCCGACATCGTGCTGCGCCTTGCCCGCGAGGGGCGTCCAGCCACGCGCTGATCTTCAGTTCCGGGCCGCGACAACAAAAAACCCGCCGCGCGGGAACGCGGCGGGTTCAAGGACTTGTCCCGGTTCAGGGATCAGTCGCGCTGTTCGATCGGCACGTAATCGCGCTGCGGCGCACCGATGTAGAGCTGGCGCGGCCGGCCGATCTTCTGGCTCGGATCCTCGACCATTTCCTTCCACTGCGAGATCCAGCCGACGGTACGGGCGACGGCGAACAGCACGGTGAACATCGACGTCGGGAAGCCCATGGCCTTGAGGGTGATACCCGAGTAGAAGTCGATGTTCGGATAGAGCTTCTTCTCGATGAAGTAGTCGTCGGAAAGGGCGATGCGTTCGAGTTCGACGGCGACGTCGAGCAGCGGATCGTCCTTGATGCCGAGCGTGCTCAGCACTTCATGGCAGGTCTGCTGCATGATCTTGGCGCGCGGGTCGTAGTTCTTGTAGACGCGATGACCGAAGCCCATGAGGCGGAACGGGTCGTTCTTGTCCTTGGCGCGGGCGATGTACTCGGGAATGCGATCGACCGAACCGATTTCCGACAGCATGTTGAGCGCCGCTTCGTTGGCGCCGCCGTGGGCCGGGCCCCACAGGCAGGCGATGCCGGCGGCGATGCAGGCGAACGGGTTAGCGCCCGACGAACCGGCCAGACGCACCGTCGAGGTCGAGGCGTTCTGCTCGTGGTCGGCGTGCAGCGTGAAGATGCGGTCCATGGCGCGGGCCAGCACCGGATCGACCTTGTATTCCTCGGCCGGCACGGCGAAGCACATGTGCAGGAAGTTGGCCGAGTAATCGAGGTCGTTCTTCGGGAAGATGAACGGCTGGCCGATGGAGTACTTGTAGGCCATGGCGGCGATGGTCGGCATCTTGGCGATCATGCGCAGCGAGGCAATCATGCGCTGGTGCGGATCGGAGATGTCGATCGAGTCGTGATAGAAGGCCGACAGCGCGCCGACGGTGCCGACCATGACCGCCATCGGATGGGCGTCACGACGATAGCCCTGGAAGAACCGGGTCATCTGCTCATGGATCATGGTGTGGCGGGTGATGCGGGTGTCGAAGGCGGCCTTCTGCGCCTTGGTCGGCAGTTCACCGTACAGCAGCAGGTAGCAGGTCTCGAGATAGTCGCCCTGCAGCGTCAGCTGCTCGATGGGATAACCGCGATAGAGCAGCACGCCCTTGTCGCCGTCGATGTAGGTGATCTTCGACTCGCAGGAGCCGGTCGACGTGAAACCCGGATCGTAGGTGAAATGCCCCGTCTTGGCATAGAACGAAGAGATGTCCATCACCGTCGGACCAATGCTCGCTTCCTTAAGCGGAAACTCGTAGGTCTTGTCGTCAAGGACGAGGGACGCAGTCTTGGTGTTCATCAGGTCTGACCTCCAGGAGGGTTGGGTGGACCAGGCCACGGGTCGGCGTAGGCAAAGCGTTGACGTTGACATAAACGGATGTGCTCCGATCGAGCCGCCAGTCATTCGTTGCGTAGCGGAAAATCCGTAGGACGGCAAGCCGTCAACTGGGGAGGTCGGGGTGTCCTTTTGATCAATCGCTGGCTTGTAACGGCAATTTGTCCGCCACGCTGCACAGTGAAAATGGCTTTACCACATTGACCGCCCCCTGCCGAAATTGCTGAGGGGCAAACTGCGTCCAGTGGAAATGCGGAAGGCCCGGACGGGGCCGGGCCTTCTGAAGCGAGCGTGGTGTCTGGCGCCGCCGGCCGGTCAGGCGGCGGCGTCGCCGATGCGGCCAAGCGCCTCTTCACGGCCGAGGATGGCCAGCACGTCGAAGATCGGCGGCGACATGGCCCGACCGGTCGAGGCCGCGCGCAGCGGCTGGGCGACCTTGCCGAGCTTGAGACCGGCGGCCGTGGCGTAATCGCGCACCACGGCCTCGATCGCTTCCGCCTTCCACTCCGGGAGGGCTGCGAGGGCCGGCAGCACGGCGGCCAGCGTCGCCTTGCCGGCGGCGTCCAGCAGCGCCTGAGCCTTGTCGTCATAGGCAAGCGGCCGGCTCGAGAACAGGAAGCCGGCGCCGTCGATCAGCTCCAGCAGCGTCTTGGCCCGCTCCTTGAGGCCGGGCATGGCGGCGAGCATCTGGGCGCGGGTCTTGTCGTTCAGTTTGGCGCGCAGCTCGGGCCCCTGCGGGATGTAGTCGAGCAGCTTGACGACGTGGTCGAGCAGTTCCTCGTCCGGCGTCTGGCGGATGTAGAGGCCATTGAGGTTCTCGAGCTTGACGAAGTCGAAGCGCGACGGCGAGCGGCCGATGCCCTCGAGGTCGAACAGCGCCGTCATCTCGTCGGTGGATAGCACCTCGGCGTCGCCGTGGGCCCAGCCGAGGCGGACGAGATAGTTCCTGAGCGCCACCGGCAGGTAGCCCATGGCGCGGTAGGCTTCGACGCCCAGCGCGCCGTGGCGCTTCGACAGCTTGGCGCCATCCGGCCCGTGGATCAGCGGAATGTGGGCGACCTTGGGCATCTCCCAGCCGAGCGCGTCATAGATGATCTTCTGGCGCGCCGAGTTGGTCAGATGGTCGTCGCCACGGATGATCTGGGTGACGCCCATGTCATGGTCGTCGACGATGACCGCCAGCATGTACGTCGGCGTGCCGTCCGAGCGCAGAATGATGAAGTCATCAAGGTCCTTGTTGGGGAAGGTCACCGTGCCCTGCACGCCGTCCTCGATCACCGTTTCGCCTTCGAGCGGCGCCTTGATGCGGATCGACGGGGCGACGCCGGCCGGCGCCTCGGAGGCATCGCGGTCGCGCCACTGACCGTTGTAGCGCGGCGGCAGGCCATTGGCCTTGGCGTGCTCGCGCATCTCGGTCAGCTCTTCGGCCGTGCAGTAGCAGTAATAGGCCTTGCCCATCGCCACCAGCTGGCGGGCGACTTCGGCGTGACGACCGGCGCGCTGGAACTGCGAGATGGGCGCGCCTTCCCAGGTGAGGCCGAGCCAGGTCAGGCCGTCGATGATGGCGTCGACCGCTGCCTGCGTCGAGCGTTCGCGATCGGTGTCCTCGATGCGCAGCAGCATCTTGCCATTGTGGCGGCGGGCATAAAGCCAGTTGAACAGGGCCGTACGTGCCCCACCGATGTGCAGGAAGCCGGTGGGAGAGGGGGCAAAGCGCGTGACGACAGGCGTGGACATGAACGGCGGTTCCATGGCGGGTGGAAGGAGACGGACCACTGGCCGCAGTCTGGCGCACCGAGCTGTCCAACGGCAACGGACGCCGATCGGCTCCGGTTCCGTGGCTTCGATGCACTAGTCGCGCGTCGAGTCCTTTTCGTGGCAGGCGTCTTACAGGATCCCTGCGCAATTTACAAAACAAGATCGCGCTGGCGCCGCCACCTTGTCGAATGCTAGATACAACCGAGGATTTATTCTTTGGCCTTCCCCAGCCGCTGAGGCCCGTCCCCCATGCCGACGCTGCCGCCAGCCCGCGTCAGAGCCTTTGCCCTGGTCGACGATTTCCGGCGCGATCTGGCCGCTGGCCGCGGCTTTCTCTGGTGGCCGGTGGCCTTCGGCATCGGCGCGGCGGGCTATTTCGTACCGCTCGACGAGCCCACGATGGCGATCGTGGCCGTCGCCGCCGCCGCTCTGACCGTGCTCATTGTCACCGCCCAGCGGTTCCGCCTGCCGACGTTCCCCGTTGCCCTCCTCGCCCTGGCGCTGGCCGGCTTCCTGCACGCCGACGCCATGACCCGGTTCGCCGCCCATCCGACGCTGGTCCGCGAGCGCACCGCTGACCTGCGCGCCATTGTCGTGGCGGTGGAGGCGCGCGAGCACGGCGCCGTCCGGCTGCTGCTGAAGCCGGATGCCATCGAGCCGTCGCCGCGCGAAGGGTTGCCACCGCTCATCCGCCTGACGGCACGCGGTCTCAAGCAATCGCCGCTGCCCGGCGAGGGCTGGCAGATGCGCGCCCGCCTGCTGCCGCCGTCGCCACCGGCGCTGCCGGGCGGCTACGACTTCTCCCGCGTTGCCTGGTTCGCGGCCATCGGCGCCACCGGCTTCAGCCTCGGTCCGCCGCAGCCCTGGCCAGACGCGCCAGCGCCCGATTTCGGCTTGCGCCTGCGGGCCGGCATCGAGACCGTGCGCACCGCCATTGCTACGCGCATCCGCGCCGAGGTGCCGGGTGACGCCGGTGGCATCGCGGCGGCGTTGATCGTCGGCGACCGCGGCGGCATCGGGCAGGAGGTGACACGCGCCATGCGCATTGCCGGCCTCAGCCACGTGCTGTCGATCTCCGGCCTGCACATGAGTCTCGTCGCCGCCTGCCTGTTCGGGGCGTTGCGCCTTGCTCTGGCGCTCGTGCCGCCGCTGGCCCTCGATTGGCCGATCAAGAAGATCGCCGCCGCCCTGGCCCTCTGTGGCACCACCGCCTATTTCGTCTTCTCCGGCATGGACGTGCCGGCCCAGCGTTCGGCCATCATGGTGGCGGTCATGCTGCTGGCCATCCTCATCGATCGACGGGCCCTTTCCCTGCGCGTCATCGCCGTGGCCGCGCTGCTGACGCTGCTGGCCAGCCCACAGGCGGTGATCGACCCGGGCGCCGAGATGTCGTTCGCCGCCGTGCTGGCCCTCATCGCCTCGGCCGAGGCCATCGACCGGCGCACCAGGGACGGGCCGGAGGATATCAGTCTGGTGGCGCGAACGGCGCGGCGGGCGGCGTTGGCCGTCGTCGCTGCCATGGCCACGACGCTGGTGGCCGGAGCCGCCACCGCCCCCATCGCCCTCTATCACTTCGGCCGCCTGTCGCCACTCAGCATGATCGCCAACCTGATGGCCGCGCCGCTGGTGTCGCTGGTCATCATGCCGGCCGCCCTCGTCGCCATGCTGGCCATGCCGTTCGGCCTCGACAGCGGGCCGCTGACCGTCATGGGCTGGGGCATCGACGGCATGATCGCCGTTGCCGATCTGGTGGCCGGCTGGACGCCGGGCGGCGGGCTCTGGGGCCGGCCGCCGGTGACGGCGATGCTGCTGGTGGTGGCCGGCGGCATCTGGATTTGTCTCTGGACCGGCCGCAAACGCTGGCTGGGGCTGGTGGGCGTGGGGCTTGGCATGATCGGCGCCATGACGGCCGCCCCGCCGGCCGTGATCGTTGCCGGCGATGGCCGGGCGGTGCTGCTGCGGAACGCCGACGGTCAGCCGCGCCTGGTTGGTCGCCGGGCCGGGTTCGAGCTCGACGTCTGGCTGTCGGCCATCGGTATTGAAGGCTCGCACCGCGCCGATCTGTCGGCCGGTGTGGGCAGCGACGGCCAGGCCTCCGTCGTCGATCTCGACGCCGACCGGACGCTCGCCGCCGTCATCACCGATCCTCTGGCCTTCGGCGAGGAATGCCCTCGCGCCGTGCTGGTGGTGTCGCCGCGCCGCGCCCCGCTCTGGTGTACGCCGCCCCTGTTGATGGATGGTGCGCGGCTCGCCCGCACGGGCGCCCTGACGTTCGATGACGCCGGTGCCTTCGGTCGTGACGGCGATGCCAGCCGCCTCCGCGAAACCGGTCGCGTCTATGGCGAGCGCCGCCGTCTGTGGCAGGCGCCGCTCAGCGCTTTGGCCGGTCGCTAGAGCTTTCCGACCTGATGAAATCATCAGGTCGACAAGAAATCACTCCAAAATCAATAAGTTGAGCAGCCGCTTGTCGATCATGTTGTTTCAATATGATCGGCGGATGCTCTCGCCGGGATCAGTCGAGCGTGCCGTCGCTCGGGCTCAGCGCTGCCTCGGTGCAGACGCGGTTGCGACCGCTGCGCTTGGCGACGTACAGCGCCGCGTCGGCGCGTTCGATGAGCGTGGCGGGACTGTCGTCGGCGTGGAAGGTGGCGACGCCGATGGAGATGGTGATGTAACCGAGGTTCTCGCCCGTCGAGCGCTTGACCAGTTCCTTCGACATGACGGCGACGCGGATCTGTTCGGCCAGCTTGACGGCGTTGTCGATGCCGGTGCGCGGCAGGATGATGCCGAACTCTTCGCCGCCGTAGCGGCAGGCCACGTCGTGGCCCTTGACGTTCTGCTTGACGGCCAGGCCGACGAGACGCAGCACCTGATCGCCGGTCTGGTGGCCATAGGTGTCGTTGAACACCTTGAAGTGGTCGATGTCGGTGATGAGCAGCGAGAATCCTTCGCCGCTGTCGCGGGCCTGGGTGATCATCCGTTCCAGCGACTGGTCGAAGTGCTTGCGGTTGGCCAGCGTCGTCATCTCGTCGGTCAGGCTCTCGAAACGGATGGCGTCGAGGCTTTCCTTGAGCTCGATGATCTGGCGCTGGCTGTCGGCGAGCTGCGCTTCGAGCTCGCGGTTGACCGCTTCGGTGGCGCGCGTGGCGTTGATCAGATTCTGGACGATGCCTTCGATGCGCTGGGCGTTGGTGGCTTGCGTCAGCTCGGTTGATGCGCCCGACAGCGAGTCGCAGTACTTGGCGTTGGCGGCGATGGTGCGGCCGACCATGGCGACCACGTCGTTGATTTCGCCGGAAATCCGGCCACCGACCTCATCGATGCGGTCGCCGAGACGGAAGGGCGCCAGATACTGGTCGTAGATGGACTGGACTTCCTCGGCGGAAATGCCACCGCGCGACCGGATGATATCGTTGATCGCCTTGTTGAGGGCGTGGTTGAACCCGGCGCAATAGGTATACCAGAGCTCGTAATTGCGCGGATAGGCCGGCGTCTCGTTACGACGGATCTGTCCGATTGCCGCTTCACCGTAGCCGATCGTCCGCTGATATTCTTCTCGCTGGGACATCCGACCCCGCCTGAATGATCAAAATTTAGGTAATTCATACAGACCAGCAGTGAATGCTGGGTTAAGGCATTTTGAGAGACCCCAGACGCGCTATCCTTTGTGTATCCGGGGGTATCCGATTTCCCGATAACCGACTGTAAGCACTAGCTTTTTTCGGCTATTGATCCATTCATACCTAACCGGATGTACGCTACGGTTGGCTTTCTAGGAGCACCTATTCTGCACCTGAAATCCAACCTCAACGGAGGTTAGGAATGCCCAAAATCAAACTCACCAAGACCGCTGTAGACGCCGCAAGCCCGAAGGAGCGCGACTACGAACTCAGAGATACGATGATACCCGGCTTCCTTGTCAAGGTCACGCCGGCTGGCCGCAAAATATTCATGGTGGCCTACGTCGCCCACAACGGCCAGCGCCGCAAGCCGGCGATCGGCCGGTACGGCGAGATCACCGTAGAACAGGCGCGGGGGATCGCCCAGGATTGGCTCGCAGAGGTCAGACGGGGCGTCGATCCCAGCGCCGAACGGGCAGCCGCCCGTCAGGCGCCCACGGTCAAGGAACTCTTCGACCAGTTTATGACCGACTATTCGGAGAGCCGGAACAAGCCCTCGACCGTGGAGTCCAATCGCGGCTACGGGAAGCGCTACATCATTCCAATCCTCGGCCACCTCAAGGTGCCGGATGTGGCGCGCGCCGACATCGCGCATCTCATGAAGAAAATGAACCACAGCCCCACCAACGCCAACCGGGTTCTGGCCACTGTGCGCAAGATGTTCAACATGGCCGAGGTCTGGGGCATGCGCCCTGACGGCTCCAACCCTTGCCGGCACGTCCCCAAATATCCCGAGCGCGGCAAGACCCGGCTCATCACCGATGGCGAGTTGCGCAAGCTCTATGAGTATCTCGAACGGGCCGAGGCCGAGGGGCTTGAACACCCTTTCATCCTTCTCGCGATCCGCCTGCAATTC
Organism: uncultured Pleomorphomonas sp.; assembly: GCA_937868725.1. GTDB lineage: Bacteria > Pseudomonadota > Alphaproteobacteria > Rhizobiales > Pleomorphomonadaceae > Pleomorphomonas. Next base: position 30,262 of record CALMMQ010000023.1, read on the forward strand.
GAGTTTGCGGCCCGGATGTCCGAGATCCTCGAACTCGAATGGGCGTGGATCGACTTCGACAACCGGCGCGTGGTCTGGCCGGACAGCAAGACCGGCGGCATGTCGAAGCCGATGAGCGCCGAGGCGATCCGACTGTTCGAAACGGCTCCTCGGCTAGAGGAGTCGCCATTCGTCTGCCCTTCCGTTTTCGATCCTGCCCTGCCGATGTCCAAGCACACCTATTATCAGGGCTGGCGGCGTATTCTCGAACGGGCCGGCCTACCGCATATCGGAACGCATGGCATTCGCCACCGTGCCGCAACCGATATCGCCAACTCCGGAATCCCGGTCAAAGTCGGTATGGCGCTCACCGCGCACAAGACCGTGACCATGTTCATGCGTTACGTCCATACTGAGGATGATCCTGTTCGGGCGGCCGCCGAAGCAGTCACGCAGCGCCGGCTATCCCTGGTCGGCGCCAGCCAGTCGCCAGCGCCGTCAAATCCGGCGCCCGCGATCGCCCCACCGGAGTTGCCAACGGTCGCGCCGGCCGTCGAGGTGATCCCTGCGGAATTGGGACCGGACGGCAAGCCACTTGGATTCGAGGACGGTAAGTATGCCTCCCGAACCCGTCTGGGAAACTATCGCCCCTTCCGGCATCGCACCGGCGAAAATCGCGCCGTCCCGCCCGGAACGAAACGCGCCGAGGCACAGGAGGAGGCAAGCCATGCGTGAGAAGACCAAAGCTCAACGCCGCTGGCCGACCCCCGATGTCCTTCGACGCGCCCAATTCGTCTCAGATCCTGGCCCGATCCGATTCGTCGATACCGAAGCCGCAGCGCGATACCTTGCGCTGGAAGCACACACCCTCGAATGCTACCGCTCGCTGGGAGGCGGTCCCGCTTACCACAAATTCGGTAAGTGGGTCCGCTATGCAGTCGATGATCTCGATGCCTGGGCCGCGAGCTGCCGCCGATCGACGGTCGCCTCGCCAGAGGCACCGCGCGTCCTTTCCGTTGACCGCGCATAGCTTGGAGGCTATATGGAGTGGGAAGTCCAATTCCATGCAGCCTTCGAGGCGGAGGTTTTGGCCTTTGAGCGTGAGGTTCGCATCGCATTGATCGCGGCGACCAGGCTGCTGTCGGACTATGGACCGCAGCTTGGCCGGCCCCACGCGGACACGCTCAAAGGCTCGAAACACGCCAACATGAAGGAGTTGCGGTTTGAGGCGGCCGACGGCGAATGGCGCGCAGCCTTCGCCTTCGACCCCGAAAGGCGAGCGATCATGCTCGTGGCGGGCGACAAATCCGGGGGAAGCCAGAAGCGGTTCTACCGGCAACTCATCGCAAAAGCGGATCTCCGGTTGTCCGAGCATCTGGAAAGCCTGAAACCCGCAAAGAAGGGACGTTGAGATGGCACGTAACCTGAATGACATCATTGCCGCGCTTCCTGCGGACGAGCAGGTCGCGATCGAATCCCGCTACCAGGAACTGAAGCACGAGGTCGAGGGCTTGCGCGAGCTTCGCCAGATCGCCGGCAAGGCGCAGGAGGACATCGCCACGGCCCTCAACATCAAGCAGCCGTCCGTCTCCAAGATCGAGAAGCAGGCGGATATGTATCTCTCGACACTCCGCAGCTATGTCGAGGCCGTCGGCGGCAAGCTCGAACTCACCGTGAAGCTCCCGGCACATCCCGCGCTTCGGCTGCAAAGCCTGGGTGATGTCAGTGCCCCGAACGTTCCGGCACGGAGCGTCGCGCGGCGGCAAAAATCGACGGTGGCGCAATAGATCTATGCTCCCATTGGATAGCGACAACACCGTACCCGCGCCCAAATGCAGATTGTGCGGCTCAGACCTGACCGACGCCAACGATTCGGAAGCCCACGTCATACCGAACGCCCTGGGCGGACGATTGAAGCCGAAGGGAATTCTCTGCCGGACCTGCAACACGGAATTGGACGACCTGGCCGACAACGCGCTGGTCAAGGCTTTCGGTGATTGGCCCACGCTCCTCGATATCCCGAGGGACCGTGGCAAAAACCCGCCTAAGAAACTGGAAACCCGCGACGGCAAGACGGTGCGATTGGAGCCCGACGGAACCGTCACCCGCATCGACGTCCTCTACGATGTCGTTCCGATCGAGGAAGGGCATGAGGTCCGGATCGGCGCGGGCGACATGACGACCTTCCGGCAATTGCTCATGCGTGCCGCCAAGCAATTCCCGCAGCTCGATCCGAAGGTCGCTGAAGAGCACGCCCGAACAATCGGCATCGATGATGACGATCACCTTAAGATGAGCCTGGATTTCAGCCCGCAGGCTGTGTTCGGCGGGATCATCACTGCGATCTGGCTGTTCCTGATCATGAAAACCGGCCGGGCCTTCATGGATCGGCAGCGTCTTTCACAGGTCATCAAAACCATGCAGTCCTACGGCGGGACCTTCCGCTATTTGATCGCGGGGCTACCGGGCCTGCTAGGTCCCGATGTGCCGATCGGTCACAAGATCATCGTGAGGTCCGTTCCCTCCACGGGCGAACTTATCACCTATGTCGAGATTCTCGGCATATTGAAGGTCGGTGGGGTTCTCGCCACGGCTCAACCATCTTGTATCCCTCTCGAGTACATCTACGCCTATGATGTCGTGGGGCGACGTGACGTCAGTGCCGATTTTTCCGTCGACGCGAGCATCTTCGAAAAACAGATGTGGAGAGAGGTCGGGCTCGGCCCCACCGATGCAGAAGCGCTACAAGAGTATTTTCGTGAAGCTCTGGAGACCGTCTTTGAACAGCATTATCGGGCGCGATTCACGCAGACTGAAAGTGATCAAGCATGACACTTCCAGGCCGATGAGGCTCTCTGTGGCGAAACAGCTATTCCCAGTTGCCATGAGGTTGTGTCTGCGACGTAGCCTCATCACAATGAGATCCTGAGCCACGGCTTTGCGGGTTTAGGTTCTACGGCGGGGGAAAGCCTTCCCCCTGGCCGGCACTGCGTTGCCGGCGCACCCCCTTCAGCGGGGAGACCCCGCAACGCCCCTTTTAGAGTGAGAGTGCGGACCGGGTTTACCGTGACGGGTTGAGGGCTGGGAGAGAGGCTCCCGGCGCCCGTCGCGGAGAACCGCGATGTCCAGACATGACCGCAGCGCGCGCACCGGCTCAGACCGGGCGAACCTTTACGACGAAATCACCGGCAGGATCATCGCCGAGTTGGAGGCCGGGCGCATTCCCTGGGTGCAGCCCTGGGGAACCTCCGCTGCGAAGGCGCCACTCGGCCTGCCGCAAAACGCCTCGACCGGACGAAATTACTCGGGGATCAACGTCCTGATCCTCTGGGGCGCCGTCATCGAGCATGGTTTCCCCGGCCAGGGCTGGCTCACTTTCCGTCAGGCCCTCTCGCTCGGCGGCAATGTCCGCAAGGGCGAGCGCGGCACCACCGTCGTCTATGCCGATCGCTTCGTTCCCGAGGACGAGAAGAAGCGTGCCCGCGACACTGGCGATGAAGCCCACGCTATCCCTTTCCTGAAAAGATTCACCGTCTTCAACACGGCGCAATGCGAAGGTCTGCCCGAGGAGATCGGGGCCGTCGCGCCGCCACCGCCGCCCGGCATGATCGAGCCGAAGGTCGAGGCGCTGATCAAGGCGACGGGCATCGACTTCCGCATCGGCGGCAATAAGGCGTTCTATGTCCCGGCGCTCGACTATATCCAGGTCCCGCCGCCGGCCGCCTATTTCGAACCGATCAACTGGCACAGAACTGCGCTGCACGAAGTCAGTCACGCGAGCGGCCACCATAGCCGGCTCAACCGTGATCTCTCCGGTTCCTTCGGCTCAAAGCCCTATTTTTTCGAGGAATGCGTGGCCGAAATTTCCAGCGCCTTTTGCTGCGCGGCCACCGGGATCGTCCCGACCGTGCGGCACAGCGATTACATCGGCGCGTGGATCGAAACGATGCGCGCCGACAATCGTGTCATTGTCCGCGCCGCCTCGCAGGCGAGCAAGGCGGCCGACTGGATCTTGTCCTTCCTGCCGGAAGACGAGCGGCCGACCGCGGAGCCGGACACTACCATCGACAGGAGGGCCGCGTGATGCGTTTCCATCGCGGGCACAGGCCCGAGCCCTATGGAGACACGTCGCGCAAACGCGCGGCGTTCCTGCGCAAGCAGCGTCTCGAACGCGAGGCACTGCCGCTCTTTGCCGCCGACATCGCCGCCGGCCAGCACAGTGTCGACCAGGAAATGGCCCGCCGTGCCATCTGGTGGGACGAAGCCGAACGCGAGCGCCGCAGCCGGCGGGCAGCCTGGTGGCGCAAGGGCCGTGCGCGGCTGTTCGCGCTGCCCGATCCGCTGCGCCAGCGCGTCCGCGAGATCTGGCGGACCTGCCCCTATCCGGCCGATCCGGCGAGCTTTGCCGATTTCCTCCATCAGATCGCCGTCGGCAAGCTCGATCCCTACAGGCCGCCATGGGTCTTCCATCAGGAGCGCGCGGCGCGGATCACCCGCAACCCGGCAACCTTTGCCGACGCCTTCCGCCAGATCGGCAAGCGCAAGGCCGGTGGCGGGCAGAACCCGACCGAAGCCGACGAGCTGCTCTTCTGCGGCAATCTCGGCTCCGGCATCCTTTTCCTCGCCTCGCAGATCCGGCCGATCGATCCGGGCGAAAGCCTCCATATCCTCAACGGTCATCGCCTCGGCGGCGGCTATGTCGGTCGGGCCAGCCATTGGGTCGAGATCGAGGTGCGCGGCGCGTGCTCCGATGCGGACCTCGCCCTGATCGAGCGGCTCGCCCAGGCCGGCGACACGCGGCCCGTCGTCGTCCGGCGCATGGTCTCCTCCGCAGCCATAACCGGGAAGGCGCAGTCATGAGCGATGTGCCCCATCCGCCTGAAATACGCAAAGCCGGAAATGCGGGTCTCCGGGTGTCCGGCTTTGCGCTTCCGTCTGTTTCCGGTTCGCCGGTTTTGTTGGCGCTGCTCTCCTTAGAGTGAGAGGGCGGCGCTTTGCTTCGTGACGGGTTCAGGGTTGAGAGAGAGGCTCTCGACGCCCGTCGTGGAGAAACCACCATGGCAAAAGCTGCCAAGAAAATCGTCTTTTCGCGTTCGCGCGACATTCCTTTCAACCAGCTCGTGCTCAGCGAGGCCAACATCCGGCGTGTCCGTCCCGACGCCAATGTCGAGGAACTGACCCAGGACATCGAACGCCGCGAGGATTTGATCCAGGGCCTCAATGTCCGTCCGGTTCTCGACTCCGACGGCAACGAGACCGGCCTGTTCGAGGTCCCGGCCGGCGGTCGCCGCTACCGGGCGATCGAGCGGCTGGTGAAGGCGAAGCGTTTTCCGAAGGATGGCCTCGTGCCGTGCATCGTGCGCGATCCGGGCACCAGGATTCTCGCCGAGGACGACTCCCTTGCCGAGAACGTCCAGCGCGTCGGCATCCATCCGCTCGACCAGTACCGCGCCTTCCATGACATGCACCGGAAGGGCATGAGCCACGAGGAGATCGCCGTCGCCTATTTCACGACGTCCGAGTTCGTGAAGCAGCGGCTCCGGCTTGCCGGCGTTTCGCCCGTCCTGCTGGACATCTACGCCGACGACGGCATGACGCTGGCGCAACTGGAGGCGTTCACCGTCAATCCCGACCATGCCCGCCAGGAACAGGTCTGGGACGCCATCCAGCATTCCTACAATCGCCAGCCCTGGTATATCCGCCAGTTGCTGACCGAGACCACCGTTCCCGCTTCCGACAAGCGGGCGCGGTTCATCGGCATCGACGCTTATGTCGCCGCCGGTGGCCCGGTCCTGCGCGACCTGTTCCAGGCTGACGAAGGCGGCTGGCTGGAGGACGTGCCGCTGCTCGACCGGCTGGTCTCCGAAAAGCTGAAGACCATCGCCGACGAGATCGCCAATGAAGGCTGGAAGTGGATCGCCGTCGATATCAATCTTCCCTACGGCTATGATCGCGGCTTGCGCGCCATCGCCAGCACCTTCGCCGATCTGACCGACGACGAGCGGACCGCCCGCCAGGCGCTTCGCGAAGAATACGAGCGGATCGAGGCCGAACACGAAGGCGCCGACGAACTACCAGACGAGATTGATCATCGCCTTGGCGAGATCGAGACGGCGCTTGAGGCCTTCGAGAAGCGTCCGGTCATCTACGATCCCGCCGAAATGGCATGCGCCGGCGTCTTCGTCAGTATCGACGGCGAAGGCGAGCTTCTGATCGATCGCGGCCATGTCCGTCCGGAGGACGAGGCCCCGGTCGAGATCGAAGGCGCCCAACCGGACGGAGATGCCGAAGCCGAAGGCTCCGACGCACCGGCCGACCCCGTCGTCCATCGTGCCGTCATCACCATCGGCGGCCAGCAGCCCGAACCGGAGGAGGAGGATGAGGTCGACGTCATCAAGCCGCTGTCCGAGCGCTTGGTGACGGAACTGACGGCCGAACGCACGCTTGCGCTGCGCGACAAGATGGCGAACGATCCTTCGGTCGCTTTCCTTGCCGTCCTGCACAAGTTCTGCAGGGACGTCTTCCCCCGCTTCAGCTCTTACGGCCCGGCCATGACGGTCTCGGTTCGCAGCACCGACTTCTCCCTTCAGGCGACGGGCCTGAAGGATACGCTGGCGGCGCGCGCCATCTTGGAGCGCCGCAAGGCCTGGGAGGAGCGCATGCCGAAGGACGAGGACGCCCTCTGGGATTGGCTCGTCTCCCTGGACGGCACCGAACAGGCGGCGCTGTTCGCCCATTGCGCGGCGCTGGGCGTCAATGCGCTCTACGAGAAGCCGAACGGCACGACGATCACCGAGCATGGCATCCGGCAGCGTCTGGACGAAGCCGACCGTCTCGCCCGTGCCGTCGATCTCGACATGGCGGAGGCAGGCTGGAAGCCCACGGTCGAGAACTACCTCGGCCGCGTTCCCAAGGCCCGCATCCTCGCAGCCGTCCGCGAAGGCGCCGGCGACCGTGCTGCCGATCTGATCGCTCATCTGAAAAAGGGCGACATGGCCAAGGAGGCCGAGCGCCTGCTGGCCGATACCGGCTGGTTGCCGGAACCGCTGCGCCTTGCCGATCTCGACGCTGATCAGGCCGTGGAGCCGTCGGCAGGCGTTGAGGACGGCGACGAAACGGCGCTGCCGGACTTCCTCGCCGGAGATGACGACGAGAATGCCTCGGATGACGACGCCAGTAGCGAGGAGCCGGAGCACCTGGTCGCCGCCGAATAGGTCACATCCGCGGGGCGGCTCCGGTCGCCCCGCTGTCTTCCATCCCTTTGTTTCGTGCGCCCGGCCCCGTGCCGGGCTTTCTTTTTTGCGGAGAGAAACCATGAAAGTTCGTGCCATCCTCGAATTTGATCTCGAAAACGAAAGCGGCGACCCGATTACGGGGCGAAAGGAGTATGTCTGGGCTGCCGAGGCCGCCGATGACGCCATTCGCTCGCGTCTCATGGGCGCCGGATTTCTGGCCGACGACACCATGATCGGCACCTATACGCTCGACGTCACCGTCATCGACGGGACGGACGGAGGCAGCACGGCGGCCGAGCCGGAGCCGAACCAGGCCCCCGACAGCGCCGTTCTGACCAGCGATCAGTTCGACAACCTGCTCGACGACGCGACACACGCCGTCAACGATATGATTCCCGACCATGTGCTCGCAGGCCTTTCGAACGATGGTCGCACGGATCTTCTCTACGCAATCAACGACGCGCTGACGGCGGTGCTCGATCCGTACATCGAGAGAAAACCGTGAATCGCACCGGCAGCGAACGACGACCCGTTCTCTGCGGGCTGCCTCTGCCCCGAACCATCCCGATCAATCGAGCCCGGCCGTCGCGCCGGGCTTTCCCGTTTCAGGAGAACAGCAATGGCTATCCCCGAACATGCCCGCACCAACTTCAACACGCTCCTGCGTGCCGCAGGCGACGGCAATCTCGCCCTCATGGAGTGCCTGGATGCAGTCACCGGCGAGCCGCGCTATGTCCTTTGCGCGGTCGGCCGCGATGATGGCGATTATATTTTCATCCCGTTCGGCCATCTGGCCGACGGCAACCCCTACGATGCCTACCTGCCACCGGACCCTGACGATCCGGCGGGCTTCCTTCCGAGGCAAGCGAACGGAGGTCCGGCATGATCACGCTCGACGAGATATTTGCCGAGGATCGCCAAAACCCTCCCCAGGATCGCTCGCTTCCATGGGAGGAAATCCAGGACGGCATGACCGTCGTCGTCGAGCCCAAGCCGCACTGGGCTTCCGACATGAGGGCCTTCCAGCTCACGGACCGGGCTTACTGCTACTACGCCGACTGGACCGGAAAGGGTCCCGGCGCGCGGTTCTTCGCTCATCCCGAGACCTGCGGCGACGACGTGATGACGAAGGCCCGCGCCATGATCGCGCGCGCGATCGCCGACGGTATCCGGAAGCCTTGAGAGGAAGAGGGCTGTGGGGCCGGGACGGGTCCGGACGGGCAAGAGAGCGCTGTCCGGATCTTTCCCTTCCGCTCTCCGGAGAATGAACCCCATGACCACTCAAGCGATCACATCTCCCCTCGCAACGCTTGTCCCCGATCATCGCCGCGAGATGTTCCTGCCGACGCTGTTCGGACTGCCGCTGCTGATCATCGCCGAGAACGCGGTCTACACATTCATGGACCGGCTCAGCCCGCGCGACTATGGCGGCGGCTTCTGGAATTTCTACGAATACGAGGGCAGCACGCTGTTCCTCGCTCCGACGTCCAAACCGCGCTACCGGATCGAAAGCGAGATCACGGAATATCGCGGCGATGTCTCGGCGGAGGCGGCAGGCATCATCGCCACGCTGTTCACCTTCTCGCATCTTTCCTTCCGGTATCAATCCGACCTGCTCGCGGAGGGGTACGACCGGCTCTACACCTATTCGACGCGCCATCCGGAAGCTTCCGGGATATTCCAGGCGATCGACTGAACGATATGGGCGCCCCGCTTTCCGGTGGGGCGCTTTTCTCATGCCAGCCACCGCTCTCGCATGAGAACGATGAGAGGAAGAGTGCGGCCGGTTTGGCCGTGACGGGATTGTGGGTCGGGAGAGAGGCTCCCGCCGCCTGTCACGGAGATATCGTGATGAACACCTTCAGCTCTGCAATCGCCGCCGCGCCGACCGCCCGCGCCATCGCGGCACTCGCCGCCGCCCGGAAATTCCCGCTGCGGATCACCTGCCTCGGCGAAATCCGCTATCGGGAAGACGATCCGGTCTACGGCACCTATACGGTCCCGCGCACCGTCGAGCTGGCGCAATGCGATTCCCTCGACGCCGCGATCGCCAGCGTCGAGCGGATCGCCGGACAGGACCGCATCGTTACCGGCGACGACGAGGCCGTCGATTTCGAGCCACGCCTGTTCGTCGTCATCGACAGCGAGCAATGCCAGGTGCTTGCCGGTGAACCCTCGCGGCATGGCATCAGATGGTGCGAACCCGTTGCCTCCGACGGCGAGGCCCGCCTCGTCGTGGAAAAGGCGAGCAAGCTGCGCGGCGAAGCCTCCTTCGAGGCGGGCTGGGACAACCACAGCACCGCCCGCACGCTTCGCTTCCGCGCCAGCGTGCTCGAGGGCCGCCTCGTTCACCCGGACTGGCGGCAGGCCGCCCGCGTCGCGCTGCTCAGGGCCGCGTGACGCCGCCAAGCGCCTTTTGCACTCCCGATCAATCCAGCCTGGCCGTCCGCGCCGGGCGCTTCCTCTTGAGGAGTTTCCCCATGCCGAAATTTATCGTCCGCAAAAGCCATGACGCGCTGGTCTATTACGAAACCATCGTCGACGCCGAGACGCCCGAAGACGCGCGAAGCCTCGCCAGGAGCTTCCTCTACGAAGGCGAATGGTTGGCCACCGGAGATGTGTCGGAGTACGACAACTTCGAAATCGACGCCGACGACGGCGTTCGCCCGCTCGAAGACGGCGAGGTCATCGAGGAATATCTGACCGTCGGCGTGACGGCCGAGGAGCGCGATGCCCTGCTGACCGGCCTGCGGCTGCTTCAGGCGGCCCTTGAGACAGGAGACATCGCGCCGATGCTCCGGGACATCTTCACCAACAACGATGCTCACATCGGCCTTGATCTGAAGAAGATCGACGGCCTGTGCGAGCGCATCAATAGATAGGAGTCCGTAATGTACGCCACCTATCTGCGACTCGACATTCTGGTCTGGGACAGCAACCGGACCGTCATCCGCGCCGCGCGCACCAGGCTCGCGCGTGTCGCCCGGCGCGATCCGGCGAAGCGGGAAGCGCGCAAGCGCTTCTACCGCGAAATGCTCCGCCATCACGCCGACGCCCAGCGGCTCGTGGCGCATTTCCGCCTCTGATGCCACAGCACCCCGACATCCCATCAACCCGAGCCCGGCCACCGCGCCGGGCTTTCTCGTTTCAGGAGCCTGACATGGCCGACTATTTCACCCATTTTTCGTGCCTTCTCGATGTCGGCACGCCCGACAACGCCGCCCGGGCACTGGACCTCTACAACAAGCTTTCCGAGGATGGCGGTTCGGAGGAGCCGCCTTCCGACGGCTTCCTCCTCTCGATCCAGCCCGAGCATGGCGGGACGCAGCTCTGGATGCGCGATGACATCACCGGCGATCCCGAGCGTCTGATCCAGTTCGTGAAGATCTGCGCCGTCGAGTTCAGCCTGACAGGTCGCTGGGGCTTCCAGTACGCCACGACCGCTTCGAAGCCGAGGGTGAACGCCTTTGGTGGCGGTGCTCACGTCCTCGATCTTACCACCGGCGACACAGTGGCATGGACCTATACCGACGGCTGGCTCGCCCAGGTTCTAGACGGAGGCGATCCCGATGCCTGAGATCATCGAAACCACCGTCTATCGGCTGGACGAGCTTTCGGACGCCGCGAAGGACAAGGCCCGCGCCTGGTATCGCGAGGGCGGCTTCGACTACGATTGGTATGATGCCGTCTATGAGGATTTCCAACGCGTCGCCGAGATCCTCGGCCTGCGCCTCAAGACCCGCGCCACCCGCCTGTATGGCGGCCGCACGAGGCCGCAGCCCTGCATCTGGTTTCGGGGTTTCTGGAACCAGGGGGACGGTGCCTGCTTCGAGACCTTCTATTCCTACCGCAAGGAAGCGCCCCGCAGGATCAGGGAATACGCGCCGCAGGATACCGAGCTTCACCGCATCACCGATGTGCTTCAGGCGGTCCAGCGCCGCAATTTCTACCAGCTCCGCGCCGAGGCCAGCCATCGCGGTCACTATTATCATGAATACTGCAGGGCGATCTCGGTCGAACGCGACAGTCCGACCTGTCAGGACATGACCGATGGCGCGGAAGACGTCGTGATGGAGACGCTGCGCGATCTCGCCCGCTGGCTCTACCGCCAGCTTGAACGCGAATATGACGCGCTGACCTCGGATGAGGCCGTCGACGAGGCCATCACCGCCAACGCATACACTTTCACCGAGGCCGGTCGGCCCTTCGGTTGATGTCGACAGGCGCCCCTGCGGGGGGCGTTTTTGCCGTGCCAGCCACGCTTGCCTTTTGAGAGGTAGAGGAAGGCCGGGACGGGTTTGAGCCAGTGCGGTCGAGAGAGAGCGCTGCGCGAGCTCGATCCTGTCCCGCTCTCCCGAGGCTTTTCCCATGAGCATGATTTCCGCATCCGTGGCGGTCTCCGCCACCGCGCCGCTTCCGCTTGTCTCCGACACCGATGTTTCCGCCGCCATCTTCGCGGCGGCGGGCTTGCTGCTTCCCCATATCGAGCGCGGCCAGCGTGTCGATGCCGCCATCCTGCGCCAGGCGATGGAGACCGCCTTTGGCGCATCCGATGCCAGCGGCGCCTGGGATTGGAAGTCCGGCTACGACGCCTGTGAGGCCGCGACTGTCCTCATGTTGCGCAAATACGGAAAGGCGCTTTTCCGGAAAGCCGGGTCTCCGGCTGCACGGCTTTCCGCGCTGACGAAGATCGCCAGCCTCCTGCCGACGCATACGCGCCGCTCGGAGGAAAGCCAGACCTTCCAGCAGTTCTCGACCCCGATCCCGCTCGGCCTGGTCGCCACTACCGCAGCCGCGATCACGTCGGCCGACCGTGTGCTGGAACCTTCGGCTGGCACCGGCCTGCTCGCCATTCTGGCCGAGATCGCCGGCGGCACGCTCATGCTCAACGAGCTGGCCGAGATGCGCGCCGGTCTTCTCTCCTCCCTCTTTCCGGCCATCTCCGTCACCCGGCACGATGCCGCCCAGATCAACGACCATCTCGATCCGGCCGTGGTGCCGACCATCGTCTTGATGAACCCGCCGTTCTCGGTGCTGGCCAACGTCGAGACCCGTGTTGCCGACGCGGCTTATCGCCATGTCGCTTCAGCGCTGGCGCGTCTCGCGCCCGGTGGCCGGCTGGTGACGATCACTGGCGCGAACTTCGCTCCCGACAATCCGGCTTGGACCGACGCTTTCACCCGGCTGCAGGAGCGCGGCCGCGTCGTCTTCTCCGCCGCCATCGACGGCTCGGTCTATGCCAGGCATGGCACGACCTTCCCGACGCGGCTCACCGTCATCGACAAGCTGCCCGCCGATGATCCGGCTATGTTTCCGGCCGCTCCCGGTGTCGCGCCGGATGTCGCCACGCTGATGGGCTGGCTTAACGCGCATCTGCCTGCGCGGCTTCCCGTCGATCCGTCCGCCGCCGTGGCGGTCACTGCTGCGCCCGTGCCCCGCAGCGTGCGCAGCTATCTGAACCGTACCGCGAGATCCGCACCGGCCATCCCGATGGCGGAACCCGAGGGTCTGCCGCTCGCCTATGAGTCCATCGATTGGCAGGCTGCCGAGGATGGGCGCATCTCCGATGCCATCTATGAGGAATACGGACTTCAGGCGATCCGTATTCCCGGCTCTCAGGCCCATCCGACCAAGCTGGTGCAGTCGGCGGCGATGGCCAGCGTCGCGCCGCCGAAGCCCGGTTATCGGCCGTATCTGCCGGCCAATGTCCATGAACTGCTCTCCAACGCGCAGTTGGAAACCATCGTCTACGCGGGCGAGGCCCATTCCGATTACCTCGCCGGATCGTGGACGGTGGACGAGACCTTCGATCTCGTCACGGCCGCGCCCGAGCATGCGAAGAACGCCGTGCGATTCCGGCGCGGCTATATGATCGGGGACGGCACCGGGGTCGGCAAGGGCCGCCAGTCCGCCGCGGTCATCCTCGACAACTGGCTCCAGGGCCGCCGCAAGGCGGTGTGGATCTCGAAGTCGGACAAGCTCCTGGAAGACGCGCAGCGGGATTGGAGCGCGCTCGGCATGGAGCGCCTGCTGGTCACGCCGCTCTCGCGCTTTCCGCAGGGCAAGCCCATCACGCTGCCGGAAGGCGTCCTATTTACAACCTATGCCACGCTACGCTCCGACGACCGTGGGACAAGGGTTTCCAGGGTCAAACAGATCATCGAATGGTTGGGCTCCGACTTCGATGGAGTGATCATTTTCGACGAGGCGCATTCGATGCAGAACGCCGCCGGCGGCAAAGGAGAACGCGGCGATGTCGCCGCCTCGCAGCAGGGCCGTGCCGGTCTGCGGCTTCAGCACGCGCTGCCGAATGCCCGCATCGTCTACGTCTCGGCGACCGGCGCCACCACGGTCCACAATCTCGCCTATGCCCAGCGGCTCGGACTTTGGGGCGGCGAGGATTTTCCGTTCTCGACCCGCGCCGAGTTTGTCGAGGCGATCGAGGACGGCGGCGTCGCAGCGATGGAGGTGCTTGCCCGCGATCTTCGCGCGCTCGGCCTCTACACGGCCCGATCGCTCTCCTTCGACGGCGTGGAATACGAGCTGGTCGAGCATGAGCTGACGCCCGAGCAGGTCCGCATCTACGACGCCTATGCCGGCGCCTTCGCCATCATCCATAACAATCTGGATGCGGCGATGGAGGCGGCCAACGTCACCGGCTCCTCCGGCACGCTGAACAAACAGGCGAAGTCCGCCGCCCGCAGTGCATTCGAATCGGCAAAACAGAGGTTCTTCGGCCATTTGTTGACCAGCATGAAGGCGCCGACCCTGATCCGCTCGATCGCGCTCGATCTGGAACAGGGCCATGCCGCCGTCATCCAGATCGTCTCGACCGGCGAAGCGCTGATGGAACGGCGCCTCGCCGAGCTGCCGACCGAGGAATGGAACGACGTCCGCGTCGACATCACGCCGAGGGAGTACGTCCTCGACTACCTCGCCCATTCCTTCCCGGTCCAGCTCTACGAGCCGTTCACCGACTCGGAGGGCAACCTGTCGTCGCGTCCGGTCTATCGCGACGGCCAGCCGGTCGAAAGCCGTGAGGCCGTTGCCCGCCGCGACGACCTGATCGCCAGGCTCGCCAGCCTGCCGCCGGTTCCGGGCGCCCTCGATCAGGTCGTCCAGCATTTCGGGACGGATGTGGTCGCCGAGGTGACGGGCCGCTCCCGCCGTATCGTCCGCAAGCCGGGCAATGGCGTCACCGCCGACCGGCTCGTGGTCGAAAACCGCGCCGCCGCCGCCAATCTCACTGAGACGCAGGCGTTCATGGACGATGCCAAGCGCATCCTGATCTTTTCCGACGCGGGCGGAACCGGAAGGAGCTATCACGCCGAGCTTTCGGCGAAGAACACCCGGTTGCGGACCCACTATCTGCTCGAACCGGGCTGGAAGGCCGACGCCGCCATTCAGGGCCTCGGCCGCACGCACCGGACCAATCAGGCACAGCCGCCGCTGTTCCGGCCGATCGCGACGAATGTGAAGGCGGAGAAGCGGTTCCTGTCGACCATCGCCCGCCGCCTCGACACGCTGGGCGCGATCACCCGCGGGCAGCGCCAGACGGGCGGTCAGGGTCTGTTCCGGCCCGAGGACAATCTGGAGAGCGTCTATGCCCGCGACGCGCTGCGCCAGCTCTACCTCCTCCTGATCCGCGGCAAGGTCGAGGGATGCTCGCTCGACCGCTTCGAGGCGGCGACCGGCCTGAAGCTGATGGATTCGACCGGTATCAAGGACGAATTGCCGGGCATTACGACCTTCCTGAACCGGATGCTGGCGCTCACCATCGAGCTTCAGGGCATCCTGTTCACCGCCTTCGAGCAGCTTCTGACCGCCAAGATCGAAGGGGCGATCGCGTCCGGCACCTATGATGTCGGGCTGGAGACGCTGACGGCCGAGAGCTTCGCCGTCCCCGACCGCAAGGTGATCTACACCCATCCGGGCACCGGCGCCGAAACCCGGTTGCTGACGATCACCGAGCGCAAGCGCAACCAGCCCGTCACGCTGGCCGAGGCGCTCGACCATCTCGACGATCCGCGCGTCCGGCTTCTCGTCAACGAACGGTCGGGTCGCGCCGCCGTGCAGATCCCGACTACCAGCGTCATGCTGGACGATGGCGAGATCGAGCGGCGCATCCGCCTGATCCGGCCGATGGAGGCGCATAATATCCCGGTGAAGATGATGGGCGAGACCCATTGGGTCGAAGCCGACCGGGAAGCCTTCGCCTCGGCCTGGAATGCGGAGATCGCCGAGGTGCCGGCCTTCTCCGACAGCACCATCCATGTCGTCACCGGCTTGTTGCTCCCGATCTGGAAGCGGCTCCCGAACGACAGCACCCGCGTCTATCGTCTCCAGACCGACGAGGGGGAGCGGATTATCGGCCGCCGCGTCTCTCCGGCCTGGGCGGCGAATGCGACCGTGACCGGCACGGCCTCGCTGACGCCGGACGATGCCTTCACGGCGCTGATGGACGGCCGCACGATCATCGATCTCGCGGAGAGCCTTCAGCTTCGCCGCAGCCGCGTCATGGGCGCCAATCGCATCGAGCTGTCGGGCTTCACCGACACCATGCGCGAACGGCTCACCGCCTATGGCCTGTTCCACGAGATCATCTCGTGGAAGCTCAGGATGTTCGTTCCGGTCGACGCCAACGGCCCCGCCGTTCTCGGCAGGCTGTTCGACCGCTGGCCGGTCGAACGTATCTCAGAACGCGAGGCTGCGTGATGGCCCGCCACGATGCTTCCGAACTGGCAAGCCGTCTCGGCCGGGAGGCCGAGGCGGTGTGCCGCGAATATCTCTCGTCCGGCAAACGCACCGGAAACTACTGGCTGGTCGGGGATGTCCAGAACAGCCCCGGCCGCTCGCTCTATGTCCGTTTGAGGGACTCCGCCAAGGGTCCGGCGGGCAAGTGGACGGACAGCGCAACGGGCGAACATGGAGATCTTCTCGACGTCATCCGCGAGGCGCTTGGCCTGGTCGACTTCAGGGACGTGGCCGAGGAAG
The DNA here is from genome assembly GCA_937868725.1 of uncultured Pleomorphomonas sp. Classification (GTDB taxonomy): domain Bacteria; phylum Pseudomonadota; class Alphaproteobacteria; order Rhizobiales; family Pleomorphomonadaceae; genus Pleomorphomonas. The sequence continues at coordinate 46,470 of CALMMQ010000023.1, forward strand.
CGCGCCGTTTCCTCTCGCTCCCGCATCCAGAACCGGAAAGGACGAGGACGCCGACCGGCAGGGTGTCGAGTGTAGCGGTCGGTTCGCCCGAAGCGTCGCGGCGGCTCTTCGCCATGTCGCAGCCGATCGGCGGCACGCTTGCGGAAATCTACCTCGGCGGCCGGGCGATCACGTCGCTCGAAGGCACCGCCGCACTGCGCTACCATTCGCGCTGCTATTACAGGCCCGACGAGCATTCGCCCACCGAGATCTGGCCGGCGATCATCGCTTCCGTCACGGACCTCGCCGGACGGCAGACCGGAGCGCACCGCACCTGGCTCGCCCCGGACGGTTCTGGCAAGGCGCCTGTCGAAACACCGAGGCGGGCGATGGGCGACCTTCTCGGGCACGGCGTCCGCTTCGGCGTATCCGGTGAGGTGCTGGCGGCTGGCGAAGGGATCGAGACCGTGCTGTCGCCCCGCCAGGTCTTGCCCCGCATGCCGATGCTGGCGGCGCTCTCGGCCGCGCACCTCGCTGCCATCCTGTTCCCGGCAACGCTGCGTAGGCTCTATGTCCTTCGCGATCGCGATCCGGCAGGCGACGGCGCAAGGGACAGCCTGATCGCCAGGGCAGAGAGCGTCGGCATCGAGGCGATTGCGGTGTCGCCGGTCGGCGAGGACTTCAACGATGATCTGCGCTGGCGCGGTGTCGACGCCCTGCGGGCGACCTTGATGGATCAGCTTCGTCCCGAAGACATCAGCCGGTTCATGGAGGGGTGAGACGATCGGCGGGGATGAGGCGCGGCCCAGGTATCTCCATCTGTCATCTCCGCCTGCCGTCTCCGCCCATCCCCGGAAACATCCTCCCTGTCGGAGAGAGGCGCCCACGGCCTTCTGAGAGGGCGATCGGCCCACAAACGGCACGGCCGGGCAATGGCGGCGCTCCGGCTATTTTCCGCCGGCGGGTAGCCACCCCACGCGACAGGTCGCGTGGGGACCCCGTCTCAGCCCCGCCTTTGCAGCGCGAAACAAAATAGCCGGGCTTGGCCATCAAGGCCCTCGCGGGAGCGCGAGGGCTGCCAGGCCGTGCCGCCCGTGGGCTTTCGACGCCTGCGAAGGCCGCGATGGGCGCGGTCTCCAGACAAGGACGCTCCCGATGATGAACGAAGACGAAGATGCAGGCTTCGAGCCGGTCCACACCTCATCCCCCACCGATCATGTCCTCAATGAACTCCAACTCTATGGCTGGCGTCGGTTTCAGGACGAACCCGATCCGAGGCCGCTGCCGGAGGGTAATGCCGTCGCCGCCGCGGTCGCAGACATCTTCGATGCCCTCGTCGCCACGCTCGGCGACACCCGCCTCGAACCCGACCTTGACGATCTGCTCTGGGGGGCCGTCAATCTCTTCCACCGTGTCGCGAACCGGGTGCTGCGCGAGCTTGACGACAACGAGCAGGCCCAGCGCCGCCTTCAGAGGGAACAAGATGGCAGCGAGGTGAAGTCGGTCGAGCTGGAGCGCCTGACGGCAGAGGGGCAGACCCTGATCGAGCGGCGCGACAGCATGGAACTCTTCCGCGATCTCTCCGCCGAAGCCTTCGAGCACCACACCGGCAGCGCCTGGCGGCCGCGCACCGGCTCAATGGTCAACCATCGTCATCTGACCTCGGCAATGATCGACAGCCGCGACTTCCTCGCCGCAAAACGCCGGGCCGAGAAAGAGGTGCTGCTGCCCGCCGGTCCCAGGGTTGCCGTGACCGGCGGCGCTGACTTCAACGACCATCGCCTGATCTGGGCGAAGCTGGATCAGGTCCATGCAAAGCACCCCGATATGGTGTTGCTGCACGGCGGCACGCCGAAGGGTGCCGAACTGATCGCCTCCCGCTGGGCAGATGCCCGCAAGGTGCAACAGGTCAGCTTCAGGCCTGACTGGACGAATCATGGCAAGGCCGCGCCGTTCAAGCGCAACGACGTCATGCTCGACACCCTGCCGGTCGGCGTCCTCGTCTTCCCCGGCACCGGGATTCAGGAGAACCTCGCGGACAAGGCAAAGAAGCTCGGCATCCCCGTCATGAAGTTCGACGGCGGCGCGTAAAGCGCCGCCGCTCGGCGGCTATTGGAGCCGCCTATACTTGACCGAACCCCCCATTTCTGGTCAGATAAAGCATCCTTGCAGAACCGGCGAATTAGCATAATCGCAGGCTGAGCGTATTCATTGGCAGCCTGTCGCGATCCGTAAACCGTTCATGCGGAGGCCGCCATGACGCTGATCCTGCTTGCTATCTCCCTGACCGTCGCGCTTTGCGTGATCGCCTACAATTTTGCGATCTACGCGCTGCCCTTCATGGTCGGGCTGACCGCCTTTCAATATGTCCATGGAATGGATGCCGGCTTCCTGATGTCCGGCCTCGCTGCCATCGGTGCGGCGCTGCTTTCAGTGGCATTGGTTATCGTTGCCCTCGGCTTTGCAAAGAACCCCGCATTGCGGCTGATCGCGCTCACCGTCTTTGCCGTACCCGCCACGATCGCCGGTTATGCGCTCGTCCATGGCGTTACAAGGAACTTCATCGACTCGACGATCGCGCTCAACCTCCTGGGCGGTGCTGGCGGCCTGTTCATTGGCATCGCTGCGATGCTCAATCTCAACGCGCTTGGCACGGCCGTCTTCTCGCGCGTCTAAGACCGCCGCCGCGATCTGGCTCTCCATGGGAAAACCCGGCGGCTTGCGCCGCCGGGCCTGCCAACACCCTCCAGAGCAAGGTGCTCATGGCGTGACACACTGGTTGTGTCCTCCCCATTCGCTAATCCCGGCTCAGTGAGTCGGTCATCGTGCGGCGATCGCGCCAGCCATGAAACGATCATCGCCAGCCACGTTGATCCCCTCCATGTCATCGTCGATATGGCCGCGCGGCCCTTCACCTTCTTGTTCCGCAATTTCACCAGACCGTGCCTTGGAGCGTTTGAGGCGGTAATGCGATGCCGGATGCCTGAAGCCCGATAGCTGTTTTCGTCCCGGCTTGACCATCCGATGGAGGGAACACGAGGCCGGTAAAGAGGGCGACGCTGGTGCCCCGGCATGCCAGGGCTTCGGATTTGATGCGGGGCTGCTGCCGACAAGGACGAAGGTTCGGCTGTGCGCCTCCGTTTGTGCTCTCGAAAGGCACCAATCCCTCCGACTGACTGATCCCCTAAGACCGTTCTGTTTCCGACCGCAACCCGCGCGGCTCCGGACCGTGTTGCCGCGCAAGCGCGGCTGCCCGCCCCACTCCGGGCC
>CALMMQ010000024.1 GCA_937868725.1 uncultured Pleomorphomonas sp.
GACAGACCGGCCGGCAGCGCCTTCTCGTAAATCCCCAGGGGATGACGACGCATGGCCTTACTCCCCCCAGATGGCCGAAATGGCGTCCTGGAACGTCGCCGCCGCCGTGATCGGGTCGGCGGCGCCGTAGAGGGCGCGGCCAGCGATGAACACCTTGGCCGAGATGTCGCGGAACAGCGGCAGGTCGGCCGGCGAGATACCGCCCGTCACCGACATTTCGAGACCGATGTCGGAGAGCGCCTTCAGCTGGTCGAGGTCCTTCTGGCCCCAGGTCTGGCCCGCCGCCTGGGCGTCGCGGCCGCGATGGAAAATGGCCTGGCGCAGGCCGAGGCGGTACCATTCCCGCGCGTCGTCGAGCGTCCAGTTGCCGAACAGCTCGATCTGGATGTCGCCGCCGCGCGCTTTAGCCACCTCCAGCGCCCGCTCCATGGTGGCGAGCGGGGCGGCGCAGATCACCGTCATCCACGAGGCGCCGGCGTCGAAGGCCAGCTCGGCCAGCGTCTCGCCGGCGTCGGCCACCTTGAGGTCGGCGACCAGCGTGCGGCCGGGATGGTCGGCGCGCAGCGCCCGCACGGCGTCCATGCCGCAGGCAAAGCACAACAGCGTGCCGGCCTCGATGATGTCGACGTGGCCGGCAAGGCGACGGGCAGCATCGAGCGCCGGATTGAGCACGGTGTAGTCGAGGGCAACCTGCAGGGCGGGACGGGTCATCGTGTAAGTCCTTGAGAGTGAGAGGCCATGGTGTCTTCGAAGGCACGCAGGGCGGCGATGAGCTCGCGGTAGGCGAAGCGCTTGGCGTCGTAGGCGGCGCGACGGCCCGACACCGGCTCGATCACCGAAACCGGGGCGTCGACGGCAGCCATGGCACGCCAGATGTCGGGGAAGGCGCCGGTGCCGACGGCGGCCATCAGGGCAGCGCCAAGGGCGCCGGTCTCCTCGATGGCGGGAATTTCGACGGTGCTGCCGGAAGCGTCGGCCAGCATCTGCATCCAGACGCGCGAACGCGTCGGACCGCCGGTGACGCGCAGCGCCGTGGCGGCGGGGAAGCGCTGACGCACCCGGTCGACGTGGTGGAGCAGGCTGAAGACAACGCCCTCGTAGACAGCTTGCAGCAGGTGGGCGCGGCCGTGCAGCGCCTGCAGGCCGTAGAAGCCGGCCCGCATGCCGAGGCCGGCGTTGCTGCCGTAGAGGAAGGGCAGGAACAGCACGTCGGAGCCGGCAGGCTCAAGGGCGGCCACCGCCCGGTCCATGCCGGCGTAATCGTGGTCGCCGAACTGTTCGGTCAGCCATTCGAGGTTGGCGGCCGACGTCGGCGAGGCGTCATGGACGATGAAGGCGTCGGGAGCAGCGTGACGGCCGTAGACGAAGGGGATGGGCAGGCCGGCCTTGACCTCGTGGGCGAGGCCGGTCACCACCGACCAGGTGCCAAGCACGGCGTTGATGCGGCTGTCGTCTCTGAGGCCGGCGCTGAGGCAGGTCGAGACGACGTCGAACAGGCCGCCGACCACCGGCGTGCCAGCCTTGAGGCCGGTGAGCGCCGCCGCTTCCGCCGTGACGCCGCCCACCACTTCGGCCGAGCCGACGATCGGCGGCAGAGCGGCGATCATCTCGGGTATGCCGAGCAGCTCGGCCAGCGCCGGATCGAAGCCGCCCCGGCGCATGTCGTAGAGATTGCACTCGGAAATGTTGGTGATCTCGACGCCAAGGGCGCCGGTCAGGCGGAAGCGCAGATAGTCGTGGCCCATCAGCACGGCGCCGATACGGCCGTAGGTGTCGGGCTCGTTGTCCTTGAACCAGCGCAGGATCGACACGGGATGGCCGGTCCACAGCGTCTGCAGCGTCTTGGGATAGAGCTGCTCGGGGATGCCCTGGCGCTGCCAGGCGCGGACGATGTCGAGGGCGCGCTGGTCCGACGACAGCACCGCCCGGCCGAGCGGCCGCCGGTCGCGGTCGAGCAGGAAGGCGCCCTTGCCCTGAGCCGAAATGCCGAGGCCGGCGATGTCGGCCGGGTCGACGCCGGTGCGGGCGATGACGTCGGCGATGACCGCCGCCGTGGCCCGCCACAGGTCCTCCATGTCGCGCTCGGCCCGGCCGGGACGCTCGGAGAGGACGGCGAGGCCGGTCCGCGCCACGCCGCGCGCCCGGCCGGATTGATCGAACAGCGCCGCCTTGAGGAAGGTGCCGCCGCAGTCGATGCCGAGCCAGAACGGCATGGTTCAGCGCCCTCCCGCCACGAGGTGATCGTACTGGACGCCGCGCGTGGCGAGGCGGACGTGATAGAGCGAGGTGGTGGCGGTGATGAACAGTTCGTCCTGATCGGGACCGCCGAAGGTGCAGTTGGACACGCGCTCGGGCACGTTGATGACGCCGAGGCGGCGGCCGTCGGGGGCGAAGACCATGATGCCCTGCTCGAAGCTGCAGAAGACGTTGCCGGCCCGGTCGACGGTGAAGCCGTCGGGAATGCCCGGCGCGACGACGGCGAAGACGGCCGGCCGGACGAGCTGGCGGCCATCGACGACGTCGTAGACGGCGAGATGGCGCCGGCCCCTGGTCGGGAACTCGACGATCGACATGTCGGCGACGTAGAGGCGGCTTTCGTCGGGCGAGAAGGCGAGACCATTGGGACGCTGGACGTCGGTGGCGACGACGTCGAGATCGCCCGACGCCGGATCGTAGCGATAGACCCAGCAGCCGATGACCTGGCTTTCCGACTTGAAGCCCTCGGCGTCGCCGATGATGCCGTAGGGTGGATCGGTGAACCAGATGGTGCCGTCGGACTTGACCACCACGTCATTGGGCGAATTGAGGCGGCGACCGTCGAAGCGATCGACCAGCATGCGGACGCGGCCATCGGCCTCGGTGATCGACAGGCCGCGCCGACCGTGCTCGCAGGAGACGAGACGGCCGGCCCGGTCGAGCGCATTGCCGTTGGCGAAGTTCGACGGGTCGCGGAACACCGTGACGGCGCCGCTGCGCGCCCAACGGAACATGCGGTTGCCCTTGACGTCGGAGAAGATCACCGCGTCCTCGTTGGGCAGCCAGACCGGCCCTTCGGCCCAGACGGCCGGCGAGGCGAGACAACGGAGCTGGCTGTCGGGGCGGAGGAGCCCGGCAAAGGACGGATCGGAGGAGGAGAAGTCCGACATGTGATCACCTCGAGGCAAGGAAATCCGTTCGCGGCGGCTTCACCGCGAACGGCAGCGTCGTGTCAGAACGGCCAGGGCTTACTTGACGCCCCAGATGGACTTGTAGTGGCCCTGGTAGTCGTTCTGCGGGTCGTAGACGTTCTTGTCACCGCCGTCGAAGGCGATGTTGTCCTTGGTGACCAGATGCACCGGCGTCACGTAGCCCGACGGCTTCTGACCGGCGAAGGCACGGTTGAACTCGTCGACGATCTGCCAGCCGTGCAGCTTGAGCGGCTCGGGCACCGTGGCCGTCTGGTGGTTGCCGGTGCGGATGCGCTGGTAGGAGGTCACCGAGCCGTCACCGGCCGAGACGTTGAACGGGGCGTCGTCGCCCTTCTTGCCGGCCGTCTGCAGCGAAGAAGCCATGAAGTCGAAGTAGAGGTCGTTGATGGCCAGCGAGTACTGGTAATCGGCGCCGTACTTCTGGATGAGCGAGAAGGTCATCTGCGGCATGCGGTTCGACGTGTCGGCGAGCGGGGTGTCGATGAACTCGACGACCTTGCAGCCGGCGCACTTCTCGATCACCGCCTTCATGGCGTTGGCCTTGTCGAGGGCGATCTGGTAGAGCGAGTCGGTGAAGATGATGGCCTTGGCCGTGCCTTCGGACTTGGCGACGGCGTACATGGCGGCCGTCTTGGCGACGTCGTCACTGTCCGAGGTGACGTTGTAGAAGATGCCGTATTCGGGCATCGGACCCGGCTTCGGCACGGCGTGCCAGCCGACCAGCACGATCTTCTCCTCGATGGCCTTCTTGAGGGCCATCTTGGCGACGTTGGGGTTCCAGCCGCCGACGACGATGCCGTCCGGCTTCTTGGCGATGGCCTGGTTGAGGGCGGCCAGCTGGTCCTTGACCGAACCGGCGCCGTCCAGCACGTCGAGCTTCCAGCCAGCAATCTTGGCCGCCTCGGCCACGCCTTCCTCGACGCCCAGCACGCCGCCGTTCTTCATGTCGGAGGCGATGTAGATGATCGACTTGCCCTTGGCGATGGCCGGGCCGGCGGTCGGGCCATCCCAGGCGGAGGCCGGCGCCGTCGCCTTGGCGACGAGGGCCTTGGCCTCGTCCAGGAAGGCGTCGGCATGGGCCGGCAGGGTGGCAGCCGCCACGGCATAAAGGGCGGTCGAAAGCAGGAAACCAATCCTTTTCATAGCGTTTTCTCCTGGTAGTCCAATGGGTTGACGCAATCGGGCCGATTACGCCTTCTTGGTTGAGCTGCGTTGCACAGCCTTCTGATTGAGCAGGCGCCGCCGCTGGGCATAGCCGGCCAAGGTAATGGAGAGCAGCAGGGTCGTGCCGTTGAAGAGAGGTTCGACCCAGAACGCGCCGCCGAACTGCTGGATGCCAGCGATGCCGATGGCGAGAATGGAGACACCGATCACCGTGCCCCAGACGTTGACGCGGCCGGGACGGATGGTGGTCGAGCCGAGGAAGGCGCCGACCAGGGCCGGCAGCATGTAGTCCATGCCGACGGAGGCCTGACCGACACCCTGTTCAGCGGCGACGAGCACGCCGGTGAAGCCGGTGATGGTCGAGGAGGCGATGAACGAGCCGATGACATAGCGCGTCACCGGGATGCCGTTGAGGTTGGCGGCGGCGGGGTTGCCACCGACGGCATACATGCAGCGGCCGAGCGGGGTGTGTTCGGTGACCAGCCACATGATGATGGCCAGCGCCAGCACGTAGAAGCCGCCGATGGGAATGCCGGCGATCTCGGTATGGTGCAGCATCATGAAGGCGTCGGGCAGATCGCCGACGATCTGGCGGCCGCCGGAGTGCCAGAGGGCGACGGCGTAAAGCGTGGTGCCGGTGCCAAGGGTGGCCACGAAGGCGTCGATGTCGGCGACGGCGACGAGAATGCCGTTGAACAGGCCGTAGATGGCCGACAGCACCAGCACGATCAGCACCGCCTCCGGCCAGCTGAAGCCGTAGCTGACCTGCAGGCTGATGGCGAGGATATGCCAGAGCACGATGCCGAAGCCGACGTTGAGGTCGATCTTGCCGACGATCATCGGAATGGTGGCGGCGAGCGCCAGCAGCGCCACTTTCGACTTGGAGGCCAGGATGGCCTGCAGCGTCAGCAGCGAGGCGAACGACGGCGTCGCCAGCGAAAACAGCACGATGAGCAGCACACACAGGATGAGCAGACCGTAACGGGTGCCCGCCTGGGTGAGGACGGGCAGAATGCCGTCGTGCTTCAGGCTGACGCGCTCTTCGAGAGCGGTCGATTTGACAGATGAGCTGGCCACCTCATGTCCTCCCAATTCTTGAAAGCGGGGCCGGGGTGCGCACGCACCCGCCGGCTGGGCTAAGTCGATGCGTCTGTCAGGCCACTGCGGCCGAGGCGTCGGCCGAGAGCGTCTCGGAACCGGCGCAGGCCAGCTCCAGCAGATTGGCGAACGTGACATCGCGGTTGATCAGTTCCCCCACCACCTTGCCGCGGTTGAAAACGAGGGCGCGGTTGCAGATGTGGGCGATTTCCTCGAAGTCCATGGAGATCACCAGCACGGCGATACCCTTGGCGAGCGCTTCGTTGAGCAGATCGTAGATCTCGGCGCGGGCGCCGACGTCGACGCCGGCGGTGGGATCCTCAAGGATCAGCACCGGCGTGCCGAGCTTCATCCAGCGGGCCATCACCACCTTCTGCTGGTTGCCGCCGGACAGGGCGCTGATGTCGATGTCGATGAGGCGCGGCCGGACGTCGAAGCGCTCGACCTCCTCCCAGGCGCTGCGGGCCTCGCGGTCGGCGCCGTAGTTGGAAATCGGCCTGAGGCCGAGATTGCACGGGTTCAGGAACAGGTTTTCCCGCACCGACATGCTCATGACGACGCTCTCGTTGATGCGGTCGCCGGCCACCAGCGAAATGCCGGCGGCGATGGCGTCCGTCGGGCTCGAGGGGGCGATGGTCTTGCCGCCAAGGGCGATGGAGCCGGCCGAAGCGGTCCGCTTGCCGAACAGGCAGCGGCCGATCTCCTCCTGGCCGGCGCCGCGCAGGCCGACGAGGGCGACCATTTCGCCGCGCTGCAGGCTGAACGACACCGGGCCGGTGTCGCCGACGGTCAGTCCCTTGACGTCGAGCATGGCCGGCGCGCCGACGGGCAGCGGCCGGCGCTTGTCGCCGCGCTTTTCCTCGCCGACGATCAGCCGGACGAGATCGCGCAGTTCGTACTGCGCCGTGGCGCCGCCGGCCACCCAGCGACCGTCGCGCATGACGCAGACCTCGTCGGCGATCTCCACCACCTCGTCGAGGCGATGGGTGACGTAGATCATGCCGACCTGGCGCTGACGCAGGCGCTCCAGCACCTCGAACAGGTGCTTGACGTCGTCGGCCGGCAGCGAGGCGGTGGGTTCGTCGAGCACCAGCACCTCGGCGTCGACGGCGACGGCACGGGCGATGGCCAGCAGCGACTTTTCGGTGCGCGACAGTTCGAAGACGCGGGCGTCGGGATCGATGTCGGTGCCGACGGCCTTGAGAGCGGCATCGGCGCGAGCCCGCACCTCGGCCCAGTCGACGAGGCCGAGGCGGCGGGGGAAACCCATGGTGAAGGCCATGTTCTCGGCCACGGTCATCCATTCGATGAGACCGAGGTCCTGATGGATGAAGGCGATGGGCTGGCTGCCGCGCTTGCCAATGGCGGCGGCGGAGGCGATCTCCTGGCCGTGGAACAGGATCGAGCCGGAATCGCGCTTGTAGACGCCGGCGAGAATCTTGATCAGCGTCGACTTGCCGGCGCCGTTCTCGCCCAGGAGGGCGAGGATCTTGCCGGGCTTGACGTCGATGCTCACCTGATCGACGGCGGCGACGCGACCAAAGGTCTTGACTATGTCGACCATCGACAGGATCGGAGCGTCGGTCGCGACAACGGGGGCATTCATCGGGCTATCCTCCTCCCGGACTTCGGTGTTCTGCCGTCGATCCTCGCGACGGCGTGCCGGAAACCTGCGCGGTCTTCCGGGCTTGCGGTCGGGGCGGGCGCCTGGCCCGCCCCGGTCCCTCACAGGGCGCGGATACGCTCCCACACCCGGTCGTCGACCGGAATGCCGTTCTTGATGTTCTGAGCCTTCATCTGCGGGAATTCATGCCCGGGCAGACGGATGGCCTGGGCCGGATCGGAACGGGCCGCCGTCAGCACGTAGTCGCAGATGCGCTTCAGCTTTTCGTCGCGGGTGCCGCGGTCGATCAGCCGGTCGACCTCGATGGCGATGAACACCTGCGAGACGTTGTACTCGTCGTCCATCTCCTCGGTCACCTCGGCCACCGACAGGCCGCCGGTGAGCAGCGTGGCGATCATGTCGAGGACGATGGAGAGACCCGATCCCTTCCAGTAGCCCATGGGCAGGATGCGGCGGTTCTTCTCGATGACGCCGGGGTCGCGCGTCAGCTTGCCGTCGTCGTCGAAGCCGCCGTCGACCGGCAGCTGGCGACCGGCCAGACGGTTCACCTCAAGCATGCCGTAGGAGAACATCGACATCGACATGTCGACCATGGTCACCGGATTGCCGGGCACGGCGACGATCAGCGGGTTGGTGCCGATGCGGCATTCCTTGGCGCCCCAGGGCGGCATGACGGCGATGGAGTTGGTCCAGCACATGCCGACGTAGCCCTTCTCGGCCGCCTGATAGCCGTAGGCGCCGCCACGCATCCAGTGATTGGCGTGGCGCAGGGCGACGAGGCCGATGCCGTGGGTGGCGGCCAGTTCCATCGCCCGGTCCATCATGGCCGTGGCGGTGAGATTGCCGATGGCGCGGTGGGCGTCCCACTGCTCGATGGCGCCGAGCGACAGCAGCTTCTCCGGCTCGGCGTCGACGACGATGTCGCCCTTGCGGATCTGCTCGACGAAACGCGGGAAGCGGTTGACGCCGTGGGAATAGACGCCGGTCTCGGTGGTGTCGGCGAACAGGGTGGCGCAGGCTTCGGCCTTGGCGGGCTTCAGTCCGCACTTCAGCAGCACGCGCAGGAACTCGGCTTTCAGGTCACTATGGGTCAGATGCGGCATGGCTTTCCCCTCCGGCAAACGCACGCTTGAATGGATGATCAGAAGTGGGGGACCGCCGGCCATTCGGCGGCAAGGACGGCCCAGGGTATCTTGCCGACAACCTTGCGGATGCGGGCCGGATGATCGAGGACGACGCCCGGACAATGGATGTCGTCGGGCGAGAAGACGAAGACGTCGCCAGGAACGAACGGCTGCCAGTCGAGCGCGAGGCCGGCGGCGTAGAACCGGATGTCGGCGGCCGCGTCGTAGGGGCTGGCCGGGCTGTCGTCGCGCCGCGGTGTCCAGCCCATCTGCTCGCGACCGGCGAGCATCACCTGGACGTCGCAATAGCGGCGATGGCTCTCGGCCCGCAGCTCGGCGGCCGGGCGGGTGTCGTATTCGTTGATGACGTAGAAGCTGCCATCGCCGAGGTCGTAACGCCCCTTGGCGGCGGTGAGCAGCGACGGATCGGCGAGGCGGGCCAGCATGCGCCGCAGCGTCGGCGACGGGGCGTGCGTCCAGTCCGATCCGTCGAGATGTCCCTTGATCACGGTGCCTTCCTCCCCAGGTGGCGCTGGCGCCCCCCGGCGCCCCGTGTTTTGCATTTCAAAATCACGTTTCAATATTCGATATACAAGGGCCGTCCTCTTTGTCAATGCGGGACTTCCGTCAAGGACCGCGCCCTTCAGACCGCCGGCACCGCCGGCGACGCGAAGAGTTGCCGTGAAGACCCGGTCGGCGGTATTGATTAATCGAAGCGATTTCCGCCGGCCGCCGGCGTCGACCGCCGCCACCACCGGGCCGAGCGGTCGGGCCAGCGCCGTCCGTATGAATTCGTATCGAGGTTGAGGACATGGAAAGCACGCCAGAAACCGAAGCACCGGCGGGCAGTCAGAGCCTGCTGCGCGGCCTGCAACTGATCGAGATTCTGAGCAACTTTCCCAACGGCTGCCCGCTGGCCAAACTGTCGGAGCTGTCCGGGCTCAACAAGAGCACGACGCACCGGCTGCTGCAGGGCCTGGAGAGCGCCGGCTACGTGACGCGGGCGCCTTCGCCGGGCAGCTATCGCCTGACGACCAAGTTCGTTGCCGTCGGCCAGAAGACGCTGTCCTCGCTCAACATCATCCACATCGCGGCGCCGCATCTGGAAGCGCTGAACCTCGACATCGGCGAGACGGTCAACTTCTCGACCCGCGAGGACGACCACGCCATCATGATCTACAAGCTGGAGCCGACGGTGGGGATGATCCGCACCCGCACCTACATCGGCCAGCACCTGCCGCTGTTCTGCTCGGCGATGGGCAAGCTCTATCTCGCCTACGACAAGCAGGCCAATTTCGAGCACTATTGGCAGCACCATTGCCAGTCGATCGCCAAGCTGACGGCCAACACCATCGTCGATCACCAGCCGATGCTGGAAGAGCTCAGGAGCATCTGCGACAACGGCTACGCCCTCGACCGCGAGGAGAACGAGCTCGGCGTGTCCTGCGTGGCGGCGCCGGTGTTCGACATCCAGTCGCGCGTGCCTTACGCCGTGTCGGTATCGCTGTCGACGGCGCGCTTCCAGCAGATCGGTCTCGACAACCTGCTGGTGCCGCTCCGGACGGCGGCGCGGCGCATCTCGGCCGAGCTGGGGGCGCCGGCCTGAACGCTCTTTCGCCATGACAAAGCCCCTCCCGACCTGACGGTCGGGAGGGGCTTGCGGGCGCAGCTTTCAGCGGCTCAGCGCTTGTATTCCGGCAGCACCTGATAGCTGGTGTGCAGCAGTTCGTGCGCCTTGTGGCCACCGATCTCGCCCAGGAACTCGGCGTAGAGTTCCTTGATGTAGGGGTTGTGGTGCGAGCAGCGCCACAGACCGGCCTGGTCTTCCTGGTACAACCCGGCGGCGCGCTTGGTGCGCAGCTCGTTGGTGGCGCCGTAGGGCTGACCGCCGCCGCCGACGCAGCCGCCGGCGCAGGCCATCACTTCGACGAAGTGGTAGGGCGGCTCCTCGCCGGCATCCCGGGCGGCGCGGATCTTGTCGATCACCTGCTCGACGTTGGCGAGGCCGTGAGCGACGGCGACGCGAACCTCCTTGCCGGCAACAACGATCTTGCCTTCCTTGACGCCCTCGAGACCACGGGTCATCTCGAAATCGACGCGCGGCGCGTCCTGGCCGGTGACGTAGTAGTGGGCGGTGCGCAGCGCCGCCTCCATGACGCCGCCAGTGGCGCCGAAGATGGTGCCGGCGCCGGTGTAGGCGCCGAGCAGATGGTCGGGCTGCTCTTCCGGCACGGAGACGAAGTCGATGCCCGACTGCTTGATCATGCGGGCGAATTCGCGCGTCGTCAGCGACACGTCGACGTCCTGGTAGCCCGACGAGCTCATCTCCTTGGAACGGATGATCTCCGACTTCTTGGCCGTGCACGGCATGATCGACACGACGAAGATCTTGGCCGGATCGAGACCGAGCTTGTCGGCGTAGTAGGTCTTGGCCAGCACGCCGACCATCTCGTGCGGCGACTTGCAGCTCGAGAAGTGGTTGATCATGTCGCCGTGGAACTTCTCCATGAAGTCGACCCAGCCGGGACAGCACGAAGTGATGAGCGGCAGAGCGCCGGTGCCCTCGAGCAGGCGGTGCTTGAACTCGCTCGCCTCCTCCATGATGGTCAGGTCGGCGCCGAAGTTGGTGTCGAACACCGCCTTGAAGCCCATGCGGCGCAGGGCGGCGTAGACCTTGCCGGTGAGGTTGGCACCGAGCGGGAAGCCGAAGGCCTCGCCGATGGCGACGCGCACGGCCGGCGCGATCTGCACCACGCAGTAGACAGCCGGGTCCTGCAGCTTGTCCCAGACGGACACGGTCTCGTCATACTCGACGATGGCGCCGGTCGGGCAGTGGGCCGAGCACTGGCCACAGCGCACGCAGGGCGAATCGGCCAGCGGAATGTCGCCGGCGGCGGCGATGCGCGTCTTGAAGCCGCGGTTGAGGAAGCTCAGCGCCCAGACGTTCTGATGCTGCTGGCAGACGGTGATGCAGCGGCCGCACAGGATGCACTTGCGCGGGTCGAGCACGATGGAGCGCGTCGAGGTATCAAGCGGCAGGTCGGGGACGATGTTCTCGAGCCCGTAGCCGCTGATGCCGAAGTCGGCAGCCAGCGACTGCAGTTCGCAGTTCTGGTTGCGCAGACAGGTCAGGCATTCGTTGGGATGACGCGACAGCGTCAGCTCCATGATGCCGCGGCGAACCTGGACGATCTCCGGCGTTTCCGTCAGGATGTCCATGCCCTCCTCGATGGGCGTGCAGCACGAGCGCAGCATGCGGCCGGTGTTCTGCACCTTGACGATGCAGATGCCGCAGGCGGCCGTCGCCTCGAGATCCGGATGCTTGCACAGCGTCGGGATCTTGACGTGAACCTTGCGCGCCGCATCCAGGATCGTCGTTCCCGGAGCCACCTCGACGGGCGCACCGTTGATAATCGCGTGTATCATTTCAGTCATGGCAACCACTTTTCGATCCCGGAAGGTCAGGCTTGCTCGGTTTCCGTCTTCTTCAGGCGTTCGGTGAACTCCGATTCGAAGTGCTTCAACGCCGAGAGAACGGGGTTGGGCGCCGTCTGTCCGAGCGCGCAGAGCGAACCTCGCTGCATCGCCTGAGCGATCTTGCGGATGGACTTGATGTCTTCGGCCGTGCCTTCACCGGCGACGATCTTGTCGAGCAGGTGCAGCATCTGCGTGCCGCCGATGCGGCAGGGCGCGCACTTGCCGCAGGACTCGTCGACGCAGAAGTCGAGGTAGAAGCGCGACAGTTCGACGACGCTGTCGTGATCGTCGATGACGATCAGACCGCCCGATCCCATCATCGAGCCCAGCTGCTGCAGGTGCTCGTAGGAGATGGGGGTGTCGAACTGGCTGGCCGGAATCATGCCGCCGGACGGGCCGCCGGTCTGCACCGCCTTGACCTGCCGTTCGGTGCCGGTGCCGCCGCCGATGGTTTCGACCAGCTCGCGGATGGTGATGCCCATCGGCACTTCGACGAGGCCGTTGTGGGCGATCTTGCCGGTGAGGGCGAACACCTTGGTGCCCTTGGACTTCTCCGTACCCTTGGCAGCGAACCAGGCGGCGCCGTTGTGCAGGATGCGCGGCACGTTGGCCAGCGTCTCGACGTTGTTGACGCAGCTCGGCTTGTCCCACAGGCCCTTGACCGAGGGGAACGGCGGCCGCGGCCGCGGCGTGCCACGCCGGCCTTCCACCGAGGCGATCAGCGCCGTTTCCTCACCGCAGACGAAAGCACCGGCGCCGAGGCGGACGTCGAAGTCGAAGTTCCAGCCGGAGTTGAGGATGTTGCGGCCGACGAGGCCGGCAACGCGCGCCTGGCGGATCGCTTTCTCGACGCGCTCGACGGCGAGCGGATACTCGGCGCGGATGTAGAACACACCGTTGGTGGCGTTCATGGCGCGGGCGGCGATCATCATGCCTTCGATGACGGCATGCGGGTCGCCTTCCAGCACCGACCGGTCCATGAAGGCGCCGGGGTCACCCTCGTCGCCGTTGCAGATGACATACTTGACGTCGGACTCGACCCGGCGGGCGAAGTCCCACTTGAGACCGGTGGGATAGCCGGCGCCGCCGCGACCGCGCAGGCCTGAGGCGAGCATTTCCTGGCAGATTTCCTCGGCCGTCATGGTCAGGGCCTTGCGCAGACCCTGATAGCCGCCGTGCATCAGGTATTCCGGCAGCTTCTCCGGGTCGGCGTGGCCGTTGTTGGACAGGACGACGCGTTCCTGCTTGGCGAAGAACGGCGCCGCCAGATCGACGGTGTGGGCGCCGAGCACGCCGACCGGGTCGGCCACCGGCTCGCCGTTGGCCAGCGGGGCGACCACTTCTTCGACGAGGTGGGTGGCCAGATCCGGCGTCATTTCCGAACACAGAATGTCGTCGTGCGCCTTCGAGGTCAGGCGGACCAGCGGGCCCTTCGAGCACAGGCCCATGCAGCCCGTGCCGCCGACCTGCACCTTGGCGTCGAGCCCCTTGGCCTTGAGATCGGCCTTGAGGCGGGCGGCGACGTCGGCCGCTCCCGACGAATGGCAACCCGTGCTCGAACAGCAGACGAGGCGCGCTTCCAGGGCCTGCTGCTTGGCAAGCTCGGCGGCGGCTTTCACTTCAAGCTCTTCCGGCTTCATGACAGTCCTACTTGGTTCTAGTGATGTTCAGGTGGCGCCGGTTCAGTCGGCCGCAGCGGCATCGTCGTCGGGACGGGAAGCCACGGGCTGATCGACCTTGACGTGTTCGAGCACGGCGTGGCTGTCGGAGGTGTCGAGCTTGCCGTAGACCTTGCCGTTGACCGAAGCGAGCGGTGCCAGGCCGCAGCAGCCGAGGCAGCGCACGCCCTGCAGGTGGTACTCGCCGTCCGGCGTGCTTTCACCGGCCTTGATACCGAGTTCGTCCTCGAGCCCCTGCAGCAGCTTCGGCGAACCCTTGATGTGGCAGGCCGTGCCGGTGCAGACGGAAACGATGTACTTGCCCGGGCTTTCCAGCTTGAAATAGTTGTAGAAGGTCAGCACCTCGTAGATGTTGGCCAGCGGCACGCCCATCTCGCGCCCGAGCTTCATGGCCTGATCGCGCGGCACGTAGCCGAGCCGGCCCTGCAGTTCGTGCAACGCCATGATCAGGCTGCCGCGCTTCTTCTTCCACTTCTGCGCCAGAACGACGATCTCATCCTGAGGAACGTCCTCGACATCGGTGTCGATCTCGTCGGCTGTGGTATTTTCGGCCATTGCTGCGCTCGTTCGTTCTGTTGCCGACCGGATTTAAATCGATAAACCCTAGGTCGCTGCGTTGACGACATGCCGTAACAAAGCGCCTCGACCTCTTTTGCTCGGGTCTACCGGGCGAAGAGGACAAGTTCACTGGTAACGCTTGCTATCGGCACTGACGACTTTCAGATGAAAGTCAGGATATAAGCGGGTATCTTGCCACATTCAAAGGCGTCTGATGACAATCAGCAATGACAACCCGTCGTCTTGCCATGTTACACTGAGAGTCGAACTCGCTTCAGTGTGACCTAAATCGTTCTATCCACAAGTCGGTCAGATCACCTATTTTTCAGGTCCGCATAAATGACCTTGAAAGTCTGATTTTCATGTGATCGTTTTCTTGCACTACCTGCACGCGACAACACCACCGGGAGAGCATCTTGCGATACTTCCCCGATGGTCACGCGATCGGTTGCGACCGCTGCCAAGACCCAGGCCTCAGGCGATGGCGTACTTGCTGTCGACGGTCTCGATGGCCTTGACGTTGCCGCCCGACGGGCCGTCGGGGTCGAACTTGCCGGTGAGATCGAGGAAGGTGTCGGCGATCAGCTTGGCCACTTCCGTACCGATCACCCGAGCGCCCATGGTGATGATCTGGGCGTCGTTGGACAGCGCCGCCCGCTGGGCCGAATAAGCATCGTGCGTCAGGGCGGCGCGGATGCCGCGCACCTTGTTGGCGCTGATGCAGACGCCGATGCCGGTGCCGCAGATCAGGATGGCGCGGTCGTAGGTGCCGGCCATGACGCCGGATGCCACGCGGTCGGCCATGTTGGCATAGAACGCATCGGCGACGTTGTTGGTGCGCGACACCTCGAACACGTCAAAGCGCGACTTCAGATGTTCCGCCAGCACGTGCGCCAGCTTTTCGCCGGCGCTGTCGCCGGCTACCGCCACCTTCATGATGTTCCATCCTCCCCGACCGGCCCGCGCCAAGGATGTTACATACTGAACATCCCCGCCAAATTCTCGCGTTTCGGTGCGCATTATCACATATGGCCGCTCGAACCAGGGCAAAAGCGGCCGCTCACGGTGCTTTCTGTAACATATGCGCGACAAAAATCAAGGTAATGATGTTAGTTTGATAACTTGTGTTGATATTTTTGTGATTTTGGCCTAAGACCGCCTGAACCCGAACAGGAAGGAGACCCCCAATGATCACTGCCGACTGGATTCAGCAACAAGCCAAGGCCGCGCCGGCCGACTTCCCGATGGCCAACTGCATCCGGGCCCTCGCCATCGACGCCGTCGAAGCCGCCAATTCCGGGCATCCGGGCGCCCCGCTCGGCATGGCCGACGCCGCCGCCGTGCTGTTCTCCCGCCATCTCAAGTTCGACGCCGCCAACCCCGACTGGCCCGATCGCGACCGCTTCGTGCTGTCCAACGGCCACGCCTCGATGCTGCTCTACGCCCTGCTCTATCTCACCGGCTATCAGGACATGACCATCGACGAGATCAAGGCGTTCCGGCAGTGGGGCTCGAAGGCCGCCGGCCACCCCGAGTACGGGCACGCCAAGGGCATCGAGACGACGACCGGTCCGCTCGGACAGGGCATCGCCGGCGCCGTCGGCATGGCCATGGCCGAACGCCGTCTCGCCGACGAGTTCGGCAGCGACGTCATCGACCACTACACCTACGTGTTCTGCGGCGACGGCTGCCTGGAGGAAGGCATCAGCCAGGAAGCCATTTCGCTGGCCGGCCACCTCGGACTGGGCAAGCTGATCGTCCTCTACGATGACAACGGCATCACCATCGACGGCCGCACCACCGTCAGCTTCTCCGAGAACGTCCCGGCCCGCTTCACCGCCTGCCGCTGGCACGTGCAATCGTGCAACGGCCACGATCCGGCCGCCGTCGACGCCGCCATCGCCGCCGCCCGGGCCGCCACCGACCAGCCGTCGCTGATCGCGCTGCGCACCGTCATCGGCTTCGGCTCGCCCAACAAGGCGGGACGGGAGTCCTCGCACGGCGCCCCGCTCGGCACCGACGAGGCGGCCGCCACCAAGACGGCGCTCGGCTGGACCGCCGCACCGTTCGAAATCCCCGCCGACCTCTTGGAGCGCTGGCGCGCCATCGGCCGGCGCGGCGCCAGCGAACGCGCCGCCTGGCTTGAGCGTCTGGCGGCCAAGCCCGCCGATCAGCGGGCCGAATTCGACCGCCGCATGGCCGGCACGCTGCCGGCCGGCTACGCCGCCGCCGTCGAAACGCTGAAGCGCAGCCTGTTCGACAAGCCGCAGAAGGTGGCGACGCGCCGGGCCAGTCAGATCGCCCTTGAGGCGATCACCGCCGCCGTGCCGGAGATGATCGGCGGTTCGGCCGACCTCACCGGCTCCAACCTCACCCGCGTCAAGGCCGTCGACAGCCAGTTCACCCGCGCCAGCTCCGGCCGCTACGTCGGCTACGGCGTGCGCGAGTTCGCCATGGGCGCGGCCATGAACGGCATGGCCGTGCACGGCGGCATCCTGCCCTACGGCGGCACGTTCCTGGTGTTCTCCGACTACGTGCGCGGCGCCATCCGCCTGTCGGCGCTGATGGGAGTCGGCACCATCTACGTCATGACGCACGATTCCATCGGCCTCGGCGAAGACGGTCCGACGCACCAGCCGGTCGAGCACATGGCCACCTTGCGCGCGCTGCCGCGCCTGATGGTGATGCGGCCGGCCGACGTCGTCGAAACGGTCGAGTGCTGGGACGTGGCGGTGCGCAGCCGCACGCGGCCGTCGCTGCTGGCCCTGTCGCGCCAGGCGGTGCCGCAGCTGCGCGACGGCGCCGGCGAAACGATCAGCGCCAACCGCTCTGAGCTCGGCGCCTACGTCATCCGCAGCTTCGGCAGCGGCGCGCGCGACGTGACGCTTTTGGCCACCGGCACGGAAGTGGCGCTGGCCATCGAAGCGGCGGCGGCGCTCAACGCCGACGGGCTCAACGTCGCCGTGGTGTCGATGCCGTGCTGGGAACTGTTCGAGGCCCAGTCCAAGGCCTACCGCCAGGAGGTGCTGGGCACGGCGCCGCGCGTGGCGGTCGAAGCCGCCGGCAAGTTCGGCTGGACGCGCTACGTCGACAGCGAGGACGATGTCATCGGTCTCGACGACTTCGGCGCCTCGGCGCCGGCCGAGCGGCTCTATGCCGCCTTCGGCATCACCAAGGAGGCGATCGTCGCCAAGGCCAAGGCGCTTGCCGCCAGCAACTGACGGGCGACCACGGCGGCCCGGGGCGGACGGCCTCGGGCAAGCCGCCACCCGTCTGGCAGCGCCGGGGAGTGCGCCCTCTCCGGTGCTGCGCCCTTGCTTCCGGGAAACCGGGAGGAGAACAAGCAAGGCCCCCACCGTCGATGGTGGGGGCTTTCGTCCATCGGCAACCAGCGCTATTGCTGACCCAGGGGAGTTCTGTTGCCGGCGACAGGCGCGACGAGCTGGCGCACCGCCAACTTGTTGACACCGAGCCGCTTTTCCTCAAGTTACATCCGGCTGTCCAAAGGGACGGCGTTGACCACCGGCTGCCGGCCGGAACCGTTCCGTCACGCCGCTCGATCATTCCAGAGAGTGGGGCCGAAGCTGTGCAATACGACGAAGACGATATCCGCAACGTGAGAGCTTCCGCCGGCCCGACCGGGCGACGCAAAGCGCTTCTGGACTATCTTCTGCCGGTCGGTTCGGCGCAGGTCGACGAGCTCGCCGACCATTTCAGCGTCAGCCGCATGACGGTGCATCGCGACCTCAAGCTTCTGGAAGAACAGGGCATCGTCCGCCGCGTCCACGGCGGCGTCACCGTGCGCTCGTCGAGTCTCGCCGACAGTACCATCCTCTACCGCTCGCGCCTTGCCGACGCCGAAAAGGACGCCCTGGCCCGCGCCGCCGTCGAGCTGATCGAGCCGGGACAGGCGATCATCCTCGACGATTCCACCACCGTCGGACACCTGGCAGCCCAGATCGTCACCTGCAAGCCGCTCACCGTCATCACCAGCAGCCTGTCGATCATCGACACGCTGAAGGATGCCCACGGTATCGAGACGATCAGCCTCGGCGGCCACTACAATCCGCGCTTCAACGCCTTCTTCGGCTATTTCTGCGAACAGGCCGTCGGCTCGCTCCGGGCCAACATCCTGTTCATGTCGACTTCGACCGTGCTCGGCCTCACCGCCTACCACCAGCAAGAGGAAGTGGTGAAGACCAAGCGGGCGCTGATGGAAGCGGCCGACCGCAAGGTGCTGCTGATCGACAGCACCAAGTTTGGCAAGACGTCGCTGATCAAGCTCGCCTCGCTCACCGAGTTCGATCAGGTGATCACCGACAGCGGCATCTCGGCGGCCGAGGCCGACGCCCTGCGCAAGGACGGCGTCAATCTCACCGTGGTCGAGACCTGAAGGCGCTTGCGCTTAGAGCGCTTTCCGACCTGACTGAATCGTCAGGTCGATAAGAAACCGCTCCAGAGTCAAAGGCTTGAGCAGCCGCTTATCGATCAGGTTGGTGCAACCTGATCGGCGGATGCTCTAGGTGGCAAAAGACACGCCGCCGGCCGGGCCCTCAACCCGACCGGCGGCGATGATCCTTGCCTGATCGGCTCAGGCCCGCGCCCGGCCGATGGCGGCGATCAGCCCGGCGAAGCCCGTGGCGTCCCAGGCGGCCCGACCGATGAACAGACCATCGACCGTGGGTTCGTTGGCCAGATCGACGGCGTTGCCGGCGTTGACCGAACCGCCATAGAGCACCGGCACCGCCGGCGCCCCGAGTTCGGCCAGCGCCGTGTGCAGGGCGGCATGGACGGCGCGCACCTCGTCGGGCCGCGCCGGCACGCCAGCCTCGCCGATGGCCCAAATGGGCTCGTAGGCGACGAGACAGCGGCCGACGTCCTGCGGCGTCAGTCCGCCGAAGGCCAGCTTGACCTGGCGGACCACCGCTTCGGCCGAGGTGCCGGCTGCCCGTTCCTCGGCGCTGTCGCCGACGCAGAGCAGCGGCCGCATGCCGTGGCGCAGCGCCGCCTTGACCTTGAGATTGAGCGCCTCGTCGGTTTCCCCAAACATCTGCCGCCGCTCGGAATGGCCGAGCTCGACCAGATCGATGCGGAACTCTTCGAGCATGGCCGGCGAGATTTCGCCGGTGAAGGCGCCAGCCTCGGCCCAGTGCATGTTCTGGGCACCGAGGAGCAGCGGCGCCGTGCCGATCGCCTCGCGGGCAGCGGCCAGCGCCGTAAACGGCGGAATGATGAAAACGGCCAGCGTGTCGGCCTTGGCCGGCAGTTGCGCCTTGAGCGTGTCGATGTAGCGGCGCGCCTCGGCCACCGTCTTGTTCATCTTCCAGCCGGTGCCGATCCAGAAAGTAGCCACACCTGCCTCCGCAAGTCCTCGGCGCGCGGCGGCCGCGTCGGAGCGAACCGACCGGCCGGCCCGAGCCGTTGTCGCACCCCAGCCGCCGGACAACACGCCGGCAGCGCGTCGTCCGTCCGGACAGGTCGGGTGCCCCGGCGGACGGCGGCCGCCGCCCGCGTTCATGGTCAGGCGGCGATATAGTCCCGCATGGCCTCGAGGATCAACGACACGGACACGGCGCCCGGATCGGCATGACCAAGCGAGCGCTCGCCAAGTGTCCGCGCCTTGCCGGTGGTGGCGATCATGTCCTTGGTGGCCTCGACGCCGGCCTTGGCCGCATCGGTGGCAGCCCGCAGCGTCTCGACCAGCCCCCGGGCGGCCGTCGCCTCGGCAGCGGCCACGGCCGGCGCCACGGCGTCGATCATCGTCTTCTGACCCGGCTTGGCGCCACCGCGCTTTTCCACGGCATCGAGCCCCTGGGCGAGGAAGCCGGCAAAGCCGGTGGCGTCCAGCTCGGCGCGGCCGTCGAAGGCGGCGCTACCGGCCCGGAACAGCGTGCCGAACACGGCGCCGGCGGCACCGCCGGTCTTGGCCATGATGGCCGTGCCGGCGTCCTTGAACACCTTGGCCACCGACTGCGGGTCGATGCCGGCCATGGTCTCGGCCACGGCGGTAAAGCCGCGCCGCATGCCGATGCCGTGGTCGCCGTCGCCGATGGCCTGGTCGACCTCGGTCAGCATGTCGATGTTGGCCAGCATGTGGCGGGCAACGGCGGTCAGCATGTCACGCGCTTCGGCCGGGGTAAGGGTATCGTGCATCGGTCAGGCCCTCGAATAGGCAAAGGAACGGGCAGGCATGTCGAGATAGCGCTTCAGTTCGTCGTCGAGCTTCATCAGCGTGATCGACATGCCGGCCATCTCCTGGCAGGTCAGGTAGGAACCGGCGTCGGTGCGGTGGACAGTGATGCCGCGCGCCTTGAGGATCTGGTCGACGCGACGACCGACGATCAACAGTTCCATCAGGGTGGTGGCGCCAAGGTTGTTGAGCAGCACCGCCACCTCGTCGCCGGCCTTGAACGGCAGATCGGCCAGAATGCGGTCGACCATCTCCTCGGCGATGGCGTCGGCGTCGGTCATCTTGCGACGGGCGATGCCCGGCTCGCCGTGGGCGCCCATGCCGATCTCGAGTTCGTCTTCCGGCAGCTCGAAGGTGCGCTCGCCCGTTTCGGGGATCGAGCCGGCAGCCAGGGCCACGCCCATCGAGCGGGTGTTGTCGCGCGCCTTGACGGTGACACGGTAGACCTCGTCGAGGTCCTTGAGCTCGCTGGCGGCGGCGCCGGCCACCTTGATGACGAAGAAGTCGCCGGCAATGCCGCGCCGATCGGTGATGCGATCGAGTGGCGCGGCGGCGACATCGTCCCAAACGCGCACGGTGCGCGTGACAATGCCGGCTTCCTCGGCCAGTTCGGCGGCGATGTCGAAGTTCATGTTGTCGCCGGCGTAGTTGCCATAGACCATCAGCACGCCGCGACCGCGATGCACCGCTTCGAGCGTATCGAGAACGAGATCGGGCGTCGGAGCGGCGAACACTTCGCCGCAGGGGGCGCCGTCGGCGAGGTTATGGCCGACGAAGCCGGGGAACATCGGCTCGTGGCCACTGCCGCCGCCGATCAGCAGCGCCACCTTGTCGTCGGCGATCTTGTCGCGAACAACGGCGTTGCGGTCGCCGAGACGCAGCAGTTCGCCACCGCTGGCCGCCACCAGCCCGTCGAGGAGCTCGGTGACGACGTTGGCTGGATTGTTGAGCAGTTTCTTCGGCTTGCCCATGCCGGTTCCTCCCATTTCATGGTCTTGTATCCGGATCGTCTCACGGGAAACGCCGGTCAGGCCTGTGACAATAGGGGCACTTGCCGGCGTTCGTGTCAATCAAATTTTTCATGTTTGTGTTATTATGTGATCTATATTGTGTTTGTTTCACCATCCCAGCTGACGACTTAGCGACATCGTCGCACAGTCCACACCCGCCGCGCGACGGCCGGGCCGGCCGGCCAAACTGGCGCAATCTCGCCATTCTATCGTTGCAATTCATGATGTTAGCGCCGAAATAGCCAGCCGGAAGTGGTCGCCGGAGCCGCCGCGCAACAGCCGATGCCGCAAATCGACCATTTGACTTGCCGATCTCTCATTCAGATGTTATGTATTTATCAATCGAGCGTGACAGCGTCGCGTTCACCCAAAATCGCTGGCGATCGCGGACGAACCTACGACCTGC
The DNA here is from genome assembly GCA_937868725.1 of uncultured Pleomorphomonas sp. Taxonomy (GTDB): domain Bacteria; phylum Pseudomonadota; class Alphaproteobacteria; order Rhizobiales; family Pleomorphomonadaceae; genus Pleomorphomonas. Next base: position 21,519 of record CALMMQ010000024.1, read on the forward strand.
TCGTTCCAGACCACATGCCGCCGCACCGGCGACGTCGGTTTGACAATCACGTGGACCCTTTGTCGGCCCACGGCGGGAGAGAAACGGCTGAGGAGAAATACGCCATGAAAGCTCTTGTCCTTGAAGGGATCGGACAGATCCGCCTGCGTGACATCGATCTGCCGACCGAGCCCGGTCCGGACGACGTCAAGATCGCCATGAAGAACGTCGGCATCTGCGGCAGCGACGTGCATTTCTACGAACACGGCAACATCGGTCCGTTCGTGGTCAAGGCGCCGATGGTGCTTGGTCACGAGGGCGCCGGCGTCGTCGTTGCCGTCGGCTCCAACGTCAAGACGCTCGCCGTCGGCGACAACGTCTGCATGGAACCGGGCATTCCCGACTGGACCTCGCGGGCCTCGCGCTCCGGTCTCTACAACCTCGACCCGGCCGTCCGCTTCTGGGCGACGCCGCCGGTGCACGGCTGTCTGACGCCGGAAGTGATCCATCCGGCCAACCTGACGTTCAAGCTGCCGGCCAGCGTCAGTCTGGCCGAGGGCGCCATGGTCGAGCCGCTGGCCGTCGGCATGCAGGCCGCCACCAAGGCGCGCATCGCCCCGGGTTCGGCCGCCGTGGTCATCGGCTCCGGCACCATCGGCATCATGACGGCGCTGTCGGCCGTTGCCGCCGGCTGCTCGGACGTGTTCATCATCGACCTGCAGCAGGAAAAGCTCGACGTCGCCGCGCTCTATCCCAGCCTGACGCCGATCAACCTCGCCAAGGAAAACGCCATCGAGCGCGTCAAGGCCGCCACCGGCGGCTGGGGTGCCGACGTGGTGTTCGAGGCGAGCGGCAGCATGAAGGCCTACGAGACGCTGTTCGACTATGCCTGCCCGGGCGGCTGCGCCGTGCTGGTCGGCATGCCGGCCAAGCCGGTGGCCTACGACGTGGTGGCGGCCCAGGCCAAGGAACTGCGCGTCGAGCACGTCTTCCGCTACGCCAATATCTACGATCGCGCCGTCAACCTGCTGGCCTCCGGCAAGATCGACGTCAAGCCGCTGATCTCCAAGTGCTATCCGTTCGAGAAGTCGGTCGAGGCCTTCGAGTTCGCGGCCAAGGCGCCGGCCAACATCATCAAGACGCAGATCGTTTTCGACTGATGCCGTCTCCGCCGTGGCCCTTCGGGGTCGCGGCGGGTACGCCCCGAGAACGGGACCGGCGGGTTCCTTCCCACTCCTCCTTGCCCGCCCTTCCCGTCACTGCGAACTGCAAGCGTCTCTTCCGTCCTCCCGGAAGCCAACGTGGATCAAGGGTCAACCCGGCGCCGAGCAAAGCGCCGGCACAAGAACCCGCCACAAGACCGAGCGGTTCGGCCTCTTGTTGAGGAGAGCGCCATTGCGCCCGACCCGGACCCCGCCGGGTCGGGCTTTTTTTACTCGCGGGCGGCCTGACGCTGGACGCGCTGGCGACGCTTGCTGGTGGCGTCGTCGAGGGCGAGGATGGTGTGGGCGTTGGCCGAACTGGTGGCCAGCGTGTTGACGACGCCGGTGCGCAGGGCGCCGAGAATGCCGGCCGCCTTGGTGTTCTCGCTGGCCAGCGCGATGACGTTGGGTATGCGCTTCAGCTCGGCGATGGTCAGACCGATGATGCGGCCCTGCATCGGCGTGCGCGACTGGTTGCCTTCGATGTCGATGAAGTCGTAGCCCATCAGGTCGCCGATGGTGCCCGACAGGCGCGCCTCGACGATCTCCTGTGGCGAAAACCAGCCCATGCGCACCATGTTGCTGTCCTCGCTGAGGTCGCCGACGCCGATCAGGGCGATGTCGGCGCGGCGGGCCCGGTCGAGTGTCTGCTTGATGGTGTCGTTCTGCAGCAGCGCCGTGCGGATTTCCGGGTTGGCCACCAGCGCCGGCGCGTACAGCGTCTCGCTCTCACCGCCGAAGCGGGAGGCGAGGCGGCGGCAGATGTGGTCGGGATTCATGAACTCGCCGGCGCGCAGCGAGCCGCCGATGGCCGAAACGAAGGTCACCGCCTTCTGGGTCGGGGCGAAGATGTTGTCGGCGACGGCGCCGACGTTCCGGCCCATGCCGACGGCGACGATCATGCCGTCGAGCAACGTCTTGTTGAGATAGTTGGCGACGAGATTGGCCAGCGCCGAGCGCTGGGCGTCGGGATCGCGGTTGTCGACGGAGATCAGCACCCGATCGATGCCGAAGCGGCGGATGAACTCCTGCTCGAGCTGCAGGCTCAAGGCCGGATGGGTGCGGACGGATATCTCGACGATGCCTTCCTCGCGCGCCTGGCGCAGCAGTCGGCCGATCTTGGCGCGCGACATGTGGTACTTGCGCGACAGGTTCTCCTGCGTCTCCTGCTCGAGATAGTACTGGGCGGCGATTTCAGTCAGAATCGTCAGGTCGGGATCGTTCATGTTCGGCGGCTCTTCGCGATTGCAGGCCCGGCCCCCACCGGCACCAACGGCCGGGGTGGGCGGAACGGGTATTAGCACAGCGCCGCCGGCCGATCAGCCCCGCCGAGGGGCGAAGGCTCAGGCGACGCGCAAGCCTTCGACGAACAGACGCACCTCCTCCTCGAGCCGGGCCGACTGCTGCTTGAGCTCGCCGGACACCGTCAGCACGTGGCGGGCGGCGGCGTCGGTCGCCTGCGAGGAGGCGCCGACCTTCTCGATGATCACCGTCACATCCGAAGCAGCCGAGGCGGCGCGCTGGGTGTTCTCGGCGATCTCGGCGGTGGCGGCGCCCTGCTCCTCGACGGCCGAGGCGATCGACTGCGACGACAGTTCGATGCTCGACAGCGTTGCGACGATGTTGTCCATGGCGGTGACGGCGGTATCGGTGGCCGACTTGATCTCGTCGATCTTGCTGCGGATCTGTTCGGTGGCGCCGGTGGTCTGGTTGGCCAGTTCCTTGACCTCGGCGGCGACGATGGCAAAGCCGCGTCCCGCCTCGCCGGCGCGGGCGGCCTCGATGGCGGCGTTGAGCGCCAGGAGATTGGTCTGGGAAGCGATCTCGTTGATCAGGCTGACCACTTCGCCGATCTCGTGCACCGCCATCGACAGGGCGCGGACGTTGGTGACGCTGCCGCGGGCCGCGGTCGCTGCCTCGCTGGCAGTCATCGACGAGCGCTCGACCAGCGAGGCGATCTCCTGGATCGACGCCGACAGTTCCTCGGCGCTGGCGGCAACGGCGTGAACGTTGCGGGCGGCGTGGTCGGCGGCCGACGACACGGCCTCGCCCTGCCGGGCGGTGTCGCCGGCGGTGTCGGTGAGGTTGTTGGCCGAGTCGGCCAGTTCGACCGACGAGGCCCCGAAGCCGGATACCATCTCCTGCGTGCGCTGGACGAAATGCTCGGCCAGGCGGGCGCGCTCGTTGACCACCGCCTGCTGGCGGGCTTCCACCGCTTCCTGCGCCGCCCGCTGGGCGACGCCGTCGGCCAGCGCCTGACGCAGGGCCTCGAGACTGCGGGCCAGCGCCCCGACCTCGTCCTTGCGGCCGCCGCCAGCGATGGCGAGTTCGTAGTTGCCGGCTTCGAGTTCGGCCATGCGGGCCAGCAGCCGGCCGAGCGGCCGCGACATGGTGCGGCTCATGAACAGGATGCCGAGGGCCATGACGACGAGCACGGCGAGCAGCGTGCCGCCGGCCGAGAAGGCGATCGAGCGCCAGGAATAGGCGTTGTTGGCGAGCGATTCGGCCCGCACTTCCTTGAGCAGCACGTCGTTGAAGCGCACGGCCGTGGCCTGCGTCTTCTCGATGAGCGGCGTGCAGGACTGCATGAGGTCGCCCACCGCCTTGGCGATCGCCGTCTGGTCGGCCGAGGTCAGGCGCTCCAGCACGCCGCCGCAGGTGTCGAGGAAGGCCTGGTCGAGGCTGCTGCGGATGGCCTTGAGCTCGGCGGCCTTGGCCGGCAGGGCGTTGGTGGCGGCGTCGAGATACTTGTTGAAGTTGGAACGGCTGGTGGTGCGCAACATGGCCGCCTGCTGGATCTGATCCTTGTTGCTGGCGGCGGCGTTCTGATACATTGATGTTACAATGTCGGAGATGGCGCGGTTGGCGCGCCCGACGTAGTCGGCGGCGGCCACTGACCCGCCCAGCAGCGCCGAATAGCGCTGATCGACCGACAGCATGTTGACCGAGGAGTAGGCGCTGCCGAGCAGGGCCAGCACGCCGAGCATGCCGACGAGCAGGGTCGTCTTGACCATCAGAGAAACGTTGGTGATCCGCATGGGTCTTTCCTCCCCCGTCGCCAGGTGATTGTTGCCGACCGGCTGGAGCGGCGAGCCGCTGCCGGACCGGAGCGCCGGATGGGTGCCGCCCGGCCGGTTCCCGCTCGGCCAGGCTCGGCATCGGCAGGCCGATGGGCGCAGGTTGGAAGGATACTGTTACAGTTATTGATAGAACCATAACATGTTGGCGATCTCATCGATCATTCGCTGTATCAGGCGACAAAAAAACCCGCATCGCCGGGGCGATGCGGGTGCTGGCTCATTGGTCTCGCCGCCGGGGCAAGCGCCCCGCCAGGCGGGGCGCCCGCGAGAGCAGCCGCCGATCAGGTTGCACCAACCTGATCGATAAGCGGCGGCTCAACTTATTGAATCTGTAGCGTTTTCTTGTCGACCTGATGAGTCCATCAGGTCGGAAAGCGCTCTAGCGGCGTCAGTGGCGAGCGATCACTCGGACAGAACGAACGGGGCCGTCATCTTGGCGGCGTTGTCCTTGGTGATCAGCACGCAGTCATAGAGCTGCTTCTCGGTGGCAGCGCCGGTCTTGCCGGTCTTGATGAAGCTGTCGGCCTGCTCGACGGCCTTCTGCGAGAACACGGCCACCGGCTGCAGCACGGAATACTGCAGTTCGCCGGCCTTGATCGCCGCGACGGCGTCGGGCGAACCATCAAAGCCGCCGACCTTGACCTGGCTGAGCTTGCCGGCTTCCTTGAGGGCGGCGACGGCACCGAGGGCCATCTCGTCGTTGCCGGAGATCACGCCGATGATGTCCGGATGGGCCTGCAGCAGCGACTGCATCTTCTTGTAGCCCTGCGAACGGTCCCAGTTGGCGACTTCACGACCGGCCTTGATCAGATCCGGATACTGGGTCAGCACCGTCTCGTAGCCGTTCGAGCGCGTGGCGGCGTTGTTGTCCGACGGGTTGCCGAACAGCTCGACGTAGTTGCCCTTGTCGCCGATCGCCTCGACCCACTGCGTCGCACCGACGGCGGCACCCTGGGCGTTGTTGGAGACGAGCTGGGCCTTGGCGAGGCCTTCCTGGTTGATTTCGGCGTTGACGAGGAACACCGGGATCTTGGCGGCGACGGCCTTCTTGACGGCACCGACCGAACCATCGGCGTTGGCCGGATCGAGGATGATGGCCACCGACTTGTTGGTGATGGCGGTGTCGATCAGCGTGCTTTCGGTGTTGGTGTCACCCTTGTGGGCCGACACGTTGGCCGTATAGCCGAGCTTCTCGGCCGTGGCCTTGGCAACCTGACCTTCGGTGAACCAGTACGGGTTGGCCGGGTCGGTGACGATGATCGAGATGAGACCGCCGGCGTAGGCGTAACCGCTCAGCATCATCGGGGCCGTGGCAGCAGCAGCCAAGAGCAGGCGACGAATGTTGGTAGACATGTTTCTCTCTCCCTAGGGTTGGTTATCGCGCCAGACTGGCAGCGAGGCTTTCCACTCCAGGCATTGTTCCTCCGGCCTGGCGCAGAGAAGGTCTTGAAAGGATCAGAGCCGCTTGCCACCGTACTGGAGGCTATTGAGCAGCACGGCGAGGACGATGACGGCGCCGGTGAACACGGTCTGCCAGTAGGCGGAGACGCCGATGATCACCAGACCGTCCGACAGGAAGCCGATGACGAAGGCGCCGAGCATGGTGCCGCGAACGTTGCCACGACCGCCGTTGAGCGAGGCACCACCGATGACGACGGCGGCGATGGCGATCATCTCGTAGGTGAAGCCGGCGGTCGGACCGGCCGAGGTCAGCTGCGAGGACAGCACCAGACCGGCGACCGACGACAGCATGCCGGACAGGGCATAGACGCAGACGTGGACGAAGGGGACGGGCACGCCCGACAGTTCGGCGGCGCGCTGGTTGCCACCGGTGGCGTATATCCAGCGACCGAAGGCGCTGCGGGCCAGGACGATACCGAAGATGGCGGCCAGCACGGCCAGCACGACGACGCTGACGGGAATGCCGAACAGCCGGTTGAAGCCGAGCCAGTCGAAGCCGGTGTTGCCGTAGGTCGCGTTGCCGCCAAGGTTGTTGTAGGTGAGGCCGTTGGTGATCAGCAGCGCGATGCCGCGGGCAACGTAGAGGATGCCCAGCGTAGCGACGAAGGCCGGAACGCGCATGTAGGCCACCAGCACGCCGGTGATCGAACCGAGGAAGGCGCCGAAGGCCAGCGTCATCACCACCACCGCCCAGACCGGCGGATAGAGGATGATGCCCATCGAGTTGAAGGTCACGCCCTGCATCAGGAAGCCGGCGATGATGCCGGCAAGGCCGAGCACCGAGCCGACCGACAGGTCGATACCCCCCGTCAGGATGACCAGCAGCATGCCGATGGCCAGGATGCCATAGATCGCCACATGCGACGACATGATGAGCAGGTTGCTGATCGTCAGATAGTTCGGCGACATCAGAGAGAAGAAGATGACGATGACAAGCAGAGCGGCGAAGGCACGACCTTCGATAAGAAGGTTGGCGATGTTGACCTTCTGCTTGGCCGCCGGTGGGTTCAGTTTGGAAACATCAGTATTTGACATCGACGTTGTCCTGCTAATTCGATTTTAATGGACAACGGCTTCGCCGGAAGCCGCCATGATTCTTGCCTTGGTCACATCAGAACCGAACTCGGCAGAAATCTTGCCCTTGTGCATGACGATGATGCGATGGGCGACGCTCAGACATTCGCCGACTTCCGAAGTCGTGTAGAGAACGGCGAGACCTTCGCGTGCCCCTTCGGCGAGCAGGCGGAACACCTCGGCCTTGGCGCCGATGTCGATGCCGCGGCTCGGCTCGTCGAGCAGGATCGCGTTGGGATTGGTCGACCACATCTTGCCGATGACGACCTTCTGCTGGTTGCCGCCGGACAGCGAGCCGATCAGATGATCGGGCGACCCCGCCTTGACCGTGGTCCGGCGGATGGCGTTGTCGATGTGCTCGCGTTCGAGGCGCGTCGAGGTGAACAGGCCGCGCACCAGGCGCCGCAGGTTGGCCAGCGACAGGTTCTGGCCGATGGTCATGGTCTGGACCAGACCGTCGCGCTGACGATCCTCGGGCACCAGCACCAAGCCCGAGGCGATGCGCTCGGCGATGGAAGTGCGGGTGATGTCGCGACCGTTGAGCCGCACCTTGCCCTGGCGCGCCGGCAGGCGGCCGGCCAGGCATTCGAGCAGTTCGGTGCGACCGGCGCCCATCAGACCGTAGATGCAGACGATTTCGCCGGCCCGGACGTCGAGCGACAGTTCGTCGACCAGTTTCTGGTTGCCGGTCTTGTCGCTGACGGTGAGGCCATCGACCTCCAGCACGACTTCGCCGAACTCGTAGCCGCGCGGCGGCGAGCCGAGATTGAAGTGCTCGCCGACCATGTGGCGGACGATCCACTCGAGATCGATGTCCTTGCGCGGCGCGTAGGCGGTCATGTTGCCGTCGCGCAGCACGACGGCATGGTCGGTGATCTGCAGCGCTTCTTCGAGGTGGTGCGAGATGTAGACGATGGAGACGCCACGGCTCTTGAGGTCGCGGATCACCTTGAACAGCACGTCGACTTCCGAGGCGCTCAGCGCCGACGTCGGCTCGTCCATGATCAGGATGCGGCTGTTGACCGACAGGGCGCGGGCGATCTCGACGATCTGCTGCTGACCGAGGCGCAGGTCCTCGACCTTGACGCGCGGATCGATGTTCTCCTCGAGCTCGGCCAGGAGCAGGCGGCACTGCCGCTCTTCCTCGGCGAAGTCGACACCCTTCATGGTGCGGATTTCCCGACCCATGAAGATGTTGTCGCGCACCGTCATGTTGGGGGCGAGACTGAGCTCCTGGTGGATGATCGAGATGCCGTGATCGCGGGCCTCGGTGGAAGAATCGAACTCGATCGGCGCGCCGTCGAGAATGATCTGGCCGGAGGTCGGCTTGTAGACGCCCGACAGGATCTTCATCAGCGTCGACTTGCCGGCGCCGTTCTCACCGAACAGCGTCGTCACCTGACCGCGATGGACGTCGAAGTTGACGCCCTTGAGCGCCTGGATGCTGCCGAAGATCTTGGCGACGTTGCGGGCCGACAGAACGGCCTCGACGGCGTTGGCATCAGGGGCGGGGAAGATGGACGTGTCCACGGTCATTGGACCTCCAGCCGCACCGGCGTCACCAGCCAGCTTTTCGGGTTGATCAGACGGAAGGCGCCGACGACGTTGACCGTCTTGCCCGCCAGGGCGTTGGTGTCGATGGCAGCGAGGACGGACTGCTTCATCTCGTTGTTGAGCGCCGAACCGGCGTTCTGGTACTCGATCTGGTTGGTGAACTGACCGAACTGGACGGTGCCGGTGGCGTCGCGCAGCTCGGTGCCGTTGATGGCCGGGCCGGTCTGGACGCGGATCTTGACGTCGGGCAGGTCGGCGACCTTGATCTCGTAGAGGCCGGAGGCCGGCTTGTCGCCGGCCACGCCGGAGAACTTCACCGTGAACACCGGGCCGGAACCACCGGCCACGCCGTACTTGGCAACGGCCTCGTCCTTGTTGGCGAGGATCGCCTGCTGCAGCACGCCGGCCTCGACGGCCTTGTCCTCGATGGCCTGCTTGATCGACGGGAAGGCCTTGGCGCCGAAGGCGGCCGGGGAGAACCCGGCCTGGCGCAGGTCTTCGGACGAGCCGATGCGCACCGCCTTGGTGTCGACGGCAATGGCCAGGATGACGAGGGCCACGCAGCCGGTCAGGATGATGCGGCGGCGCATCAGCCGGTTCGCCGAGGGGGAAGCCCCACTCTGCTTGGGTAGGGTTGTCGTGCTCGCCTCAGTGTTCATCGTCTCAGAACCTCATCGTCTGGCGATCACATTCGGGCTGTTATGAAAACGGCTGCGGCTACCGTCGGCGCCCTCCGGCACCTTGGCGCGCGCGTCCTGCCGCTGCGGAACAACCACAGCGCCGCGCACGGCCAGCCGACTCGTCTCCTCCCAGTCCATACCCGCGACCAAGGTCTCCTCAAACCGCCGGGGCATGTGATCTAGTGTTATTTTGCTCAAACCATACGACAATCATAACAGCGATGTCAATGGTTCATGTTTCCATTATATCATAGATATGTGAGATTGTCGCAGCGTCCAATCCGGCCACCGGACCGGATGACCGGCCACCTGCCCCTTGCCAGCGCCTTGCCTCCGGACCGGGAGAAGCAAGATTTTTCCTTTACGAACAGCTCATTGCCGGTGAGCTTCGGAAGGTGGAGCTGGCGATGGCAACGCAAACCCGGCCTTCCTAAACAGACAGATAAACGTAACAGACCGTCCTGGACACAACAGGGCTGGTCGATCAGAAGTTGCCCACGTCGATCCCGGCAGCCGCCGGGCTCCACCATCGTCTTGCCACAGCCTCTGCGTTAGGCAGCGGCGGGGACGTCCGGCGATCGATCGCCCCGCCCCGTGGCTCCGCCCCGGCCAGCCGTTCGGCCGGCCGAAGCAGCTTCGCCGGTCAGGCCGGCAGCTTGGCCCGCAGCAGATTGCACAGCGTCTCGGTATCCTTGGCAAACTGACGGATGCCCTCGGACAGCTTCTCGGTGGCCATGGCATCCTCGTTGAGCTGCCAGCGGAACGCGATCTCGTCGAGGGCCAGCGGCGCGATGTCGGTGCGCGGGCTGACGCCGCCGAGCCGCCGCTCGACCTCGCCGGTCATGCCGCGCAGGTCCTCCAGCAGATTGGGGCTGATGGTCAGACGATCGCAACCGGCGAGACCGAGGATCTGGTCGGTGTTGCGGAAAGAGGCGCCCATCACCACCGTCTTGTAGCCAAAGGCCTGGAAGTACTCGTAGATCTCTCGCACCGACCGCACACCAGGATCATCCTCGGACGAGGTGACGACGGCGCCGTGGGCCTTGTACCAATCGGTGATGCGTCCGACGAACGGCGAGATCAGGAACACGCCGGCCGCCCCGCACAGCGCCGCCTGCACCTTGGCGAAGATCAGCGTCAGATTGCAGGCGATGCCCTTGTCCTTGAGGATGGCGGCGGCCTTGACGCCCTCCCAGGTGGCGGCGATCTTGATCAGGATGCGGGCGGGATCGACGCCGGCCTCGCGATAGAGGGCGATCATGCGCTCGGCGCGCTGTACGGTGCGCGCCGTGTCGAACGACAGGCGGGCGTCGACCTCGGTCGAGACGTAGCCCGGCACGATGCGCGACAGTTCGGTGCCGAAATTGACCGCCAGCTTGTCGAGGGCCAGCTCAAGGCGCGCCGCGGAATCGCGTTCGTGCGCCACGGCATAGGCGACGGCATCGTCCATCAGCGTCCCGTATTCGGGCTTGCTGGCCGCCTTGAGAATGAGGCTCGGGTTGGTCGTGCAGTCCTGGGCACGCACCGCCTTGATCTGCGCGATATCGCCGGTATCGGCGACGATCACCGTATGCCGGGCAAGCCCAGCGAGCTTGTCAGCCATGACACTTCCACCTTTCTTCTGATCTTGCGGCAGCCAGGCCGCCAACGTCCGGGATCGGACCATCAGCCACGCGGCGCGGCGCATGAAACGTCACATTCCGAAACGACAGCCCTGGAAGGAGGTCGGCACCCTGTGGTGCGCCGACCGTCTCGCCCCTGCGTCTATCCTCGATCGGATGATCACAACGTAGCACAGCGCCCTCCAGAGTCAAGAAAATAACACGTTGTTTGTTCTTTTTGTAACAGAAACGGCGTTATCTCGTTGCATGACGTTGCACGACCACCCGAGATGGACGGCGGCGGCACGACGGCCAGCGCTGAGGCCCGGCTTGGTTCGACGGTCGCGACGCAGCGTCGAACGCGCAAATCTCGGCGCGGCTCGCGGCCCGGTTGACCGCGACCTAGCCGAAGGACGCAGCCGGACGGTGATTTCCGGTCCGGACTCCGTCGCCTCGCTCCGGCTGCCGGACCGGAACTCGACGGAGCGCGGCGACGACGCAATGCGAAAGTCGAGCGCCTGATGTGACACTGAGGTGCTATATTTTACGGCAAAGTATGGTAACACCTGTTCGTATTTCCGTTGAAGGACGTTACGATTGTGGATATCGAACACGAACGACGTCGAAGCATGAAGCCATCGTCCGGCCCCGATGGGCGGCGCAAGGCGCTTCTCGATTATCTGCTGCCCGTCGGATCCGCCCAGGTCGACGAGCTGGCCAGCCACTTTGGCGTCAGCCGGATGACCGTGCACAGGGATCTCAAGGTGCTCGAGGAACAGGGCATCGTCCGCCGCGTCCACGGCGGCGTCACCGTCCATTCGTCGAGTCTGGTGGAAAGCACCATTCTCTACCGCTCGCGTCTGGCCGACGCCGAGAAGGAAGCCATTGCCCGCGCCGCCGTCGAGATGGTCGAACCGGGCCAGGCGATCATCCTCGACGATTCCACCACCGTGTCGCGCATGGCGCCGTTGATCGTCGGCTGCAAGCCGCTCACCGTGATCACCAACAGCCTCACGGTCATCGATACGCTGAAGGAAGCCCATGGCATCGAGACCATTAGTCTCGGCGGCCATTACAATTCGCGCTTCAACGCCTTCTTCGGCTATCTGTGCGAGCAGAGCGTGTCCAAACTCAGAGCCAACACGCTGTTCATGTCGACGTCGACCATCCTCGGCGCCATCGCCTACCATCAGCAGGAAGAGGTGGTGAAGACCAAGCGGGCGCTGATGGAGGCCGTCGACAGGCGCATCCTGCTGGTCGACAGTTCCAAGTTCGGCATCACGGCGCTGATCCGGCTGGCCCACCTCAACGAATTCGACGTGGTGATCACCGACAGCGGTCTGCCGGAGGGCGACAGAGACACGCTGCGCAAGAGCGGCGTCAGCCTGCGCGTCGTCAACTCCAACCCGGCGGGATGACCGGTCGACGACCCCGTCGGCGGGCCGGCGGGGAATGGCGGCGATTGCAGCTCCCATGATCTTCGGCCCGTCCTTCGACCCAAAGGCAGCTCATCGACATCAGAGCATCCGGCAGCCCGCCATCGCCGTGGCGACGACGGGCGGCGCAGGTGTAGCGGGCGGCGGCGGGAGACCCCGCCACCGCCGTTTCGGCTATCAAGGCACAAGCATGATCTTGAGGGACTTGTCGCCCTTCTTCATCATCTTGAAGCCGTCGTCATAGTCCTTGAGCGGCAGCGTGTGGGTGACGACGCCCTCGGTCGGCAGGCGGCCGTCGGCGATCGCCTCGATGACGAAGGGATAGACGTACGGGCTGAGATGGGCGCCGAGCACGTCGAGCTCCTTGCGGTCGGAGATGATCGACCAATCGCAGGTGACGTCGTGGCTGAAAACGCTGAACTCGACGAAGCGGCCGAGCTTGCGGATCATCTTCAGACCCTGCAGCACGCTCGAGGGATGGCCGGTGGCTTCGATGTAGACATCACAGCCATAGCCGTCGGTCAGATCCTTGACGATCTTGTCGACATCTTCCTTGAACGGGTTGATGACCATGTCGGCGCCGAACTTCTTGGCCAGCTCCAGACGATCATCCTTGCCGTCGAGCACGATGAGCTTCTTGGGATTCTTGAGGCGAAGCGCGCCGACCATGCCGAGGCCGAGCGTGCCGGCGCCGGAGAGCACCACGACGTCATCGAACTGCACCGAGCCGCGATTGACGGCGTGGGCCGAGCAGGCATACGGCTCGATCAGCACCGCCTTCTCGAGCGGAATGTCGTTGGGGACCTTGTGGGTGCGCGATTCCTTGGGGAAGCGCATGTAGGCGGCCATGGCGCCGTTGACGTTGGTCTGGAAGCCGTAGACGTCGTGCTTCTCGCACATCCAGTATTCGCCGCGCTGGCAGAAGCGGCAGTGGCCGCACGGCACGATCTGTTCGGAGATCAGACGTTCACCGAGCTTGTACTTGCCTTCGGCGACGACGTTTTCGCCGAGTTCGACGGCGATGCCGACGAATTCATGGCCGGGGATCATCGGCGCCTTGATGTAGGCCGGTTGGTCCTTGTCGCCCCAGAACGACGGCGCGCCGTCGTAGCTCTTGATGTCACCGGCGCAGATGCCGCAGCCTTCGACCTTGATGATGATCTCGTCCGGGCCGGCGCGCGGCGTGTCGACGGTGGTGAAGCGGAAATCGCCGGGCGCATAGGCGACGACGGCCTCCATGGTCTTCGGCAGTTCGCCGAGCGAGATCGAATGAGCGTGCTTTACGATGTTCATGATTACCCTCCCTTAGTGCACCCGCCGATCAGGCTGGAACGACCTGATCGATTTGCGGCTGCTCAAGCCTTTGATGCTGGAGCGAATTCTTATCGGCCGGACTGAACCGTCAGATCGGAAAGCGCTCTCGGAACCATAAGCAGGACGCCACCGCCGGACGCGACAAGGTGACGCCTGGAGCCTCCGCCGCCCGAGCCTCATCGGCCCGTCCGGTCAGCGGCTACGCAAGTCCTTGAATTGCCAGCCTTTCGGTGTCGCTCAGGGTCTAGCATCCTGTCGCCGAAGGCTTTGGCGTGATTCACGGCCGCGCCGCGACGCGGCCGTGACTGCAGAGATCGTGGCACCGGTCGCTCAGGCGATCCTGGCGGCAATGGAGCCGGCCATGGTCTCGAGGATGACGCAGCACGACGCCGAGCCGGCATCGAGCACGCCGCGCGAACGCTCGCCGAGACGGCTGGCCCGACCCACCCGGGCAATCATGCCGATGGTGGAATCGCGACCGGCGCGGGCAGCGGCGGTCATGTCGTCGAGAGCGGCCTGATACGGCTTGCCGGCGGCGACGGCGGCCTCGAAGGCCTCGACGGCCGGCACCAGCGTGTCGAGCAGCGTCTTGTCACCCGGCTTGGCGCCGCCGATGTCGAGCACGCCGTCGAGACCGGCGCGGATCATCTTGGCGAAGGCCTTGGCATCGAGCACCGCCACGCCGTCGAGGGCGTCGGCCATCTCGTTGAAGAAGGTGCCGTAGAGCGGGCCCATGGAACCGCCGATACCGGCCATCAGCGTGTTGCCGAGGATGCCGAAGCTTTCCTTGAGGCCCGGCGTCGGGCTGCCGAGCGCCTGGGCGCAGAGGTTGAAACCCTTGGCCATGTTGACGCCATGGTCGCCGTCGCCGATGGCGCCGTCGATGTCGCTGAGATGGTCGCGCTCGGCCACGATCGCCTTGACGAGGTCCGTCACCACGAAGCCGGCTTCATTCACGGGAAGTGCCATGGTGTCGTCTCCTCACTTGACCAGGCCGATGGAACGGGCGGGACGGGCCAGCAGCCGGTCGAGCTCGTCATCGAGACGCATGACGGTGAGCGTGGCGCCCATCATCTCGAGGGAGGTGAAGTAGTTGCCGACGAAGTTGTGACGGATCTCGATGTTCTTCTGACCAAGCACGTCGGCGAGGCGGTCATAGAGAATGTAGAGTTCCATGACCGGCGTCGCGCCGAGGCCGGACAGCAGCACGGCCACCTTGTCGCCAGCGGCGAACGGCAGGTCGGGCAGCACGTAGTCGAGCATCATGTCGGCCATTTCGGCCGCCGGACGGGTCTTCATCACCGACACGCCAGGCTCGCCATGATGGCCGATGCCGACTTCCATCTCGCCATCCTTGATCATGAAGTTGGGATGACCAACCGCGACCAGCGTGCACGGCGACAGACCAATGCCGATGGAGCGGGTGTTGTCGATGGCCTTCTGCGCGGCGGCGATGACTTCGTCGAGCGTGCCACCCTCGGCGGCGCGGGCGGCGCCGACCTTCCACATCAGGATTTCGCCGGCGACGCCGCGGCGCTTGCCGAGTTCGGTCTTGGGGGCCGAGGCGACGTCATCGTTGGCAACGACGGTCTTGACGGTCAGGCCTTCCTTGGCCGCCATCTTGATCGCCATCTTCACGTTCATGTTGTCGCCAGCGTAGTTGCCGTAGAGGCAGGCCACGCCCTGACCGCCGTCGCAGGCCTTGAAGGCTTCGTAGAACGCCTGGGCGGTGGGCGACGAGAAGATTTCGCCGATGGCCACGGCGTCGACCATGTCCTCGCCGACGTAGCCGAGGAACGCCGGCTCATGGCCCGAGCCGCCACCGGTGACCACGCCGACCTTGCCGGCCTTGGGCGCCGACTTGACCTTGATGACACGCGGATTGCTGGTCGCCGACACCAGATCCTGATGGGCCTTGAGATAGCCCCTGGTAGCATCCTCGACCATCAAATCGGGATCGTTGAAAATTCTGTTCATCGGTTGTCTCCACCCTAAGCCAATTGTGCTTTTCGAGCGTCGCCGACCTGCGGCGAAGCGCGTTCCGCCGGCTGTCACCAGGTTCCTCGACAATGGCGACAGCGATCTTGCGGATGCCGGACCGACCTGCGACGGACCGCCGCGTGGGGCGCGGGTCAAGCACCCTATCCTCCTCTGCCATGACCTCCATGACCGGGAAGGACGTTGATCCGGACGCTACATCCCATTCGACCGAATGTCAACATGGGTGAGCGTTTGTTCGCGTTCTTGTAGTGATTTTGTGACATTTTTTGTGAGACAAATATATCAATATGAACACGCCTCGGCGGATTATGCCGATTTTCCGCCATTTTCGCTTCATCGGCCTGAGATTTTCGCCGTTTTGGATGTGGGACGATAGCATCAAATATCGTTACATTCGCTCATCTATCATTGCTTTTGCCCACTCCCGGAACGGCCACCTGGCCATGTTCTTCGAGCGTCATGATCTGTATCTATCACATGAATTGAGCCGTGGCGATGACTTTCACGGCTTCATGCGGCGTATTCGTAATTACTATGTATGTTATTCTTGGCTATATCAGGTCTATACCATGGTAAAATCGATGCTGTGAATTGCGCTGCGCGTGCTGTTACCTGATCGCCCTTGCCGGTCACGCGTTCGACAGCGGCGGTGAGGCGGATATGCTGCCGCCGCGCCGCTACACCGGAATGGCGGCACCGAGCGGCCGTCGTGTCGCACCGGCCCGACCTGCACGGTCGTTCAGTTTTGCGCCGTCGCGCGGCGTCCAGCGACGGCGCAGCACGGAAGAGAATTAATGAAGTGCCCTACTTTCAAAGGCTTGTCTTGCCCTCACCCTAGCCCATCGCCAATGTCGACAGCCTTACCGTGACGTGCGGTCAGAGCTGGCACACGAGCAGGCTGCCGGACCCACGGCGGGGGGCGTCCGCCGCCCTGCCCCTCAGCCTTGGTCCATTCGTCGCGGTTGACGGCCCAGAGACAACAACACCCCAGAGCGGGACCACTCCGGGGTGCATTGGTCACCGTCGCTGACCGGCGCGGCTATTTCGCCAGGCACTTGCCGGCGTACTTGCTGTCGACGGTCTCGATGGCCTTGACGTTGCCGCCCGACGGGCCGTCGGGGTCGAACTTGCCGGTGAGATCGAGGAAGGTGTCGGCGATCAGCTTGGCCACTTCCGTACCGATCACCCGAGCGCCCATGGTGATGATCTGGGCGTCGTTGGACAGCGCCGCCCGCTGGGCCGAATAAGCATCGTGCGTCAGGGCGGCGCGGATGCCGCGCACCTTGTTGGCGCTGATGCAGACGCCGATGCCGGTGCCGCAGATCAGGATGGCGCGGTCGTAGGTGCCGGCCATGACGCCGGATGCCACGCGGTCGGCCATGTTGGCATAGAACGCATCGGCGACGTTGTTGGTGCGCGACACCTCGAACACGTCAAAGCGCGACTTCAGATGTTCCGCCAGCACGTGCGCCAGCTTTTCGCCGGCGCTGTCGCCGGCTACCGCCACCTTCATGATGCGTTCCTTTCCGCAATCATCACCCGTCTTGCCACCCGTGATCGTCACGGTCTTGCCGCAGCCTCCCGAGCGGGGACCTGGGGTAGCAGGCGAAGGATTGTCTCACCCACCTGTGCACTTACCCCGTCGTTGCTACGAAACATAACACCGTTCGCGTCAAAATCAACCCAATTGTGTTGGTTTGATAACTTGGGCTGATATTATTGTGACATTGCCACGCACAGCCACGCAAACCCGAACGGGCGGGGTGAGCAGCGGATCGGTCGATGGTGACGGCAATGGTCGGGCCGGCAGCGGCGGGCCGGCATCACTACGAACGACGGCGGCGGGGCAAGCGCCGGTCAGTGGTCGTGAAGATGACCGTGGCCGGCCGCTTGCGGGCCGGCATGGGAATGGTGGTGCTCGAAGACGAGATGGGTGCGGCGCAGCAGATCGACGTCGTGCAGGATGTCGAGCGTGGCGCCATCGGCGGCGACCCTGCCCTCCTCAAGGACGATCGAACGATCGGAAATGTCGTCGATGATGTCGAGATCGTGGGTGGCGGTGATCACCGTGCGCCCCGCGCCGAGACCGTGGGCGAGAAAGGCGACGAGGTCGGCTCGACTCCGGGGGTCGAGCGCCGCCGTCGGCTCGTCGAGCAGCAGCACGTCGGGTTCGGTGATGATCACCGAGGCGATGGCGACGCGCTTCTTCTCGCCGCCCGATAGCCGGTGCGGCGGCCGGTCGCGCAGGTGGCCAATGCCGAAGCGCGCCAGCGTCGCCTCGATGGCCGCCTTCACCCGCGCCTTGTCCCAACCGAGCTGCAGCGGCCCGAACGCCAGTTCATCGAGCACCGTCGGATTGAACAGTTGCACGTCCGGGTTCTGGAACACCAGCCCGACCCGGCGGCGGAAGGCGTAGTTGACGGCTTCGTCGACGAAGGCAGCCTCGGTGAGCGAAGCTCCCAACGCCAGCGCCGTGCCGGCGGCGGGAAAACACAGGGCATCCATCATCCTGAGCAGCGTCGATTTGCCCGAGCCGTTGGCGCCGAGCAGCGTCACGCGTTCGCCGAGATCGACGGCGAAGCTGAGGCCGGCGAGCGCCGCCTGGCCGCGATAGGCATAGGTCACGTCGCGGAAATCGAACGCCGTCGCGGTCATAGCTGCCATCCCGTGATGACGACGGGCACCGTCAGCGCCAGCGCCAGAAACATCCAGTCGAAAGGGGCCGTCCTGAAGTCGTGCAGCAACCGTACCTCGCCGCGATAGCCCCGGGCGATCATGGCGAAATGCACCTCGGTGCCGAGCGCCAGCGTCCGGGCCAGCAGCATGCCGGCGGCCGTGAGCAGCAGGCGGCGACGTTCGCGGCCGGAGGTCGGCGCCAGCACGCGGCTGCGCCGCGCCTCCATCATGTCGCGCGCCGCCTGCATCAGCACAAAGATGTAACGGTAGGTCATGCCGAGAATGGCGACGATAACGGCGGGTACGCCGAGGCCGGACAGCGCCTTCAGCACGTGCGGCCAGGGCGTCGTCAGCACCAGGAGCAGCGCCAGCGTGGCGGCCGTCTCGGCCCGGCCGATGACGAAGGCGGCGCTGCGCAGGCCCTGCAGCGTGATGGTCCAGCCGACGAACGGCAGTTGCGCCACCGCTTCGCCCGGGACCAGCACCAGGGCCGGCAGCACGACGAGACCGGAAAACAGCAATACACCGGCCCAGACCTGCCGGCCGAGGCGGACAGGGGAGATGCCGGACAGGGCCGCCAGGGCCACGGCGACGAGGAACAGTACGGCCAGCGTCGTCAGCGACCGGGTGGCGACGGCACCGACGATCAGGGCGAAAAGCGCCACCAGCTTGATGCGCGGGTCGAAGCGTTGCAGCAGTCCGGCCGCGTCGGCCAGCCGTTCGGCGTCGAGGGCGTGGCGCTCGGCCTCGACGAGACCGCGCACCAGAGCGTCGATGACGCCGCGACCGGATCGGCCGGCGGACCTGGCGTCGGAGCGCTCTTCGCCCATGACGCCGCGTCAGGTCCGCGAGGCAGGGCTGGCGCGGCGATCGCGCAGCGCGCCGATGCCGGCGAACACCAGCAGCACCAGACCGGAGCCCATCACCGCTGACAGGATGTAGCCGAGGCTCTCGTTCCGGAGGAAGCTCGGGGCATAGTCGGGGATCGGCGCCGACCAGACGCTGGCCAGGCGCTCGAGCCCGGCCGGCGCCGCTTCCGGCGGGGCGATGTCGCCGGAGGCGGCGGCGATCTCCTGCCGCGCCTCGGGGCTGGCGAAGTCGTCGGCGCCCCATTCGCCCCAGGCGGTGCCGGCGGCGAGAAGACCGAGCGGGCTCAGCAGCATCAGCAGGCCAAGGCCGAGCCACAGCGCCCGCGTTTCCCGCCAGCGGCCGACCGTGGCCGGGTGCTGGGCGGTAAGATCGAGCAGTTCGGGCTCGTAGCGCTGCAGCACGGCGACGAGACCGGCCGCCGCCACCGCCTCGGCGACGCCGGCCAGCATGAGGTGGCCGGCCAACATAGCCGGTACGGCAATCGACAAGGGATAAGGCGCGTAGAGCGGCGCGCCGGTGGCGTCGTGGAACAGCAGCGGCTGGAGGCCGAACTCGATGGCGGCAACGAAGGCGGCGACGTTGATGCCGACGTAGCCGGCGAATCCGGCTGCCACCACTCGTCGAACCGAGGTCAGCTCCGAACGTCCGGCGATCAACCGGTAGACGAAATAGGCGACGAACGGACCGACGATGGCCATGTTCAAGCAGTTGGCGCCGATGGCGGTGATGCCGCCATCGCCGAACAACACGGCCTGGATCAGCAAGGCGATGGAGATGGCCAATACCGCCGCCCACGGCCCCAGCACGATGGCGGCGATGGCCAAGCCAACGGCATGACCGGTGGTGCCGCCAGGCAGCGGCAGGTTGAACATCATCACCACGAACGAGAAGGCCGAGACCACCGCCATCAACGGCACCAGCTTGGTGTGGAGCTGCGTTTTCACCTTACGCGAGGCGACGTACCAGAAGGGCGCCGCCATGGCGAAGGTCACAGCGCAGGTGCTCGGGGAGAGGTAGCCGTCGGGTATGTGCATGGTCGTCGTCCCTGGTTCCATGGCCTTGAGGCGTCGTGGGCCGAAAGCGCCGGGACGTTAGGAGCGAGGGTCGGCGGCGTCAATATCCAGTATGACGAATTTTCAAAAAAATCACACGCCCTAGCCGATGATGCCCGCGACCGGACCGACCAAGGCGATCAGTCCGCGACGGGCGGGGGCTCAGGTTGAATCGCCGAATCCGGCTTGAGAAAATGTTTTCTCATATTGACTTCGCCGTCGAGAAAAGGTTTTTTCATGGCAACAACAGCGGGGAGGCCAAACTGCTTACGGTCGGTGGCAAACGCGGACGGGTCACCATTCACGACGTCGCGGCGGGCGCTGGGGTCAGCATCTCGACGGCGTCGAAGGCCCTCAACGACACCGGCCGCATGAGCGAGGAGACGCGGGAGCGGGTGAAGCAGGTGGCCCAGAGCGTCGGCTTCCGACCCAACGCGCTGGCGCGGGGACTGATCAAGCAGCGCAGCTTCACCATCGGCCTGCTGACCAACGACACCTACGGCCGCTTCACCCTGCCGGTGATGTTCGGCGTGTCGGAAGAACTGGTGGATCACGGCGTGTCGGTGTTCCTGTGCGCCATCGACGACAGTCCCGAACGGGCCCGTATCCACGCCGAGGCGATGCTGGACAAGCGTGTCGACGGCATCATCGCTTCGGGCAAGCGCGTCGACCGGCGTCTGCCGATCGACCTGTCGGGGATGCCCGTTCCGGTTGTCTACGCCTTCACGCAAGGCGCCGACAACGGCGTGACGCTGCATTCCGACGACGCGCAAGGCGCGCGCCTTGCCGTCGAGTGCCTGATCGCCGCCGGCTGCCGGCGCATCGTCCACATTACCGGCCCGGACAGTTTCCAGTCGGTGGCGGAACGCAGTGAAGCTTATTGCCAGGCCGTCGGCGGCGAGCCGCGCGTCATGCGCGGCGTGTGGTCGGAGCTCTGGGGCCACGAGGCGGTGCGGCAGCTGTGGGACAGCGGCGCACCGAAGCCGGATGGCGTGTTCTGCGGCAACGACCAGATCGCCCGCGGCGTCATCGACGCCCTGCGCGAGCGCGGCGTCCGCGTGCCCGACGACGTCGCCGTGGTCGGGTTCGACAACTGGGAGATCGTGGCGGCGCAGGTTCGGCCGCCACTGACGACGGTAGACATGAACCTCAAGGCGCTCGGTCGCGAAGCCGGGCGGCTGATTCTGGCGATGTCCGAAGGGCACGAGGTGACGCCCGGAGTTCGCAAGCTGCCGTGTTCGCTGGTGATACGCCAGTCCTGTCGGGGTGGAGCCACCCCGGCCTGAACGACGACAACGGGCAGGAGAGAAGCCCGTCCATGGAGGAAACAATGACAATCAGCAAGCTGCTGGCCACCGCCAGCATGGTGACCTTTTGTCTTTCGACCAGCCTCGCGTCCGCCGCCACGCTGAACGTGTGGGTGCGCACCGGCATCGGCGAGTCCTTCACCTCGGTGGTGAAGGCCTACAACGACGGCCACGCCGACAAGGTCGAGCTCACTCAGGTGACGCAGAACGAGTTGGTGCAGAAATACGCCACTGCCATTGCCGGCGGCCAGGCGCCCGACGCGCTGTCGCTCGACCTGATCTACAATCCGGCTTTCGCCGCCGCCGGTCAGCTTGAGGATCTGACCGACTGGGCCAAGAGCCTGCCCTACTTCTCGTCGCTGTCGCCCAGTCACGTCCGGCTCGGCACCTACGAGGGCAAGATCTACGGCCTGCCGATGCTCGTCGAGACGTCGGTGTTCGCCTGGAACAAGGACCTCTACAAGAAGGCCGGCCTCGACCCCGACAAGGCGCCGGCCAACTGGGACGAGATCATCGCCAACGCCGAGAAGATCCGCAAACTCGGCGATGACACCTACGGCTTCTACTTCTCCGGCGGCGGCTGCGGCGGCTGCATGATCTTCACCTTCACGCCGCTGACCTGGGGCGCCGGCGCCGACATCCTGTCGGCCGACGGCAAGACGGCGACGCTCGACACGCCGGAAATGCGCAAGGCGGTCGGCTATTACCGCACCATGGTGGAGAAGGATCTGGTCCCACCGGGGGCCGCCTCCGACACCGGCGCCAACTTCCTGTCGATCACCAACGGCAAGATCGGCCAGCAGAACCTCGGCGCCTTCGCCATCGGCACGCTGGTCACCCAGCATCCTGACATCCACTTCGGCGTGACGCTGATCCCGGGCGTCAACGGCAAGCCGTCATCGTTCGCCGGCGGCGACAACTTCGTCGTCACCAAGGGCTCGCCCAAGACGTCGATCGCCAAGGACTTTCTGCAGTTCGCCTACTCGCCGGAAGGCCAGAAGATCATGGCCAAGTACGGCAGCCTGCCGACGCGCGCCGACATCGCCGCCGATGTGCTCAAGGACCTCGACCCGCGCATGCAGGTCGGTGTCGACGCCATCGCCGTCGGCAAGACGCCGTACACGCTGCAGTTCAACGACCTGATCAACAGCGCCAACGGCCCCTGGGCCTCGTTCACCAACGCCGCCATCTTCGGCAAGGACGTCGATGGCGCCTTCGCCACGGCGCAGGACGAGATGCAGTCGATCATCGACAACGCCCAGTAAACCCACGCCCGTCGCTCTGCCACTCCCCCCAGAGCGTTCCCCGATCGCCCGGCTCTCCGGGCGATCGCACTGGAAAAGGCGCCGGCTCCAAGCACCGACGCCTGACGGAGCCGACCGGAGGACGCTCGTCCTCCGGTCATCCCCTCGTCCCTTCCGAGCGGCAACCATGAGTCTTGCAGAAACCCCAGCCGTGCCTCGCCGGAGGCTCCGCGGCCGATCGCAATGGAAAGGCCTCGTGTACATCGCGCCGGCCATGGCGTTGGTCATCGTCTTCTTCCTGCTGCCGGTGCTGTTCACCTTCTGGATGAGCCTGCACAAGTGGCCGTTGCTTGGCGAGCCGAAATTCATCGGTCTCGGCAACTACGTCCGCATGCTTTCCGACAGCCGGTTCTTCGCCGCGTTGGGATTTACCGCCTACTATACGGTGATCATCACCATCGCCATCTTCGCGCTGGCCTTCCCGCTGGCCTTCCTGGTTGAACGGCAGCGGCGCTTCGTCGGCGCCTACCGCACGGCCATCTTCCTGCCGGTGGTGGTGGGGCTGGCTTCGGCCTCGCTGCTGTGGACGTGGTTTGCCAACGTCGACAACGGGTTCCTCAATCCGTTCCTGGCCTGGCTCGGGGTGCTCGACCTCAAGACCAACCTGTTCGCCACCTTCGACAGCGCCTTCTTCGTCATCTGCGTCATGGTGGTCTGGAAAGTGGCCGGCTTCACCATGATCATCCTGCTGACCGGCCTGCAGGCCATCCCGACCGAGCTCGGGGAGGCGGCCCGCATCGACGGCGCCAACCGCTGGAAGCGCTTCGTCTTCGTGACGTTGCCCTTGATGCGCAAGACCATGGCGCTGTCACTGATCCTGTCGGTGACCGGATCGATCCTGGCCTTCGACCAGTTCTACATCATGACGGCCGGCGGTCCGCAGAACCGGATGATCTCCGTCGTCTACTACATCTTCAACCAGTCGTTCGTCAGCTTCAACCTGGGCTACGGCGCGGCGCTGTCGCTGGCCCTGCTCGCCATTCTGGTGCTGATCAGCATCGTTCAGCTGTGGCTGCTGCGCGTCGGGGAGGACCAGCCATGACGACATCCACATCCAGGCGCGGCCGCCGTGCCCGCACCGCCGCCGGCCTCTACCACGGCACCGGCCTCCTGGCCTCGCTGTTCTTCCTGGCGCCGTTCGCCATCGTGACGCTGTCCTCGTTCCGGCACGGCACCGAAGCGCGGCTGCCGCCGATCCCGCCGTGGCCGACCACCGGCTTCAGCCTCGATTCCTACCGTACGCTCGACAGCTTCGGTTCCGGCATCTGGCAGCACACGCTCAACTCGACGATCGTCGCCGTCAGCACGGCGCTGCTCACCGTGGTGGTCAGCCTGCTGGCCGGCTACGGCTTCTCGCGCTACCGCTTCATGTTCAAGAACGCGCTGTTCGTGCTGATCATCGCCACGCTGATGATCCCGTTCCAGTCGATCCTGACGCCGCTGTTCATCATCCTCGCCCGGCTCGGCCTCAACAACTCGCTGGTCGGGCTGACGCTGGTCTACGTGACGCTGCAGCTGCCGTTCTCGGTGTTCATGATGCGCAACGCCTTCGACGCCGTACCCAAGGAGATCGAGGAGGCGGCCCGCATCGACGGGGCGCGCGACCTCAAGCTGCTGGTGCGCGTGCTGTTGCCGCTGGTGCTGCCGGGCATCGTCACGGTGGCGATCTTCGCCTTCCTCAATTCCTGGAACGAGTTCCTGGCCGCCCTGGTGCTGCTGTCAGACAATTCCAAGTTCACCCTGCCGATCCTGATGACGGCGGTGCGAGCCGGCCGGCTCGGCGCCATCGACTGGACGGCCGTGCAGTCGGGCGTCACCGTCATGATGATCCCCTGCCTCTTCGTCTTCCTGTTGCTGCAACGCTACTACATGCGCGGCCTGATGGCCGGCGCCGTCAAGTGATCCCGAACCCTCAGGGAAGTCCTTCCATGTCCAGAACAAGAAAAGACCGCCAGTTCCGTCCCGTCCCGGTGCCTTCCGTCACCCTTGGCGGCCTGTTCGGCGCCCGCCAGGACGCGGTGTGCCAGACCACCGCCGAAACACTGCTCGACCGCTGCGTCGCCGCCGGCATGCTGACGGCCATCGACGTCGACCAGCCGAGCCCCGGCGTCGTCATCCCCTATCACTCCATGAGCCCGACGGTGCCGGCCACCGAGCAGCGGGCCCGCGTCTCGACCCAGATGTTCTGGGACAGCGACCTCGGCAAGTCGATCGAAACGGTGGCCTATTCGCTCTACCGCCGACCCAACCCGGCGCTGGAAGCGCGCGTCGACGCCATCGTCGCGCTCTATGCCAAGCTGCAGCGCGCCGACGGCTACCTCAACGCCTGGTATCTGCGCGTGGTGCCGGGGCGGGAATGGACCAATCTCCGCGACACGCATGAACTCTATTGCGCCGGCCATCTCATCGAGGGCGCCGTGGCCTACTATCAGGCCACCGGCAAGCGCCAGCTGATGGACATCATGAGCCGCTACGTCGACCACATGATCACGGTGTTCGGCCATGGCGCCGGGCAGATCGCCGGCTACTGCGGCCACGAGGAGATCGAGCTGGCGCTGGTCAAGCTGGCCCGGGCCACCGGCAAGCAGAAGTACATGGACCTCGCCAAGTACTTCATCGACGAGCGTGGCACCGAGCCGCACTATTTCGATATCGAAGCGCGGCGCGACGGCCGCGACCCCAAGAATTTCGTCATGGGCTCGTACGAATACAGCCAGTCGCACAAGCCGGTGCGGCAGCAGGACAAGGTGGTGGGCCACGCCGTGCGGGCCATGTACCTTTATTCCGGCATGGCCGACATCGCCACCGAGTACAACGACGACACGCTGACGTCAGCGCTCGAACGGCTGTGGGACGACCTCACCGCCAAGCAGATGTACATCACCGGCGGCATCGGACCGGCGGCGGCCAACGAGGGCTTCACTGGCTACTACGACCTGCCCAACGAGAGCGCCTATGCCGAGACCTGCGCCTCGGTCGGGCTGGTGTTCTGGGCCAGCCGCATGCTTGGGCGCGGCCCCGACCGGCGGTTCGCCGACGTCATGGAGATCGCCCTCTACAACGGTGCCCTCGCCGGCCTGTCGCTGGACGGCAAGACGTTCTTCTACGAGAACCCGCTCGAAAGCGCCGGCAAGCATCACCGCTGGGTCTGGCACCGCTGCCCGTGCTGCCCGCCCAACATCGCCCGCCTCGTCGCCTCGGTCGGCTCCTACATGTACGCCGTGGCCGACGACGAGATCGCCGTCCACCTCTATGGCGAGAGCACGGTGACGGCCGAGGTGGCCGGCACCAACGTTCGCCTGACCCAGGCAACGCGCTATCCGTGGGCGGGGGCGGTACGCCTCACCGTCAAGCCGGAACAGCCGACGCGCTTTGCCCTGGCGCTGCGCATCCCCGGCTGGGCCAAGGGCGCCCGGCTGACCATCGACGGCCATGCCGTCGATCTCGACGCCGTCGTTGTCGACGGCTATGCCCGACTCGAACGCCAGTGGACCGGCGACGAAGTGGTCGACCTCGAGCTGCCGCTCGTGCCGCGGGCCCTTTACGCCGATCCCCGCGTCCGCCAGGACGCCGGCCGGCTGGCGCTGATGCGCGGGCCGCTGGTCTACTGCACCGAGGCGGTCGACAACGGCGCCGGGCTCAACGCCCTCAGCGTCACGGTCGATCCGGCGCTGGCGCGCGAAAGCCGCCTGGCCGAACTCGGTGAGGCCGTCGCCATCGACCTGCCGGCCAGCCGCGACGTCAGCACCGGCTTCGACGGAGCGCTCTACCGCGAGGCGCCGCCGGCTAGCGAGCCGGCCACCGCCCGCTTCGTGCCCTACCATCTCTGGGACAACCGCGCGCCCGGCGAAATGCTGGTCTGGATGCGCGGCGGCAAGACCGGAGCCTGACCGCCATGAGCCACACCGGTGTCGTACTCACCCACGTCCGCAAGACCTACGGCAACCTGCAGGTCATCCATGGCGTCGATCTCGACATTCCCGACGGCGCCTTCGTGGTGTTCGTCGGTCCCTCGGGCTGCGGCAAGTCGACGCTGCTCCGGATGATCGCCGGCCTCGAAGAGGTGACGGACGGCGAAATCCGCATCAAGGACCGCGACGTCACCGACCTCGATCCGTCGAACCGCGGCATCGCCATGGTGTTCCAGTCCTACGCCCTCTATCCGCACATGACGGTGCGCGACAATCTGGCCTTCGGGCTCAGGATGCAGCGCACCGAACAGGCGGTGATCGACCAGCGCGTGGCGGCGGCGGCGGCCATTCTCAAGATCGAGAAGCTGCTCGACCGCCGGCCGGGCCAGCTGTCGGGCGGCCAGCGCCAGCGCGTTGCCATCGGCCGGGCCATCGTGCGCCAGCCGGACGTGTTCCTGTTCGACGAACCGCTCAGCAACCTCGACGCCGAACTCAGGGTGTCGATGCGCGTCGAGATCGCCCGGCTGCACCGCGAACTCGGCAACACCATGATCTATGTGACGCATGACCAGACGGAAGCGATGACGCTGGCCGACATGATCGTCGTGCTGCGCGACGGCCGCATCGAGCAGGTCGGCAATCCGCGCCGCGTCTACGAGGATCCGGACAACGCCTTCGTCGCCGGCTTCATCGGTTCGCCGCGCATGAACCTCTTCGACGCCGTCTGGGCGGGCGAGGGCCGCGTCACCATCGCCGGCCGCACGGAAAGCGTCGCCATCGTTGGCGACGGGCTGACGGCCGGCGACAGGATCACCTTCGGTCTCCGGCCGGAGCATCTGGTGGTCGGCGATGCCGACGGCCTGCCGGCCCGGGTCGACGTGCTCGAGTACCTCGGCGGCACCCGCTACCTCTACTGCCAGCTCGGCGACGGTCAACCGCTGATCGCCGAGTACCGCGACGGTCCGGACATCCGGGCCGGCGACACCATCCATCTCGGCTGCCCGGCCAACCGGCGCTATGTCTTCGACAAGGACGGCCAGCGGCGGCGCTAGATGTGAGCTTTCAGGAGGTTGTCCATTCGGAGCGGATCATGGAGACTG
>CALMMQ010000025.1 GCA_937868725.1 uncultured Pleomorphomonas sp.
CAGTTTAGCGGCTAAAGTTTAGCTAAAGTGCTTGACAGGTTAGGACATTTTGTCCTAATATACGTCTTGAAGGCCGGGCATGTCGCCCAGGTCAACTACCGGAGAGTTCCGATGAACACCCAAGACCAACCCGTCACCGCTTCCCTGGTCGCCGAGGCCCAGCGCCTCGACTTCTTGCCTACCTACTTCGGCCCGCGCCTGATGATGCGCGGCGAGGCCCTTGTGTACGCCTGGCTGCGCCGGCTCTGCGAACGCTACAACGGCGCGTATTGGCACTACTACACCCTGTCGGACGGCGGTTTCTACCTGGCCCCCGACCTGGCCGAGCGCCTGGAGATCGAGGTAGACGGCAACGGCTTCCGGGGCGAACTGTCGGCCGACGCCGCCGGCATTGTCGCAACCCTGTTCGCGCTCGGCCAGCTCGCGGCCGAGATCGCCGGCACGGACGCGGCCGACGCCCTGATCGACCGCTATCACTTCCTGCGCGGCTTCGCGGCCGGCCACCCCGAGGCCGCTGCGATCTACCGGGCTATTGACTGATGAGGGGCGGCCCCGGCTCCGGCCGGGGCTGCACCAGGAGCACGTCAAGCGATGGCGAAGCGAACAAAGCAACCGGCCCAGACGGGCCAGGACTGGAGCGCGCCGGCGGCCGAGCTGCTGGCCGAGCTGCCGGCAGACCGTGACGGCCTGCTGGCTGCGGCCGTTGCGGCCGTGGTGGAGATCGACGCGGCTGTCATGCGCGGCGACGGGGCGGCGGCCGAGCTGGCCGGCGACCGATACGAGGCGATCATCTGGAAGCTGAACGGCGGCACGAACTTCGGGTGCATGGCCGACGACGAGGCCGCCGGCCGCGTCATCGAGCGGCATTGCGCTGCGGTGCCGGGGGACGTGCCCTTGTGGGGCCAGCGCGGCCAGTTCCTGGCCGTGGCGGGCGACGTGCGCGCCCTGGTGGAGTACGAGGCCGGTTATGGCGGGCCGCTCAACGCGCATTTTCAGTTCCACGCGGTTGACCTGGACAGGCCGTTTATCTCGGCGACGGGCTATCGCTCGCACTTCGACACGGCGCGGGGCTGCATGACCGTGGACGAGGTTGCGCGCGGCATCCTGACGGCCATGCTGGCCGAGAAGAAGCGGCCGGTGTTGATCGAGGCCAACTACCGCGACCGCTTGGCCGACGCTCCCCTGCCCGATTGGCTGGCCGGCCTGGTGCCGCCGGCGCGGCGCGAGCCGGCGACCGTGACGATCCCGCCGGGCTTCGTCTTGGTCGATGTGGTGCTGCCGGCGCACAAGGCGTTCATCGCGCGGCGCTGGGCGGCCGAGGCGGCGGGCAAGGTCAAGGCGGCCAGGGCCGCCAGGTCGAACGCCAAGGGAAAGGCCGGGGGCCGCGAGCGAGATCCCGCATCGGCGGAAACGGCGATGCGCTGCAGCACCGCCAAAGCTGACGATTGCAAGGCCGAGGCTGGGCCTGTATCGCCAGAAGCGACGATGCCGGGCGCAGGCGAAGCATCCTGCAGCACCGCCAGGAATGGCGATGCAGGCCCGGCCGACCTGGTGGAGTTCACGCCCGCACCAGGCCAACGGTGCGAGATCGTGAGCGTCCACCATCCGGTGTTCGCCAAGGAGATCGGCAAGCGCGTCATCATCGTGAAGGTGCATCCAGACACCCGCCAGGTGTGGGCGCATGACGACCGGCCGGTGACATACAAGACCAACCGCGCGGGCCGCCGTGTGGTGGATTCAGACCCGAGCTGCATTCAGTCGATCTACGGATTCGACCAACTGCGGCTTATCACGTGACCAGGAGAAGAAACGAATGACGAACGACGCCAATATCCGGCTGGAGTGCTTGAAGCCGGCCGAGCGGTGGGCGCAGCCGAGCGGCGAAGAGGTGCGCGAGGTGCTGCGCCTGGCGGGCCTCACCGGCGGCAAAGCCGCGAAGGTGCTGGGCCTCGGCCCGAAGGGCGACCGGACGATCCGGCGATGGGTGGGCGAGGACACGCCGATCCCTTATGCCGCGTGGGCGCTGCTGTGCGACTACGCCGGCCTCGGGCTGATCTGGAAAGAGGTTTGACGCCAGGGAAAGAGGCTTTAGCGGCTAAAGTGCTAGGCATCGGACTACGGTAAAGCGAAAATAGTTTAGCTAAAGTGCTTGACAGGCTAGGACATTTTGTCCTAATATAGCACTTGAAGGCCGGGCATTCCGCCCAGGTCGATTACCGGAGAGGTTCCGATGAGCAAGAACAAGATCATGCCTTGGGTTGACGCCCTGCCGAATGTGGAAGCCACCGACTTCCAAGCCCGCCGCGACCAGATCGAGGCCACGATGGCCGAGGCGGCCGAGCTGGTGAAGCAGGCGGAAGAGCTGCGCGGCAAAGCCTATTTCGCCGCCTTGAGCCTGGAGGCCAGTGCCAAGGGCGAATGGTCGAGCCAAGCGGTCGAGCAGGCCAAGCGCAGCGTCGGCTGGTAAGGGAAGGCGGCCCGGCTTCGGCCGGGTCATCAACGGAACGCCAAGAGGAAACAGTCCCATGAGCAAAGGCAAGATCGAGATCATCGAGACGTGCTGCCGGCGCTGCGGCAAGAGCATCCGAACCTTGAGCCACACCATCATCGGCGCCGATGATGCCCGCGAGAAGTTCGGCAGCATCTGCGGCGGCTGCATCACGCCGGAGGAAGATAACGAGCTGACGGAAATGCTGCTGGCGGCGGCCGTGCGACGCATGAGCGGAGCGACGCTGCAATGACGGCATTCCACACGTTCGACGGCCCCAGGTGGAGGAACGCCCCGGAGTGATCCGGGGCGCTTGGCCTGGTGCTGGCACACCGTAACCATGCTTCCGAGTGGGAGCATCCAGCATTCAACACGTAACCGCGTGGAGGGTCAAGCCATGTCCAACATCGTCAAGTTCCCCAGGGCGAGCAAGCCGCCGGCTCCCGAGCCGGTGCAGCCTGCCGCGCCCGCTGCTGCGCCTGCCGCACCCAAGGCCGAAGGCCGGGGCCTGGTGGCCGGCCTGGTCAAGTTCGTATGGGTGGCGACCGTGCTGGTCTGGCCGGTGCTCAAGTGGGTGCTGGCGATCATCACCTTCTTCCAGTTCGTGCGGATGCTCTACCACTGGAACACGCCTGGCGTGTATGCCGGCTGGTCGTTCCTGGCGTACTTCGCGGCACTGACCGCGATCACCTACTTCGTTTCGATCTACAAACCGAAAGGGCTTTGACATGGCAAAGCAGACCCTCCCCTACCCGCCTGGCTTCGTGGAGCCGACCACTGGCCGCGTGGCCGTCATGGTGCGCGAGTACGCGGACAGCGACTTGAACGGCGACGCGCCGGCCTACTGGTACAGCGCGCAATCCGAAGAATGGGGCCTTGACCCCTGGCGTCTCGTGGAGGGCGTCGATCCGCACGTGGGCGGCGGTTCCTTCGACGTGTGCTTTGCCAGCGGCGGCACGCGCACCGTAGGCCCGCTGATGACGTTCTTCCTGAGTGCCGCCCATGCGGCACAGCTCATTGACGCCAAGGGGGAAGAGTTGGCCTTGCAGCGCGCCACCCTGGCCGTCATCGCGGACGGGCTGGGCCTGCCTGCCAAGGCGCTGCGCATCGAGGCGAAGGTGGAGGGCCGGCCGGCCGTGTTCTACGACCAGGACGGGGCCACGCTTTGCGCGTGCGCGGTGGATTCCGACCACTGGCGACAGGCGCGGGCGACGGCCGCAACGGCATCGGCCATCGACAAGGCGCGAACAAATTTTTAGCCGCTAAAACGCTTGACGGCTTCGCATGGTTTAGCTAAACTTCTGCACATGGTCGGCGGCTGGCACCGCCATTTGTTCAACAAACCGGGTGTGGAGTGTTATGGGTGCAATCCATGAAGAAACGGCTAACCGAAGCCCAATTCCAGACGGCCATCAAGGGGCTGGAGATCGGGCAGCAGACCATCGACATAGCGCGCGGCGTGCTGGTCGATGGCCGGCCCCAGGCGGAGTTTGTCACTTCGCTGGGGCTGACCAAGGGGGCGGTGTCGCAGGCGGTCAGTCGCGTATGGGCAGCAGCAGGGGAACAGCTCCCCGAGGGCTTCGAGCGAGTGACGGCGGTACTGCCGGAGCATCAAGCGTTCATCGTCAAGAAGTGGGAAGCAGACGCCAAGAGGAAACAGGAACCCAAGTCATGAAAACACTGGTCACGGCAATTCAGAAGGGCGGTCAAGGCAAGACGTTCGCCACCTGCCACCTGGCATTCGACTTCCTGGAGCGCGGCCTTCGCGTGGCCGTGATCGACCTGGACACCCAGGGCAACGCATCGTTCACGCTGTCGGCGTACCAATCGGGCTACCTCGCCAGCCAGTTGTTCACCGGCGACACCGATGACCTGCGGTATTGGTTCGGCAAGCGCGAGGGCGAGAGCCTGGCGCTGATCGCGGCAGACGCCAACCTGGCGAACCTGGACAAGATGGAGCTTTCCCAGGCGGCCGCCGCGCTGCGGGCCAGTGTGGCCGCGCTGGGCGAGTTCTTCGACGTGTGCCTGATCGACACGGCCCCCTCCCTTGGCGTCGCCATGACGGCGGCCGTGCTGACGGCCGACTACATGCTGTCGCCCATCGAAATGGAGGCGTACAGCTTGCAGGGCATGAAGAAGATGGTCGCGGTCATCAGCAACCTGCGCAAGCAGAACCCCAAGCTGCGCTTCCTCGGCATGGTGCCGAACAAGGTGGACGCGCGGAAGCCGCGCCACGTCAACAACCTGGCGACGTTGCAGCAGGCATACCCGCAGCTCATCTTGCCGTTCAGCATCGGCGCGCGTGACAGCATCGCCGAGGCGCTGGGCGAGCAGATGCCGGTGTGGAAGATCAAGAAGACCGCCGCGCGGAAGGCCACCCAGGAGGTGCGTGCGCTGGCGGATTACGTGTTCACGAAGATGGAGATCGCGCAATGAGCGCCAAGACCAACGCCAAGAAGAAGGAGCAGGACAAGCCGCAATCGTCCGGGCTGGGCCTGGACGGGCTGGGCGACCTGGCCGGCCTGCTGAACGAGCAGCCGGCGGCCAACGCCGGCGGCGCAGGCCCGCAGGAGCTGCCGCTTGACCTGATCGACGAAGACCCGCACCAGCCGCGCACGGCCGACAACCCCGGCTTCTCGCCGGAGAGCATCGCGGAGATCGGCGAGACGATCAAAGCGCGCGGCGTGAAGTCGCCCATCAGCGTGCGCGAGAACCCGGACGCACCGGGGCGCTACCTCATCAACCACGGCGCGCGGCGCTATCGCGGCTCGAAGTGGGCGCACAAGACCACGATCCCGGCCTTCATCGACAACGACTACAACGAGGCCGACCAGGTTATCGAGAACCTGCAACGCAACGAGCTGACGGCGCGTGAGATCGCCGACTTCATCGGCCGCGAGCTGGCGAAGGGCAAGAAGAAGGGCGAGATCGCCAAGGAGATCGGCAAGTCGCCGGCCTTCGTCACGCAGCACGTCACGCTGCTGGACTTGCCCGAACCCATTGCCGAGGCGTTCAATAGCGGCCGGGGCAAGGACGTGACTGTCATCAACGAGCTGGTGACGGCCTACAAGAAGAACCCCGACGAGGTGGCCGCCTGGCTGGCCGACGACAGCCAGGAGCTGACGCGCGGCTCGGTGAAGCTGCTGCGCGAGTTCCTGGAGGACAAGCGCAGTCACGAGGACGGCGACCGTGATCCCAACACCGTCGATGCGCTGACCGGCAAGACCGACGCCGAGGCCGGCGACGGCGAGCAGGGGCCGCAGGATGATGACGCCAAGGGGAAGAAGGAGCCGAAGGAGGCCGACCCCGACAAGCTCAAGAAGGCCATCATCCAGGTCAAGCACGACGACCGGCCGGCACGGCTGATCCTCAACCGCCGGCCCCCGGCCGAGGGCTGGGCCTGGCTCAAATACGAGGATGACGGCCAGGAGTTCGAGGCCGACCTTGGCACCGTGCAGCTTGTCGCGCTGCTGGAGGGCTGACACGCCCAGCGCCGGGCATCGCCGACCACCGACCCCCACCCATCGCCCCGCCATCGAGCGGGGCTTTTTTTTGCCCGCGTTTTAGCCGCTAAAAAAAGTTCAGCTAAACCGCTTGCGTAGTGTTGTATGTTGTAGTATGCTACACGCTACAACATACAACCGGCCAAAGGAGGCCCGACATGGCGATCTCGAAGGAGCAGATATTTGCGGTGGCCGACGAACTGGACGCGGCCGGCCAGAACCCCACGCTGGCGAACGTGCGCAAGCAGCTCGGCAGCGGCAGCTTCACCACCATCAGCGAGGCGATGAACGAGTGGCGCGCACGCAAGGCCAGCCAGGCCGCCCCGATCCGCGAGCCGGCACCGCAGGCGATCACCGACAAGCTGGCCGAGCTGGGCGGCGACTTGTGGGCCGTGGCGCTGGAAATGGCGAACAACCGCCTGGCCGCCGAGCGCGAGGCGCTGGAGGCCGTGCGCCAGGAGACGGAAGCAGCGCGCCAGGAAGCCGCAGAGCTGGCCGACCAGCTCACCGGCGAGCTGGACGAGGCCAAGGCCCGCATCGCGGCCCTGGAGGCCGTCGAGGCGGCCGCCAAGGGCGAGGCCGACGAGCTGCGCGGCAAGCTCGCGGCGACCAGCGAGCGCGCGGCCACGGCCGAGGCCAGGGCCGGCGAGCTGCGCACGGAGCTGGATCACGCCCATCAGGAAGCCCGCCAGGCGCGCGCAGAGCGCGACAAGGCCCAGGAGAGGGCCACGGCCAGCGCCGACCAGGTGGAGGCCCTGCGGGCCGACCTCGCGGCCGCGAACAGCCGTACCGCCGAGATCGAGCGCCGCGCCGGCGAGCTGCGTGCCGACCTGGAGCGGGCGAACCAGGCGACCGACCAGGCGCGCGCCGCTCAGGCCGAGCAGCGGAAGGCCACCGAGGTGGCCGCCGCCGAGCGCGACCAGGTGCGCGCGGAGCTGGTGAAGGTGCAGGCCAAGGCCGAGGCGGCCGAGCAGGCCCACCAGGAGCAGCGCAAGGCGATGGCGGCCGAGGCACACCGCCAGGCCGAGCGGCTGACCGCCGCCCAGGGCGAGCGCGACCAGGCGAAGCGCGACGCTGCCCAGGCCCGCGAGGAAGCGGCCGGGCTTCGCGGCCGGCTGGAGGCCCTGGAAACCGTCATGGCGCAAGGCCGGGCGGCCGATCCGACCAGCGGCGGACGCAAAAAGACCTGATAAATCGGTTGGTTTTCCTTAAAATTACCCTGGAACCCTGACAAAACGCACAACCCGGCCGCTGGGAAGAGCCGGCCTCGCTTTGCCGAGGTCGGCTTTTTTGTTGGAGCGCGGCTTGCATGGGGCCACCATCACCCTTTTGAGAACTACGGCAACCATAGGAGTGCCCGATGAAAGAACGCCTCTTGGTCATGAACGGTCAACGCATCGTTCAGGCCGAAAAGGACGGCGCTTGGACGAATCAGAAAGTAGACAAGGCGGGCGCGTTGAAGCCCGGCATCTACAACCTGTACACGGCCCAAGCGGCCGACAAGAAGCAGACCCACGCCGGCGTGATCGTTCATGCCGACGCCACCAACGTGTACCAGCAGATCGGCAAGAACTTTGTCATGCACGCTCGGTCAGATTTCGATAAAGTACCTGAAATTGGGAGCGCAAAGAGCATCAGCTACAACGCCCAGGGCAAGGCGGCAGTCGCCGCAGAGGCCCCGAAACTGACGCGGGGGCGCTCCATGTAGCTTTAGCGGCTAAAAAGGAGGCACGCCCTTGAAACGACTCACCATCCCCGGCAGCGGCACCGAGAGCCGCGCCACCAAGCCGGCCCGCGTCAGCGCGCCGGCCACCCTCGGCGGTGCCGCCTTCGGCGCTTCGCGCGAGGACACCGGAGCCGACTTGCTGGAGGCCGCCCAGGCGGCCGAGATCGAGCAGCAGGCCACCCTAGAGGCGGCCCCGGTCGAGCAGTCCTACCCCGAAACCCTGGCGCTCTACGTGCAGGCCAAGCACGACCAGGTGGAGCACATCGAGGACAGGCTAGAAAACCTGATCGACCGGCAGCAGGCCCGTTTGCAGCAGACCCAGGCGTCCGCGCCTGGCCGGCTTTCCTTGCCCGGCTCTAAGCGAGCCTGGCAGAACCAGCAGGCGCAGCAGCAGGCCCGCTTGCAGACGCTTCACGCGCGCCTGGAGGCCGTCCGCGAGATCAAGGAAGGCATGGGCCTGCACTCGCCGAAGATCGAAGAGCTGGCGACGCGCAAGATGCGCGCCGAGAACCCCGAGCTGGCTTCCGATTGGGATGCCATGCGCGAGGCCGCCCGCCGGCATGAGCTGCTGATGCGCAAGCAGGAGCAGGAGCGCAAGCAATCCCAGGCCCAGGAGCGGCCAGGGAGATCGCAGTCCTTGGGCCTGTCAGCCAGGCCCGCATAAAAACGAAGCCCGGCGGTCGCCGGGCTTTTTTCTCGAGCATCGCCATTTCTGGCGAGGGAGGCCCGCCGAGGGCCTGGCGGAATCATCCTGCAGCATCGTCACAAGCGACGATGCCGGGAGCTGGCCAGCATCGCCGAACCTGGCGATGCCGCCGGCGCGGTCGACCATCGCCAGTTCTGACGATGAGATCCCGCATCGCCATCTACAGCGAGGCCCACAGGGCCAGGCCGGCGGCCACGACCGCCATGCCGGCCGCGACCATGTTCATCATGGCGACGCGCCGCGCCTCGCGGATCGGCGCGACGAGCTGCGCCGTCACCGCCTCAACCTCACGCCGCACGGCCTCGGCGGCCGCCTTCGCGCCCTCCTGCATTCCCCGCGTCATGGCGTCCTTGCTGGCCGCCAACGCCGCGTTGAGCGTCCTTTCCGCCTTTCCCTTGGCGTCATCACCCCATCGGTGGGCGATGGACTCCAGTTCCGACTTGAAGGCGTCCAAGATTTCCTGCTGGGCCGATGCGCTGTCCTGCATCAGCTTCATGTTGATGGTCTGGAGGATCAAGATCGGATCGTCGCGGCCCACGGCGATGCCGTGCTTGGCCGCGATCTCCCGTATCAGCTCCTCGATCTTGTCGTCGGCCGCCATCAGAGCACCGCCGCGTTTTCGAGCTGGGCGAAGAGCTGGGTTTTCACGATCTTGAGCCGCTGCCGCGTCATGATCGTGAGCGCCGAATCGGCCAGGGCCTCATCGAAGGTGCGCCGATCCTGGAGCATTTCGGCGAAGTCGCGGCCGTAGGTTTCCTCTTTCAGCGCCGGAATCTGGATGATGGCGGACACACGGCCCTTGTTGGCCGTGTACGCCTTCAACTGCTCGAACCCCTTGCCCTCGTGCTCGATTGGCCCCCAATACGGGTTCAGCCAGACCACGAACAGGCATTCGGCCGGGAACTGGCTGGCGAGCTGGGCGAAGCCGCTCACCGTGTCCACCAGGGCCTGGCCGCCGGTGACGACCGTATGCACCACGAGTTCGTGGCCCATGTCCTGGAGCAGCGCCGGCACCTGGTTGCTGATGAGGTAGTGCGACAGCGGCACGAACGAGCTGGCCCCGTTGTCGATGATGACGTCGCCCTCGGCCGACGCGATCATCTCGACCAGGGCGTCGAAATTCCGGGTGTTGATCTCGTCGCCGTCCATGATGTTGAGCCGGCGCACGTTGAGGGCTTTGTAGCCCTCGAACGTCGCGTTCACCGGATCGGTGTCGATGCAAAGCGGCTTCTGTCCCTTGCCGGCTTTGTACTGCGCGATGGTGGCCGCGATCATCGACTTGCCGACGCCGCCCTTGCCTTGCAGAACCATGTGAATTTTCGCCATTACAGTAAATCCTCTTTCTTTGGAGTCGCATCAAACGTGAAGCCGCCGATCTTGGGTGGCTCACTCTTGGATTCCGAGGCCGGCGGGGCGGCCTTCGGCTCGGGCTTCGCGCCCTTGGGCTGGCTGTCCGGGGGAGTGGCGGGAGGCGGCGGGGAAGCTACCGGCGCGGCCTTGATGTACCGCTTCACGTGCTGGGTGAAGGTTTCGTACCGACAGCGCAGCCGGCCGGTTTCCTTCATGTGCTCCCAGATCGTTTTCATCGCATAGCCCGCATCGAGCGCCGCTTGAACGTCGCTCTTGACGGCCAGGAACGCGACCACGTGCTTGTCCTGGCGCGGCTTCTTGGCTTCCCGTCCCTTCACCCATTCAGCCAGCTCTTCGGGGTAGGTCTTTGGCATCGTGTTCGTCCATCTAATCCTCTCATCGCAAATGTAACGCTACTAAGCGGCGCTACGGAAACGCAAAAAGTCCGCTATCGGCGTGCATTGGCACGCTTCGATAGCGGCATTATGGGCCATTGTGGCGGGTTTCGCTATATCCGTTGCTGCTTTTGCGGCCTGATAGCGCGATAGTTGCGGATAAATCGTAATGGCTGGTGTAGACTTTCCTTGGTGTTATTAACGCCGTAAGGCGGGCAGGATGTGTGAAGTTAGCTAACCGGCGAGCCGGTTATCTATCTTCACTGTCCCTTATTCGCGCCGGGGGGCGCTCAACGGGTCATCCTGCTCTGCGAGGCAGCCGGCTACCGCCGGCATGAGAGACGAGGCGAGGCATGGAGAACGACGAAAAGGAACACGGCCGCCGGCGGCGGCAGCACCTGCGGGTGCCGGTGTTCCCCGAAGAGAAAGACGAGATCGAGGCGAACGCCAAGAGGGCGGGCGTCAGCGTGGCGCGCTATCTGCGCGACGTGGGCCAGGGCTACCAGATCAAGGGCGTCATGGACTACCAGCACGTGCGCGAGCTGGTGCGCGTCAACGGCGACCTTGGCCGCCTTGGCGGCCTGCTCAAGCTCTGGCTGACCGATGACGTGCGAACGCTCCAGTTCGGCGAGGCGACCATCCTGGCCCTGCTGGGCCGGATCGAGGCCACCCAGGACGAAATGAGCCGGATCATGAAGGCCGTGGTTCAGCCGAGGGCCGAGCCTTGACTTCTTTAGCGGCTAAAAAGCCGGAGGGGCGGCCATGATCGCCAAGCACGTGCCGATGCGCTCGCTTGGCAAGAGCGACTTCGCGGGCCTGGCGAACTACATCACCGACGCCCAAAGCAAAGACCACCGGCTGGGCCACGTGCAGGCGACGAACTGCGAAGCCGGTTCCATCCAGGACGCCATCACGGAGGTGCTGGCGACCCAGCACACGAACACCCGCGCGAAGGGCGACAAGACCTACCACCTGATCGTCAGCTTCCGGGCCGGCGAGCAGCCCAGCGCCGACACCTTGCGCGCGATTGAGGAACGCATCTGCGTCGGGCTGGGTTATGGCGAGCATCAGCGAATCAGTGCCGTCCACAACGACACCGACAACCTGCACATCCACATCGCCATCAACAAGATTCACCCGACGCGGCACACGATGCACGAGCCGTACTACCCGCACCGGGCGCTGGCGGAACTCTGCACGGCCCTGGAGCGCGACTACGGCCTGGAGCGCGACAACCACGAGCCGCGCAAGCGCGGCGCGGAGGGCCGGGCCGCCGACATGGAGCGGCATGCCGGCGTTGAAAGCCTGGTCGGCTGGATCAAGCGCGAGTGCCTGGACGAGATCAAGGGCGCGCAGTCCTGGCAGGAACTGCACCAGGTCATGCGCGACAACGGAATGGAGCTGCGCGTCCGCGCCAATGGCCTCGTGTTCGAGGCCGGCGACGGAACGATGGTGAAGGCGAGCACAGTAGCCCGCGACCTTTCCAAGCCGAGCCTGGAGGCGCGGCTTGGCCCGTTCGAGGCTTCGCCCGAACGGCAGGCGCAAACCACCGCGAAGCGGCAGTACCGCAAAGACCCCATCCGCCTTCGCGTCAACACCGTGGAGCTGTACGCGAAGTACAAGGCCGAGCAGCAGAGCTTGACCACGGCGCGCGCCCAGGCCCTGGAGCGCGCCCGGCATCGCAAGGATCGGCTGATCGAGGCGGCCAAGAGGTCGAACCGCCTGCGCCGCGCCACGATTAAGGTGGTCGGCGAGGGCCGCGCGAACAAGAAGCTGCTGTACGCCCAGGCGAGCAAGGCCCTGCGCAGCGAACTCCAGGCGATCAACAAGCAGTTCCAGCAGGAGCGCACGGCCCTCTACGCCGAGCACAGCCGGCGCACGTGGGCCGACTGGCTCAAGAAGGAGGCGCAGCACGGCGGCGCCGACGCCCTGGCCGCCCTGCGCGCCCGCGAGGCGGCCCAGGGCCTCAAGGGCAACACCATCCGGGGCGAGGGCCAGGCGAAGCCCGGCCACGCGCCGGCGGTGGACAACATCACGAAGAAGGGGACGATCATCTTCCGCGCCGGCATGAGCGCCGTGCGCGATGACGGTGACCGCCTGCAAGTCTCCCGCGAGGCCACGCGCGAAGGGCTGCAAGAAGCCCTGCGCCTGGCGATGCAACGCTACGGCAACCGCATCACCGTCAACGGCACGGTGGAGTTCAAGGCGCAGATGATCCGCGCCGCCGTCGATTCCCAGCTACCCATCACCTTCACCGATCCGGCTCTTGAGAGCCGGCGGCAGGCGCTTTTGAACAAGGAGAACACCCATGAGCGAACCGAAAGACCAGAGCATCGAGGACGAACTGGACGCGGCGCTGGCGGCCCTGGACAGCGGCCCGCTGCCGACCAGCACGCTACCGGAGCCGCAGCCGTCGCCCGAGCAGGCGACGGCCGGCCAGCCGCCGGCCGAGGCGACCGCGCCGACGCCGGCCTTCACGCCGCCACCGTCCACCGGAAGCCCGACGTTGGACGCCTTGGAAGAAAACCGCCGCCCCAAAGCCAGCACCGTTTGCGAGCACTGTCCGAACTCGGTGTGGTTCGCATCGCCGGCGGAAGTGAAGTGCTATTGCCGCGTGATGTTCCTCGTCACGTGGAGCAGCAAGGAACCCAACCAGATCACGCACTGCGACGGGGAATTTCTCGGCCAGGAACAGGAGTAGGCCAGACGCCGCCGGGCGTCGCCGCCGCCGACAAGTACATCGCCGAACGCGAGGCAAAGCGCCTAAAAGGTTTCGATATACCGAAGCATTCCCGATATACTGCCGGTGATGGTGCGCTCACGTTCCAGGGCACCAGGACTATCGAGGGCCAGGCGCTGGCCCTCTTGAAACGAGGTGATGAGGTCATGGTTATGCCCATCGACCAGGCCACGGCCCGGCGCTTGACGCGCATCGCGGTCGGCGATGCCGTCTCGATCACCGCGAAAGGCTCCATCAAAACGTCGAAAGGAAGGAGTAGATGAAGATCAAGATGAACAACGCGGTAGGGCCGCAAGTCCGAACCGCCAAACCGAAGCCGAGCAAGCTGCTGCCGGTGCTGGGCGCGGCCTCGATGGTCGGCGGCCTCCAGGCCGCGACGCAGTTCTTCGCCCACACGTTCGCCTATCACGCGACCCTCGGCCCCAACGTGGGCCACGTGTACGCGCCCTGGTCGATCCTGCACTGGACGTACAAGTGGTACAGCCAGTACCCGGACGAGATCATGAAGGCCGGCAGCATGGGGATGCTGGTTTCGACCGTGGGCCTGCTGGGCGTGGCCGTGGCGAAGGTCGTCACGTCCAACAGCTCGAAGGCGAACGAGTACCTGCACGGCTCGGCCCGCTGGGCCGAGAAGAAGGACATTCAGGCGGCCGGCCTGCTGCCACGCGAGCGCAACGTCCTGGAGATCGTCACCGGCAAGGCCGCACCCACGGCTACCGGCGTGTACGTGGGCGGCTGGCAGGACAAGGACGGCAATTTCTTCTACCTGCGGCACAGCGGCCCCGAGCACGTGCTGACCTACGCGCCCACGCGCTCGGGCAAGGGCGTCGGCCTGGTGGTGCCCACGCTGCTGTCGTGGGGCGCGAGCAGCGTCATCACCGACTTGAAGGGCGAGTTGTGGGCCTTGACCGCCGGCTGGCGGCAGAAGCACGCCAAGAACAAGGTGCTGCGCTTCGAGCCGGCCAGCACCTCGGGCGGCGTCTGCTGGAATCCGCTGGACGAAATCCGCCTCGGCACCGAATACGAGGTGGGTGACGTGCAGAACCTTGCCACGCTGATCGTTGACCCGGACGGCAAGGGCCTGGACTCGCACTGGCAGAAGACCGCCTTCGCGCTCCTGGTCGGCGTGATCCTGCACGCGCTGTACAAGGCCAAGGACGATGGCGGCACCGCCACGCTGCCGTCCGTCGATGCGATGCTGGCCGACCCGAACCGGGACATTGGCGAGCTTTGGATGGAAATGGCGACCTACGGGCACGTAGACGGCCAGAACCATCACGCCATCGGCTCGGCGGCCCGCGACATGATGGATCGGCCCGAGGAAGAAGCCGGATCGGTGCTGTCCACGGCCAAGTCGTACCTGGCCCTGTACCGCGACCCCGTGGTGGCCCGCAACGTCAGCCGGTCGGACTTCCGCATCAAGCAGTTGATGCACGAGGACGACCCGGTAAGCCTCTACATCGTCACCCAGCCCAACGATAAGGCCCGCCTGCGGCCGCTGGTGCGCGTCATGGTGAACATGATCGTGCGCCTGCTGGCCGACAAGATGGACTTCGAGGGCGGCCGGCCGGTGGCGCACTACAAGCACCGGCTCTTGATGATGCTGGACGAGTTCCCGAGCCTCGGGAAGCTGGAGATCATGCAAGAGTCGCTGGCCTTCGTGGCCGGCTACGGCATCAAGTGCTACCTCATCTGCCAGGACATTAACCAGCTCAAGAGCCGCGAGACGGGCTACGGCCACGACGAAAGCATCACGTCGAACTGCCACGTGCAGAACGCCTACCCGCCCAACCGCGTCGAGACGGCCGAACACCTGTCCCGCCTCACCGGGCAGACCACCGTGGTGAAGGAGCAGATCACGACCAGCGGCCGCCGCACGGCGGCGATGCTGGGCCAGGTGTCGCGCACTTACCAGGAAGTGCAGCGGCCCTTGCTGACGCCCGACGAATGCCTGCGCATGCCGGGGCCAAAGAAGAACGCCCAGGGCGAGATCGAAGAAGCCGGCGACATGGTGATCTACGTCGCGGGCTACCCGGCGATCTACGGCAAGCAACCCCTGTACTTCAAAGACCCGGTGTTCTCGGCACGCGCCGCGATCCCCGCGCCCAAGGTCAGCGACCGCCTGCGCGCCGTCGCACAGGCCGAGACGGAAGGGGAGGGCATCACGATATGAGCCGCATCCTGAAACGTATCGCGGCAGGCGTCGCCATCGCGGGCGTGGCCGCCCTGCTGCTGGCGGCCGGCGGCTATGCCGCCGGTGCCCGCGTGAACACCACCAAGAGCATTCCTGTCGGCCTGTACTGGACGAGCAGCGCGCCGGTGGAGAAGGGGGCCTACGTCCTCTTCTGCCCGCCGCAGCTCGGCGTGTTCGATGACGCCAAGGAGAGGGGCTACATCGGGGCCGGCTTCTGCCAGGGCGGCTACGGCTACATGATGAAGCGCGTTTTAGCCGCTAAAGACGATGCCGTCGCCGTCGCCGATGACGGCGTGCGCGTCAACGGCGAGCTGCTGCCCCTCAGCGCGCCGATCAAGGCCGACAAGGCCGGTCGGCCGCTGCCGCGCTATCAGTCCAACAGCTACACGCTCGGCAATTCCGAGGTGCTGCTTATGTCGGACGTGAGCGCCACATCCTTCGACGGCCGCTACTTCGGCCCGATCAATCGTTCGCAAATCAAGACCGTGATCCGTCCGGTCATCACCTGGTAGGGAGACACACCATGCGCCTTTTCATCGCAGAAAAGCCGTCCGTCGCCAAGGCCATCGCCGGCGAGCTGGGCGCGACCGGCAAGGGCGACGGCTTCATCGAGTGCGGCACCGACAAAGTGACCTGGTGCTTCGGGCACATGCTCGAACAGGCCGACCCCGACGAGTACACGCCCGATGACGTGCCGCGCGGCCAGTCCGGCAAGAAGG
This sequence comes from uncultured Pleomorphomonas sp., assembly GCA_937868725.1. Lineage (GTDB taxonomy): Bacteria > Pseudomonadota > Alphaproteobacteria > Rhizobiales > Pleomorphomonadaceae > Pleomorphomonas. The sequence goes on from CALMMQ010000025.1 coordinate 15,822, forward strand.
TCTGGCGCGTCGATGAGCTGCCCATCATCCCCGAGAGCTGGATTCTCAAGCCCAAGGACGACGCGAAGAAGCAGCTCGCCGTGATCGGCAAGCTGCTCAAGGAGGCCAAGGAGATCGTCAACGCCGGCGACCCCGACCGCGAAGGCCAGTTGCTGGTTGACGAAGTGCTGGAGCACTTCCGCAACAGCAAGCCGGTGCGCCGCTTTTGGGTGAGCGCGCAGGACTCCGTTTCCGTCAAGCGCGGCCTGGCCGCGTTGAAGGAGAACACCACCTATGCAGGCTGGGCCGACGCTGCACGCGGGCGGCAGCGCGCCGACTGGCTGATCGGCATGAACCTCAGCCGCGCGTACACGCTGCGCGCGCAGCGCGGCGGCTCGCGCGCCCTGCTGACCGTGGGCCGCGTGCAGACGCCGACGCTGGCCCTCGTGGTCGCCCGCGACCGCGAGATCGAGGCATTCAAGGCCGTGCCGTACCACACCATCCGGGCGGTGGTGCAGCACGCCGGCGGCAGCTTCGCCGCCGCATGGAAGGCGAAGGAGGATCAAGCCGGTCTGGACAGCGAAGGCCGCCTTGTCGATACCGCCGTCGCCGACGCCCTGGTGGCCGCCGTCAAGGGCCAGCCGGGCACCATCGCCGCGTACAAACAGGAGGCCAAGAAGCAGAACCAGCCGCTGGCCTTCGCCCTGTCCGACATTACGGCACTGGCCTCGGCCAAGTTCGGCTACAGCGCCGAGGACGTGCTGAACACCTGCCAGGCGCTCTACGAGACGCACAAGCTGACCTCGTACCCGCGCACCGACTGCGCCTACCTGCCGGAGTCGCAGCACGCCGACGCGCCGCGCGTGCTGGAGGCGATCAAGCACGTCAACCCCGAACTGGCCGGCCTGGTCGATGGTGCCGATCCGCGTATCAAGTCCAAGACGTGGGACGACTCGAAGATCACCGCGCACCACGGCATCGTGCCGACCATGCAGAAGGGCAGCAAGGCCGCCCTCAGCGAGCGCGAGCGCAACATCTACGACCTGATCGTGCGCGCCTACCTGGCGCAGTTCTACCCGCTGCACGAGTACATGCAGACCACCGTGGGCGTCGAGATCGCGGGCGAGAACTTCGCCGCGAGCGGCAAGGTAGTCACGCGCAACGGCTGGCGTGACGTGTACAGCCAGGCCGACGAGGAAGGCGAGAAGGACGAGGACGACGACAGCGGCACGCAGGCCCTGCCGTCGATGGCCCAGGGCGACGCCGTGACCTGCACGGACGCCACCCGCAAGGACGCCAAGACGAAGCCGCCAGCGCGCTTTACCGAGGGCACGCTGATCCGCGCGATGGAGAACATCCACAAGTTCGTCAGCGATGCCGAGCACAAGAAGATGCTGCGCGAGGGCGACGGCATCGGCACGTCGGCCACCCGTGCGTCGATCATTTCCGAGTTGAAGCGGCGCGAGTTCCTGGCCGTCAAAGGCAAGCAGATCATCAGCACGACCCTCGGCCGCAGCGTCATCGACGCGCTGCCCGAGGTTGTGAAAAGCCCGGTGCTGACCGCGCTCTACGAGCGGATGCTGAAAGGCGTCGAGCAGGGCACGGCCGCCCTGGACGCCTTCATCACGAAGCAAGAGACGTTCATCCGCGACCAGGTGGCGAAGGCCAACAGCGGAGCCGTGACCATCGCCGGCGGCAAGGAAGCCGCGCCGGTGTCATCCCTTCACAAGTGCATGGCCTGCGGCAGCGGCTTGTCGCGCCGGCCGAGCAAGAAGAAGGGGCAATTCTGGTGGGGTTGCAGCAACTTCCCCACATGCAAGCAGACCTACCCCGACCTCAAGGGTCGGCCCGACTACAGCAAGGGCCGCAACGGCCCGGCATCCGAATGACCACAGCGAAGGAGATCGACCATGAACGAGCAAACCACCACCAACACCGCCGCCCACGACGAGCCGCTGGCCGTCCTGCCGCCGGTTGACGACGACGCCGCCGGCCGCGAGGCCGTGCGCGAGAAGATGGCCGACGCGCTGACGCCCGGCTTCCAGGTCGAGTTCGACCCCGACGAAGCCGAGCGCGTGGGCGCGTTCGTGGAGGACGCGCTGTCCGAGCAGGACGCCGCCGCGAGCGGCGACGACCTGGTGGAAGTCGATGGCGCGCTGGAGCCGGCATTCCTGGACGACGAAGGCCCGAGCGCCGACATCCCGCCGTTCATCACCACCACGAACGCCCGCGAGCTGTACGACCTGCGGCCCGGCGAGACGGTTGCCCAGGCCGCCGCGCGCAAGGCGTCGGAGGGCTGACCCATGCCGATCACGAAAGCCGAGGCGCAAGGGGTGACGCGGGCTTTCGTCCGCGACTACCCCGGCGCGCTGGAGCTGGCCTACAAGTTCCGCGAGGACGCGGCCGAGCTGTACGGGCCGCGAGCGGCCGAGGTGCCGGCCGACATGAAGGGCGGCTACGTGCCCAAGGAGACGCTGCACGCCGGCCGCGCCTACCGTGGCCGCGTGGACGTGCCCTTGCAGAACGTCGAGAGCGCCGGCGACCTACTGATGACGCTGCGGCACGAGGTGCTAGGCCACTACGGGGCCAACACCTTCGCGCCGGGCGAGAAGCGCGCCTTGCTGGACGGCCTGGCGGCCGCCCGCAACGAACCCACCCTCAAGCCGCTATGGGATGACGTGAACCGGCGCTATGCCGGCCAGTCCCTGGACGTGCGCGCCGAGGAAGTGTTTGCCCTGCACTGCGAGGGCATCGAGCCGAGCCAGCACCAGGTCGCCGACCAGGTGCAGCAGCGCGGCCAACAGTCATTCACGGAAACCTGCATCGCCCGCGTGCGGCCCATGCAGGCCGACGACCTGCACAACATCGTGTGCATGGTCGCCCAGGGCCTGCGCGACCGTTCCCGGACACAGCAGAACTTCCCTCAGTTCAACGAGCTATTCCGAAGGGACGAGAACATGGAGCCGAAGAAGCCGTTTCACGAAGTCGTGGCCGAAAAGCTGATCGAGCAGCTCAAGGCCGGCACCGCACCGTGGCAAAAGCCGTGGGAGCCGGGCGAACCCAACGCCTACCTGCCGATGAACCCGACCACCGGCAAGCGGTACAAAGGGATCAACGCCATCCACCTGATGGCCCAGGGCCGCAGCGATGCGCGCTGGATGACCTACAAGCAGGCCGCCGCCGTGGGCGCGCAGGTTCGCAAGGGCGAGAAAGGCACGCCGGTTCAATACTGGAAGTTCAGCGAAGAGCAAGACAAGCTGGACGACAGCGGCCGGCCCGTCCTCGATGCGAAGGGCCAGCCGGTCAAGGAAACCGTCATGCTGGAGCGGCCGCGCGTGTTCTTTGCGACCGTGTTCAACGGCGAGCAGATCGACGGCCTGCCGCCGCTCCAGCCGAAGAAGGAACAGACTTGGAACGCCGTCGAGCGCGCCGAGCACATCCTGAAAGCCTCGGGCGCGACGATCACCCACGCCGCCGGTGATCGGGCGTTCTACCGCCCTTCGACCGACAGCATCACCCTGCCGGAGCGCGGCCAGTTCCCCAGCTCCGACCGCTACTACGCGACCGCGCTGCACGAGCTGGGCCACTGGACGGGCCACGCTTCGCGCCTTGACCGCGACCTGGCGCACCCGTTCGGGAGCGAGGGGTACGCCAAGGAAGAGCTGCGCGCCGAGATCGCTTCCATGATCGTCGGCGACGAGCTGGGCATCGGCCACGATCCGGGCCAGCACGCCGCCTATGTGGGTTCGTGGATCAAGGCGCTGCAAGACGAGCCGCTGGAGGTGTTCCGCGCGGCCGCCGATGCCGAGAAGATTCACGACTACGTGCTGGCCTTCGAGCAGAAGCAGGTTCAGGAGCAAGACCAGCAGCAGAGCCAGGCCCAGGACGAAGCCGTGGCCCAGGCCCTGGCCGTGGACATTGCCGAAGTCCTGGACAACCCGGACGTGTCTTTCAGCCACTACCAGGCATTCCAGGGCGACACCCTGGAAGACGCCTTGCGCAGCCGTGGCCTCGAAACCGTGGGCAGCATCACCGGCACCGATCCCGAGCAGTTCTACGCGGTCGCGCATGACCGGCTGTCGCCGGTGTTCGGCATCGACCCGAGCCACACCGACACCGACAACGCCTACCTGGAGCGCAAGGGCTTGGCGCAAGAGTTCGCCAACATGGCCGAACAGCTCCACCTCGCGCAGCAGCTCCAGCAGCACGGCGAACAGATCGTGTCGAGCATCGACGCCGAAGCCAGGTGGAGCGACGGCCAGCGCATCTTTGCGTTCCACGACCAGGACGGTGAACCCCACCAGGTTCGCAGCCTGGACGAGCTGAACAACTACGCGCCCGACCAGTTGATGGCCCTGCCGGCGCTGACCCAGCAGCAAGCGGCCGTCGCAGACCAGGAGGCGAACATGACCCCACCGACCAACGACCAGGCGGCCGCCCTGCTGGCCGCCCATCCTGCCGACGCGGTGCAGGGCATCGAGCAGGCCGCCGCCGCGCGCCGGCAGCTCGCCGCCGGCGAGATCGACGGCCAGGCGTTCGCCGACGCGACCCGTCAACACCTTGGCGTTGAGCTGCCGCCCGACTGGAGCGGAGAGCTGCGCATCGTCGGCGTGGCCGAGCAGGACGGCCAGACCGTCGATGCCGCCCAGGCCGGCATCGAGCCGCAGGCGTTCCAGGTCTACGCGCGCAAGGCCGATGCGCAGTTCGGCGAGGACGCCTTTGCCTTCGTCGCCGGCACCCGCACCGAGGGCCAGGCCGAGGCTCTGGCCGAGCGCCTGCACCTGGTCGATGCGCTGGGCACCGACAACCAGCACGAGCGCGCCGCCAAGCTGGCCCGCGTGCAGGAAGAGCGTGTACGGCGCGACCCCAACGCGACCGAAGAGGACATTTCAGCCGCTAAAGAGGCACGCAAGACCGCCGAGGCGTCGGCCATGCTCAACGACAGCGACGCGCAGCGCCGCGCGGCCGAGCTGGAGCGCCAGGAACGCGATCGGCAGCAGGCGCAGCCGCAGGCCGAGAAGCCCGAACGGCAGTACATCAACGTGCCGTACAAGGAGAAGGACGAGGCCAAGAGCCTCGGGGCGCGTTGGGATCGGCAGCAACAGTCCTGGTACGTGCCGCCGGGCACCGATGCCGCTCCCTTCGCCAAATGGGCGCAGGGAGCCGCTACAGCGGCCGTAGAGCCGCGTTCGGCCCAGCCGGCACCCGAAGCCCAGGGCGAGGCGCAGAAGCCCGCGCAGCAGGCCCAGCAGGCCCGCCAGTACCTGGCCGTGCCCTACGAGCAGCGCAACGCGGCCAAGGCCGCCGGCGCGCTTTGGGACAAGGCCGCGAAGTCCTGGTATGTCGGCCCGCGCGCCGACGCGGCGAAGCTCGAACGCTGGAAGCCCGAGAACGTGCAGGCCCAGCAAGGGCCAGCGATGACGCCAAGGGAAGAGTTCGCCGAGGCCATGCGCAGCGCCGGCCTGTTCACCGGCAGCAACGCCCAGGGCGATCACCCGATCATGGATGGCAAGCGGCACCGCGTGCCGGTCGAGGGCGGCAAGAAGGGCGCGCTCGATGGCTTCTACGTGGGCCACCTGGACGGGCACCCGGCCGGGCGGATCATCAACAACAAGACCGGCACGGACATTACCTGGAAGAGCAAGGGCTACGCCTTGAGCGACCAGGAGAAGGCCAAGCTCCAGGCCGAGGCGGCCGAGAAGCTGGCACAGCGAGCCGTCGAGCAGGACAAGGCCCAGGAGGCCACCGCGCAGCGCGTCGGTCGGCAGATGGCCGACCTCGTGCCCATCGAGCAGCCGACGCCCTACCTGCAAGCCAAAGGCATCCAGGCGCAGGCCGGCGTGATGACCGACCGCGAAGGCCAGAAGACCTACATCCCGGCCTTCGACGCAGAGGGCAAGCAATGGACGATGCAATACATCCAGGAGGACGGCACTAAGCGGTTCGCCAAGGACTCGAAGAAGGAAGGATGCTTCCACCCGGTCGGCGGCATGGACGCCCTGGCGGCCGCGCCGGCGCTGGTGATCTCGGAGGGCTACGCCACGGCGGCCCAGGTGGCCGAGGCCGTGGGCCACGCCACGGTCGCCGCCTTCGACAGCGGCAACCTTGAGGCCGTGGCGAAGGCGCTGCACGCCAAGTTCCCGGACAAGCCGGTCATCATCGCCGGCGACGACGACCGGCACCTGGTCATGACCCACGGCAACAACCCCGGCCGGGAGAAGGCCGAGGCGGCCGCCCAGGCCGTGGGCGGCAAGGCGATCTTCCCGATCTTCGCGCCGGCCGAGAACACCTACCCGCGCGACTTGCCCGCCATCACGCCCGACAGCTTCAAGACCCACCTGCGCGCCGAGCAGCGCCTTGCCGACGCCGCCGCCGGCAAGGTCGAGCTGGCCGGCGACGAGGCGGCCAAGCTCAAGGCGTCGATGTTGAGCGGCGCGCAGATCGCGGCGCTGTCCACGATGAAGCAGCACACCGACTTCAACGACTTGGCGCACAAGAGCGAGCTGGGCATCGAGGGCGTGAAGCGGCAGATCGGCGCGGCCATCAGCCAGGTGCAGCGCGACGAGCAGCAGCACCAGGAGCAGAAGCACGTCGAGAAAAAGCAACAGCAGATCGAGCAGCGCCCACGGCGGGCCGCTCGCATCGGATAAGTCGAAAAATCCGGCTAAAGTGGCCGAGCTGCACATCAGGCCGCGCGGTTTTCCTCCCTGATCGCCGGCGCGGTTTCTTCCTCCCTGAACCGCATGCAGACTTGCCGCCTCGGACACCCCGAGGCGGTTTTTTTTCGCCTCGCTCGAGCATCGCCGCATCCGACGATGCCGAGACGACCAGGCCGCGCACGTCGAGCTGCAGCATCGCCATTGCCGACGATGGCACCAGGTCGCCGGCGGTGGCCACCGACCTCGAGCTCGCATCGCCACATCCGACGATGCGCGCCGGCGTCGACCATCGCCAGGTCTGACGATGGCGGCCGCCCTGCCCTGGATCTCGCATCGCCATTTCTGGCGATGAGATCCACGGAGCGGCCATTTAGACCCGCCAATAACGACCCGGCCAAGATAA
>CALMMQ010000026.1 GCA_937868725.1 uncultured Pleomorphomonas sp.
AGCTTCTTGAACTTCACCAGCGCGAAGTCGGGCTCGATGCCGGTGGTGTCGCAGTCCATGACCAGACCGATGGTGCCGGTCGGGGCCAGCACCGACACCTGGGCATTGCGGTAGCCGTGCTGTTCGCCGAGCTTCAGCGCCTTGTCCCAGGCGGCGATGGCGGCGGTGACGAGGCGCTGGTCGGTGCAGGAGGCGTGGTCGAGCGGCACCGGCGAGGTGTTGAGCTTCTCGTAGCCGGTGGCCTCGCCGCGGGCGGCGCGGGCATGGTTGCGGATGACGCGCAGCATGTCCTCGGCGTTCTTGGCGTAGCCGGGGAACGGCCCGAGCTCGGCGGCCATTTCGGCCGAGGTGGCGTAGGCGGTGCCGGTCATGATGGCCGAGATGGCGCCGCCGATGGCGCGGCCCTCGGCCGAGTCATAGGGGATGCCGGAGGTCATCAGCAAACCGCCGATGTTGGCGTAGCCGAGACCGAGGGTGCGGAAGTCGTAGGACAGCAGGGCGATCTGGCGCGAGGGGAACTGCGCCATGGCCACGGAGATTTCGAGAACGATGGTCCACAGCCGGCAGGCGTGTTCGAAGGCGTCGATGTCGAAGCTCTTGTCGGCGCGGAGGAACGGCAGCAGGTTGACCGAGGCGAGATTGCAGGCCGTGTCATCGAGGAACATGTATTCCGAGCACGGATTGGAGGCGCGGATCTCGCCCGACTGCGGGCAGGTGTGCCAGTCGTTGATGGTGGTGTGGTACTGGATGCCGGGATCGGCCGAGGCCCAGGCGGCGTAGCCGATTTCTTCCCACAGGCCCTTGGCCGACAGCGTCTTGACGACGCGGCCGTCCTTGCGGGCGGTGAGGTTCCAGCTGCCGCTCGTCTCGACGGCGCGCAGGAACTCGTCGGTGACGCGCACCGAGTTGTTGGAGTTCTGGCCGGAAACGGTCAGGTAGGCTTCCGAGTCCCAGTCGGTGTCGTAGATGGGGAACTCGATCGAGGTGTAGCCCTGCCGGGCGAACTGGATGACGCGGCGGATGTAGTTCTCCGGCACCAGCGCCTTTTTGGCGGCGCGGATTTCGCGCTTGAGGCCGAGGTTTTTCAGCGGGTCGAAGCGGTCGTCGCCGGTCGAACCGGTGATGGCGGCCATGATGGCGTTGAGGTGCCTGGAACAGGTCTTGGAGCCGGTGACGAGGGCGGCGACCTTCTGCTCTTCCTTGACCTTCCAGTTGATGTAATTCTCGATGTCGGGATGGTCGATGTCGACGACCACCATCTTGGCGGCGCGACGGGTGGTGCCACCCGACTTGATGGCGCCGGCGGCGCGATCGCCGATCTTGAGGAAGCTCATCAGGCCCGACGATTTGCCGCCGCCCGACAGCTTCTCGCCTTCGCCGCGCAGCTTGGAGAAGTTGGAGCCGGTGCCCGAACCGTACTTGAACAGGCGCGCCTCGCGCACCCAGAGGTCCATGATGCCGCTCTCGTTGACGAGGTCATCCTCGACCGACTGGATGAAGCAGGCGTGCGGCTGCGGATGCTCGTAGGCCGAGGGCGAGCGGACCAGTTCGCCGGTGGTGAAGTCGACATAGAAGTGGCCCTGGCTGGGGCCGTCGATGCCGTAGGCCCAGTTGAGGCCGGTGTTGAACCACTGCGGCGAGTTCGGGGCCACGCGCTGGGTGGCCAGCATGTAGCGCAGCTCGTCGAAGAAGGCGCGGGCGTCGGCTTCGCGCTTGAGGTGACCGGCCTTCCAGCCCCAGTAGGTCCAGGTGCCAGCCAGACGGTCGAACACCTGACGGGCGTCGGTCTCGCCGACGAAACGCTTGTCCTCAGGCAGCTTGGCAAGCTTCTTGTCGTCGGGCACCGAGCGCCACAGCCACGACGGCACGTCGTTCTCTTCGACCTTGCGCAGGGCGGCCGGCACGCCGGCCTTGCGGAAATACTTCTGGGCCAGAATGTCGCTGGCCACCTGGCTCCAGGCGGCGGGCACGTTCACATCGGCGGCACGGAACACCACCGAGCCGTCGGGGTTCTTGATCTCGCTGACCGCAAGACGGAACTCGATATCGGCATAGGGCGATTGCCCTTCCTTCGTGAAACGCCGTTCAATCAGCATCAGTCTAGCCCTTTGATCTTCTGGAGCATCCGGTCCGCGAGCGGTCCCTGGACGCGAGGATTTCGTCGTATGATACGCGTTCCGTTACGCTTTTGAACGAGGCCGGCAAACCGGACTGTCACTTCATATGGTGTTCGCGATCTGTCGTGTGGCCCTACATGTAGCGTTCGGCCGATTCCGTAAATTATTCCTTAACGCGTTTTCCCCAGTCTTCGGCAGCTATCAACAGCCTTCGTACCGCGCTGTCCCGAATCGTCAAATCTGAGGCCGGCAGCGTCGTTTTCATCTTGACGATGGTTTGCCGGGCAAGCGGCCATCATCGACGGAGGGGGCGAAATCGGCGCAAATCCGGCAACGACTCAACGTCGCCGACCTTTGATCCATCCCGCTGGCGGCAGGCACGAACGCGCTGTCTGCCGGGTGGGAATGAATCATCATATAGTAGCTCGATCGCAATTTACGTCAATATGTAGATCCTGCTGCCAACGATTTCCCCAAGGAACAGGTCGTATCGCCAGCGATCCAGACAATTGGAATCAATCCCTTCAATGGCCATTGAACGTTGGTGGGTATGGTGAGTTCAAAGCGCCGTGGCGCGCCAGACTGGATCCGCCGATGCCCCATCACGCCTGCTTTGCCGTTCCCGATCACGATCTCGACGTGGCCATCGTCGACGATTCCCGCACCATGCAGGGCATCCTGCGCTCGGTGCTGGCGGCGATGAAGGTCAAGCGCATCCGCGTGTTCGATTCTCCGGAAAGCGCGTTGCACACCCTGCTCGCCGACCCGCCGAACCTGATCCTGACCGAGTGGGTGATCGGGGCGGCGAGCGGCCAGCAGTTCCTGCGCACCCTGCGCACCCGCGTCATGGACCCGCTGTGCTTTGTGCCGGTCATCGTCGTCGCCGCCACGGCCACCACCTCGATGCTGGAGCGGGCGATGGCAGCCGGCACCCATCTGGTGATGATCAAGCCGGTGTCGCCGAGCGCGCTGATGAGTCGCATCGCCTGGCTGCAACGGGACGATCGGCTGCTGTCGCTGGGGCAGGAGGGCCGCTACGAGATCGACGGCGTCCGAGCCCGGCTGCAGAGCCAGCACGACCGCTCGCAGGCGCTGCGCCACGTCGTCACGGCGCGCATCGAGCAGATGCCGGTGGTGGCGGCGCCGCGCCCGGACGAGGACGAGGCGCTGCTGCGCCAGTCCGAGCGCTGGAGAGCCTTCCTCAAGGCCAAGGAAAAGACCGCTTCCCCAGGAGCGGTGCTGCGCGTGCCGGAAACGCGACTGCCGCCGGCCTGGCGCGGCAGCCATCCCTTCGGCGGTATCTGACGGCTGGTGACCCGCTGCGGCGAGGCGGCAAAATATCGTCTTTGCCGTCTGGACATCGACTACGCAGAACGCCATAGTCGCCGTTACAGCAGGAGACCGGCCGGCTGGCCTTGCGCCGCCCCATGGCCATACCCTTTACGGACGGACATGAAGAAGCTTCTCATCGAACTGTTCACGTGGTGGAACGGCCAGACCATCGGCACGCGGTTCTTCACCTGGCGCAAGGGCATCCGCGTCGGCGAGGATGCGTTCGGCAACGTCTACTACAAGGATCGCACCGGCGCCCGCCGCTGGGTCATCTACAATGGCCTCGCCGAAGCCTCGAAGATTCCGGCCGGCTGGCATGGCTGGATGCATCACCGCGTCGACACGACGCCGGTCGATGACGGCTACGAGCCGCGTGCCTGGGAGCAGGCGCACCGCCCCAACTATACCGGCTCGGCCGTCGCCTACCGCCCCAAGGGGGCCATCGGCAGCGGCGAGAGCCGCCCGGCCGTGACCGGCGACTACGACGCCTGGTCGCCCGGCAACTGATCGCCGGCTGGCCGCAGCCAGCAACTGACTGAAGCGGGGCGGACCGGCGGTCCGTCCCGTTTTGCGTTCTCAAGGCGTGGCGGGGCAGGGGCACCGCTTATAAGGGTTGATCCCGAGCACTGACGACGCCGAACGGGAGTATGCCGTTCAACACCCTTCATGTTGTTGAAGCAACTTGGCAAAAGCAGAGCGGGCAGGGCGTGTTTCTGAGCCCGACATGAACAGCAGGCCGGTCCGGTGCCCTCTGGCACGGCAACGGCCGCAGGACGAAGGAAGACAAGGATGGCGCCACGTTCAATCATCATCGACACCGATCCGGGACAGGACGATGCTGTCGCCATCATGCTGGCCCTGGCCTTTCCCGAGGCCATCGAGGTCATCGGCATCACGGCGGTGGCCGGCAATGTGCCGCTCGCCAAGACCTCGACCAACGCCCTGAAGCTGCTGGAGCTGGTTGGCCGCACCGACGTACCGGTGTTCGCCGGCGCCGTGGCGCCGCTGATGGTGCCGCTCGAGACGGCTGAATACGTGCATGGCGAGTCGGGTCTCAACGGCTGGACCTTCCCTGACCCGGTGACGCCGTTGCAGACGACGTTCGGTCCGGACTTCATCATCGAAGCGGTGATGAGCCGGCCGGAGAAGACGGTGACGCTGTGCCCGCTCGGCCCACTCACCAACGTGGCGCTGGCGCTGGCCAAGGAGCCGCGCCTGGCCGCGCGGCTCGAGCGAATCGTGCTGATGGGCGGCGCCAATGTCGAGGGAGGCAACTCGACGCCGACGGCCGAGTTCAACATCTTCGTCGATCCGCACGCCGCGGTCCGCGTCTTCCGTTCCGGTGTCGACATCGTCGTCATGTCGCTCGACGTCACCCACCAGGCGCTGATCCGCAAGTCGTGGCTCAACGAGCTCAAGGCGCTCGGCCGGACGGCCTCGGAGGCTTTCGTCGGCCTGCTGTCGTTCTACGAGCGCTACGACGAACAGAAGTACGGTTCGGACGGCGGTCCGCTGCACGATCCCACCGTCATCGCCTATCTGCTCAAGCCGGAGCTGTTCGAGGGCAAGTTCGTCAACGTCGAGATCGAGACGACGCCCGGCCTCGGCTTCGGTCAGACGGTCGTCGACCGCTGGGCCGTGACGGGGCGTCAGAAAAACGCCACATGGATCACCAAAGTCGACGCCGATGGCTTCTTTGCGCTGATTTTGGAAGCCTTCCGGCGTCTGCCCTGATAAAGGGGTGCCAACACCTCGCCGCATTTTCCGGTCATTCCGGGCGGGGTCGCAGCGCCTCCGCTCGGGCGGATGCGCGATTGCCAGGATAACTTCGGGTCGTCATGTCGCATCACACTCGTCTCGCGCTGCTCGTCGCCTCGGTTCTGACGGCCGTCTCGGTTGCCCCGGCGGCGGCCGAGAAGATTGCCAACAAGGTCGCGGTGTTCTCCGGGCTCGACAAGATCACCGGTCGCATCATCACCTTCGACGTCTATATCGGCGAGACGGTGCAGTTCGGCATGCTGCAGGTGACGCCGCGCGTCTGCTACAGCCGGCCGGAGACCGAGGCTGCGGCGACCGATGCCTTCGTCCAGGTCGACGAGGTGACGCTCGACAGCCATATCCGCGAGATCTTCAACGGTTGGATGTTCGCCTCCAGTCCCGGCCTCAACGCCGTCGAGCATCCGGTCTATGACGTCTGGCTCAGCGATTGCCGCATGGAAAGCGACATTCCGCCGCCGTCTGGCGATGGCAAGACGCGGCTTGCGGCCGCCCGTTCATCGTCGGGGGGCGGCAGCGACCGGGCCGGCGGCGCCGGCGAAATCGGCCTGACGCTGGTGGGCGGCATTCCCGTGCCGCCGCTCAAGCCGGCGATGCCGACGATGATCGACACCACCGATCCCAACGCGCCGACCGAGGACAACGGTCAGGGCTCGACCGACAGTCAGGTTCTCGACTGAGCCTCAGATGGGGTGCTGCGCCGGCATGAAGGCCATGATGTCCGCCCCTGCCACGCGGGCGGGCAGGGCATGGAAGTCGGCCGTCCGCTGCACGGCTTCCTCAAGGGCGCGGCTGTAGATCGGCTTGGGAATTTCGATGCAGCCGAACTGGGCCAGATGGTCGGTGATGAACTGGGTGTCGAGCAGGCGATAGCCGCCGGCCCGGAGGCGGCCGACCAGATGCACCAATGCGACCTTGGAGGCGTCGGTCACGCGGCTGAACATGCTTTCGCCGAAGAAGGCGCCGCCGAGGGCGACGCCATAGAGGCCGCCGACCAGTTGACCGTCCAGCCAGGTTTCGACGGTGTGACAGTGGCCTTTGGCGAAGAGTTCGCCGTAGAGACGGCGGATGGTCGGGTTGATCCAGGTGGTCGCGCGGCCTTCGGCCGGGGCGGCGCAGCCGGAGATGACGGCCTCGAAGTCGCGGTCGACCACCACTTCGAAGCGGTCCTGGCGAACTGTGCGGGCGAGGCGGCGACCGATGTGGAAGCTGTCGAGCGGCAGTACGCCGCGCCATTCCGGTTCGATCCAGAACAGGTTGGGGTCGTCGGCCGACTCGGCCATGGGGAACATGCCGACGGCGTAGGCCTTGAGCAGGATATCGGTGCTGAGCACCGGCGTGGAAGCGTTTCTGTTGGCCATAACCTTACAACTGACCGGCCGGGCAAACTCGCACGACAGGTTCCAACGTGGGGCAACAATGGGTGTTCGCCCCGGTTCACGGCGTCGGAGCCAGACGCTCCGGCCCGAAAGATCGACGACTGCGACAACTGGCATTCGCCAGACTCGTGAATCACGATACGTTTTGCAGGATCCCTGTGGCAAGACGACAGGGAGTAAACCTTTTTGTTAGGCCGCGCTGTCATGATGACCGCGTGGGCTATCTTTGGCTCCGGAGGGGAAGCCCATGGCGCGTTCCTTGCTGTTTTCTGTTCAGACGGGTTTTGACAACGGCTTCTTCGCTGACGAGACGATGCTGCCCGCCATGGAGCGCAGCCCCTTCCAGACGTCGGGCTGGTTGCGTGCCTGGGCGCGGGCCTTTCGTCCGGCCGACCGCGACTGCCATCTGGCGACGGTGCGTGACGGGGCAACCGGTGCGCTGCTGATGGCCTTGCCGCTGGTGCGCGAGGAGCGCGGTTCGCTTGCCATGCTGACCTTGCCCGATCGCGGCGTCACCGACTACCAGGGGCCGATCGTGGCGCCGGGCTTCGATCTCAACGACTACCCGACGATCTGGCGCGAACTGGTGCGGCACCTGCCACCGGCCGACGTGCTGCTGATCGAGAAGAGTCCGGGGCGGATTGGCAGCGTCGCCAATCCGGTGACCGGGCTCGGCGCGGTGCGGGCCTCGCGTTTTGCCCGCCACGTGCTGCCGCTCGACGCACCGTTTGCCGAGCTGCGCGCGACCCGCTTCGACGGCACGTCGATGCGGTCGCTGACACGCAAACGCGGCAAGCTCGAACGCAAGGGTGCGCTGCGCTTCGAACTGGTCAGCGGCCGGGACCACGCGGCCGCCTTCGACCAGGTCCTGGCCTGGCGAGCGGCACGCTTTGCCGACGTCAACAGCGCCGACAAAGCCGGCATCGAGCGTGCTTTCTATCAGGAACTGCTGGCCGAGGTCGGACTGGCCCGGCTGGGGCTGCTGACGCTGGACGGCAATGTGATCGCCGGGGCCTTCGGCGTCGAGGCCGGCGGTACGTTTGCCATGCTGTGCCTGGCCTATGACACGGCCTTCAAGAACTATTCGCCCGGCCTTCTGATCACCGAGACGCTGATCGAATGGTACTGCCGCCGGGGCTTTACGGCTTTTGACTTCACCATCGGCAATGAAGGCTACAAGTTCGACTTCGGTGTCGTCGAGGAGCCGCTGACCGAATATTGCGAAGCGCTCAGCCTGCGCGGCGTCAGCTACGTCGCCACCTATCGCGCCAAGCATCTGGCGCGCAGGGCGCTGGCCGTGGCGCGCGGCTTCGGCGGCGAGGCGCCGCGGTCGGCCGCCTGACAGACCTGTTCCTGCAGAGACGAAAAACCCCGGAGAAGCGCTCCGGGGTTTTGTTCTTCAGCCTTCGAACGGCTTGGTATCGAGCCACTTTTCCAGCCAGTGGATGTCGTAGTTGCCGGCCAGGATGTCCGGGTTCTCGAGCAGGTGCGTGAACAGCGGAATGGTCGACTGGATCCCGTCAACGACGAATTCCGACAAGGCCCGCTTGAGGCGCATGATCGCTTCGGGGCGGGTGCGGCCGTAGACGACAAGCTTGCCGATCATGCTGTCGTAGTAGGGCGGAATGACGTAGCCCTGGTAGACGCCGCTGTCGACGCGCACGCCGAGGCCACCGGGCGGATGCCAGTAGGTGATCTTGCCGGGCGAGGGCGCGAACGTTGCCGGGTTTTCGGCGTTGATGCGGCACTCGATGGCGTGACCGGTGAAATGGATGTCCGACTGGTTGAACGTCAGCTTCTCGCCGGCGGCCACCTTGATCTGCTCGGCCACCAGATCGAGACCGGTGATGGCCTCGGTGATCGGGTGTTCGACCTGCAGGCGGGTGTTCATTTCGATGAAATAGAACTCGCCGTTCTCGTACAGGAACTCGATGGTGCCGACGCCGGAGTAGTTGAGTTCGGCCATGGCGCGGGCGACAATATCGCCGATCTTGGCGCGCGACTGGTCGTTGAGGGCCGGCGAGCGGGCCTCTTCCATCACCTTCTGGTGGCGGCGCTGCAGCGAGCAGTCGCGTTCGCCGAGGTGAACGGCGTTACCCTGACCGTCGCCCAGGACCTGCACCTCGATGTGGCGCGGCTTCAGCAGGTACTTCTCGATGTAGACGGCGTCGTCACCGAAGGCGTTCTTGGCCTCAGAACGGGCCTGCGACAGCGCCGAGGACATCTCGTCCTCGTTCATGGCGACACGCATGCCGCGGCCGCCACCGCCGGCGGCGGCCTTGACCAGCACCGGATAGCCGACCTCGGCGGCGATCTTCAGCGCCTCCTCGTCGGTGGTGACGGCGCCGGCCGAGCCGGGAACGACGGGAATGCCGAGGCGCTTGGCGGTAGCCTTGGCCTCGATCTTGTCGCCCATGATGCGGATGTGGTCGGCCGTCGGGCCGATGAAGGTCACGCCATGGGCGACGAGGATATCGGCGAAACGGGCGTTCTCGCTGAGAAAGCCGTAGCCGGGATGCACGGCTTGGGCGCCAGTGATCTCGCAGGCGGCGAGGATGTTCGGAATGTTGAGGTAGCTCTCGCGTGGCGAGGGCGGCCCGATGCACACCGATTCGTCGGCGAGGCGGACGTGCATGGCATTGGCGTCGGCCGTCGAATGCACGGCCACCGTCTTGATGCCGAGCTCTTTGCAGGCTCTGAGCACGCGGAGCGCGATTTCGCCGCGGTTGGCGATGAGGATCTTGTCGAACATGGGTTCGGTTACTCGATGATGAGAAGCGGTTCGCCGAATTCGACCGGCTGCCCGTTCTCGACGAGGACGGCGGTCACCTTACCGGCGCGCGGGGCCGGGATCTGGTTGAGGTGCTTCATGGCCTCGATGATCATCACCGTCTGGCCTTCACGGATCATGTCGCCGACCTCGACGAACGCCTTGGCGCCCGGCTCGGAGGCCAGATAGGCGGTGCCGACCATGGGCGACTTGACGGCGCCGGGGTTGCTGGCCGGGTCGGCGCTGGCGGCGGGCGCGGCAGCCGGCGCCGCAGCGGCCGGAGCGGCGGCAACAGGGGCAGCGACCGGGGGCGGCATGGCGCCGGCGAAGGCCCAGGGAGCGGCGGCGCCCTGATTGACGGTGACCGGAGCCGCTGTGCGGGCCACGCGGATCTTCAGCTTGTCGTGTTCAACCTCGATCTCGGTGAGATTGGTCTCATCGAGGATGTTGGCGAGCTGGCGGAT
The DNA here is from genome assembly GCA_937868725.1 of uncultured Pleomorphomonas sp. GTDB lineage: Bacteria > Pseudomonadota > Alphaproteobacteria > Rhizobiales > Pleomorphomonadaceae > Pleomorphomonas. The sequence goes on from CALMMQ010000026.1 coordinate 9,839, forward strand.
CAGTTCGTAGTCGATAGGGTTCTGGGACATCGGTTACTCACCGCTATTGCTGTCGGTCATCTGGGCAAGAGGCCGGCAAGGGCTTCGAGCGCGAGCGTGTAGCCCATCGGCCCGAGCCCGACGATCACTCCCGCCGCCACCGGCGAGACGAACGAGTGATGCCGGAAACTCTCGCGCGCATGAACGTTTGAGATGTGAACCTCGATCAGCGTCACGCCAGCGCCCTTGATGGCGTCGGCGAGCGCGATGGAGGTGTGGGTGTAGGCGCCGGGATTCATGACGACGCCGGCGCCACGGCGTCCGGCTTCCTGGATCCAATCGACGAGGACGCCCTCGTGGTTGCTCTGACGAAATTCCACCGTGCCGAAACCGAGGCTCTCGGCCCGGGCACGACAGTTCGCTTCGATGTCGGAGAGCGTCAGACTGCCATAGATGCCGGGTTCTCGCGTTCCGAGAAGATTCAGATTGGGACCATTCAGTATGAAAACGTCATGGGGCAATGGGACACGTCCGGCCGGGTCTGACTAATGGTGCCGCGGCGCCCTGAGGCTCCGCAAGCGCTCTTCTTATAGGCACATGTTGGCCCGAAAAAAAGGCCCTCCTCGCCGTCATCCCCGGCGCTGGCGGGGAGGAGGCGAGGGCAGCCATCGACCTGCCTCAGCAGGTGGTCTTGCCGCAGGCGCGCATGGAGGCGAACTTCTGGCGCAGATCGTCGATGCCGATGGCGCCAGCCACCAGTTCGTCGCCGACGATGTAGGTGGGCGTGCCGGAGATGTCGAGCTTGCGGGCGATCTTGTAGCTCTCCTGGATGCCGTCGGTAATCTTCGGATCGGCCATGGCCGTCTTGACGGCGGTGACGTCGACGCCGACCTTGCCGGCGGCGTCGAGCGCCTTGGCCTCGTCGGCCTGACCGCGCCCGCCCATCAGCTCGAAATGGAAGGCCGCGTACTTGTCCGGCGCCACCTTGTTGACGGCGCTGGCCACGCGCGCCGCCTCGACCGAACCGGGGCTCAGGATGGGAAACTCCTTGAGGACGATCTTGACGTCCTTGTCCTGATCAATCATCGCCCGCGTGTCGGCGAGTGCCCGCTTGCAGTAGCCGCAATTGTAGTCGACGAACTCGACCAGTTCGATCTTGCCCTGCGGGTTGCCGATGACCGCCTGGTTGGGCGAATCGTAGATGACGTCGTGCAGCTCGGCGATGGCCGACGACTGGGCCTTGCTGGCCGCTTCCTTGTTGCGGGCGTCGAGCGTTTCCAGCGCCTGCTGGATGATCTCGGGATGGGCGATGATGTAGGCCTTCACCACCTCGCCGATTTCCGACGTCTGGGCGTCGGTGAACGAGCCGGCCCGGGCCGGGAGCGTCAGGGCCGTACCGCCGATCAGGGCGGCGGCAAGGAGGGTCTTGAAACGAGGCAGCATGTCGGTCTCCGCGAGGGCGCTAGCGCCTCTCTATCACTTCGGGGTCTTGTAGGTAACGATGTCGTCGGCCCTGAGCCAGGCCGGCGTACCCTGTTTCAGGCTGGCCTCGGCGCGTAGGGCGTATTGCTTGGCCAGGGTGATGTCGCCGCTGGCAAACGCGCTCTGGGCCGAGGCCAGGTCGGCGCGGCCGAGATCCCCCTTGCGCGAGTAGGCGATGGCAAGCTGGCGAAAGCCGACCGGCTGATCGGGGTCGTCGCCCATGCCTTGCTCCAGGTTGGAAATGGCCTCGTCGAGGTTCTTGCTATCGCCCGAGCCGACGAGGGCGCTGCCGTAGAGCACGCGGATGAGGCCGGCGCGCGGGGCGAGCGACACGGCCTTGCGCAGCGGCTCGATGGCCGCCTTGACCGAGCCGCTCTCGTAGAGGATCTGGCCCTTGAACTCCCAGAAGAACGGGTTGCTCGGCGCCTGGCGGATCAGCTCGTCGGTACGGTCGAGCGCCGTCTTGGGATCGGAGAAGCGGAAAGCGGCGATGGCGCGGGCATAGTAGGCGGGCAACGACTTGTCACTGTCGGGATACTGGCGCACCACCTTGGCCAGTGGCTCGGTGAAGGCGATGAACTTGGCGCGCATCAGGGCGTGCCGGGCCACGAGATCGGGCGAATCGGGCTTGTCGAAATAGGGCGACTTGCGTGCCAGCTCCTCGATCTGGGTAATGCGCTCCTGCGGCATCGGGTGGGTCTGCAGGTAGGGATTGGCGCCGAGCGAGGCGAACAACTGGTCCTGGGCCAGGTGCTGGAAGGTCTGCAACATGCCCTTGGCCGACTGGCCGGTCTTGTCGAGGAAGCGCACGGCGGCGATGTCCGCCGCCGACTCCTGCTCGCGGGCGTAGGCGAGCATGCTGCGCTGCGATAGCTGCATGCTGCCGAAGGCGCCGGCGGCGCCGATCTGGCCGTTGCCGCTGGCGACGCCGGCGGCGGCGCTGCCGAGCACGGCCAGCGCCGTCAGGATCTGCATGCGGCTGATTTCCTGGCGTTTCTGCACCAGATGGGCGGCGGCGAGATGGCCGGTCTCGTGGGCCAAGACGCCGATCAGCTGGTTGGGCGTTTCGGCGTCGACGATGGTGCCGGTGTTGACGAAGATGTGGCGCGAATCGGCAACGAAGGCGTTGAAGGCGGTGTCGTTGACGATCTTGATCTGGATGGTGGCCTTGCCGAGGCCGGCGGCGGCGAGGATCGGCCGCACGTAGTCGGATATCAGCATTTCCGCCTCGGCGTCGCGCACCAGTGCCAGCCGTTCGGCTTCGGCGGCGGTGGGGCCGAACACGGCAGAGAAGGCCGCAAAGGCCGCTATGGCGATCCGGGCAAGGGGCGACTTCATGGCTGTCTCCGGAAAACAGGACCTCGTCATCGGCAGAGCAGACTGATAAACGGCAATTGGACCGTGGGGCGCAATGGAAAAATGCGTCGACCGGTGATCGGGGACAGGTGACATGTTGAGATCGACCAGGAGCGAGGTGCAGCCGTTCATTGCCATGGACGTGTTGACGGAGGCCAATCGGCTGGAACGCCAGGGGCGATCGATCGTTCACATGGAGCTGGGCGAGCCGGGGGCGCCGGTGCCGGCGGCGGTGCGAGCGGCAGCCGAGGCGGCGCTCAAGCGCGGCCGCGTCGGCTACACCGAGGCGCTGGGCCTGCCGGCCTTGCGCGCGGCCATCGCCGAGCACTACGGTCGCCGCTACGGCGTCGAAGTGCCGGCGAGCCGCGTGGCGGTGACGGCCGGCTCGTCCGGCGCCTTCAATCTGGCCTTTCTGGCGCTGTTCGATGTCGGCGACCGCGTCGGGCTGCCGACGCCGGGCTATCCCGCCTATCGCAACATCCTGACGGCGCTGGGCCTCGAGGTGGTGGAAATCGCCACCGAAGCGGCGACGCGCTGGCAGGCAACCCCGGAGATGATCGCCAAGGTTCACGCCGAGACGCCGCTCAAGGGGCTGGTTGTCGCCAGTCCGGCCAACCCGTCCGGGACGATGATGACGCGCGAGGGGCTGCGCGACCTCGTCGCCGCCTGCCGGGACATGGGTATTTCGCTGGTCATGGACGAGATCTATCACGGGCTCGTCTATACCGGCAGCGAGACGACGGCGCTGGAGTTCGCCGACGACATCGTCGTCGTCAACTCGTTCTCCAAGTACTACTGCATGACCGGCTGGCGCATCGGCTGGATGGTGCTGCCCGAGGCTATGGTGCGGCCGGTGGAGCGCATCGCCCAGAACCTGTTCATCTCGCCGTCGGAACTGTCGCAATGGGCGGCGCTTGGCGCTTTCGCGGCCACCGAGGAACTGGAGGCGGTCAAGGCGGGCTACGCGACCAGCCGGGCGCTGCTGCTTGAGCGGCTGCCGGCAATCGGCCTCGACCGCTTCCTGCCGGTCGATGGCGCCTTCTACCTCTATGCCGACGTCAGCCGCTTCACCAACGACAGCCTCGATTTCTCCCGTCGCATGCTGACGGAGGCCGGCATCGCGGCGACGCCAGGCCTCGATTTCGATACGGCGCGTGGGGCGCAATACCTGCGGTTTTCGTTCGCCGGTCGCACCGAGGCGGTGCGCGAAGCGTGCGATCGGCTGGCCGGCTGGCTGTGATGCCTATGCAATTATAAATTGCATAAAGGTTATTGTGAATTTTAAAGTGGTGATATAGCGTAGCTCCCGTTTGACGGGAGTTACGATCATGCATTTGAAGTCGCTTCTTGTTTCACTTTTCACACTTTGTGTCGCCGCCGGTGCGTCGATCGGCGGTGCCATGGCCTGCGATGCCCTCAACGGCACGACGACCTACGACAGCAAGTTCGCGATGGTGGGCGACCCCTTCCAGGGCGGCAACTGGTCCAACGCGGCCAACGGCAAGGCTTGGATCCAGCGCACGCTCAAGGCGCCAGTCAACCTGTTCGGCGTCTATCTTGGCTCGGGCGGGTCGGACATCACCACCGACAACGTGCGCATCAAGGTTTCGGCCCGGCTGACCACCGGCGCCTGGAAGACGCTGGTGGAGGTCGCCGGTGCCGACGTCGAGCGGCCGATCTCTGGATCAGGCAACATGGTGGCGCCGGTGACGGTTCGCTTCGCCAACATCAAGGTCAACGCCCTGCGCGTCGACATGACTGGCAACGGCTGGTTCTCGCTCGACCGGTCGATGTTCTTCGTCGAAGGCTGTTCCGGCCACTGACGGCTCAGGCCATGACGTAGACCCAGGCCGTGGCACCCGATTTCAGCACCACCTCAACGCGCTTGTAGTCGGAGACTTCATAAGCGTCGGCCGCCAGGAGTTCGGCCGGCGTGATCTCGAAGACGACGCCGGGGATCTCGTCCCTGGCGTCGTCGCTCGGCGACACGATGGGGTGGTGCGTCTCGCCGCTTTCCTTGACCACCTCGGGGTCGCGGATTGCCACCATGTCGCGCCGCCAGCCAACCATGGCGTCGGGGCGGCCGCTCAGCTCGCGACCGAAGTTGGCCAACTGGACGGGCTTGAGCTGCAGCGTTCCATACGAGAACAGCAAGACGACGGGGTCACTCACGGCAGTCTCCTGAAGGCAAGCGGGCGCGCCGACGCGGCCGCTCCGGTTGGATAACCTCTTGAAAGCTCACATCTGGAGCATCCGCCGATCAGGTTGCACCAACCTGATCGATGATAAGCGACTGTTCAAGCCTTTGACTCTGGAGCGATTTCTAATCGACCTGACGATTCAGTCAGGTCGGAAAGCACTCTAGGCCGCGATCGCCGTGCCGACTTTGCGCCGGCGCAAATCATTCGATCGTTGCCCAAAAACAAAGGCCGCCCCGTCAGCGACGGAGCGGCCTGATTGTCATGGCCTCAGATCGAGGCTCAGAAGAACGAGCGGCGCTGCCACCAGCCGGTCTTCTTGGGATGGTTGCTATCTTCCAGTTCCGGTTCCGGTTCCGGCTCGGGATACCGCTGAGCCTCTTCCTCGGCGGCATTGGCCACCGATTTCTCGACCAGATCGGCGACGCTTTCCAACGCCGGGGCCGGAGCGGCTTCAACGACCGGTTCATCGGCGGCCGGCTCATCGATGGTCACGACCGGCTCGGCAACCTCGGTCCCTTCGACGACCACCGGTTCGGTGGCGACGATCGGCTCGGCCTCGACCACTGCCTCTGTCGGCTCGCTGCCGGCGGCTTCGGTCTCGACGACCTCGTCGTCATCGCGCGCCTCGTCGTCACGCGCCTCGTCGTCGCGTGCTTCGGCTTCGCCCTCGGCGCCCTCGGCAAACTGATGCCGGCGGCGACCGCCACGGCGACCGCGACGGCGGCTCTTGCGGCGGTTCTCGGCCTGGGCGTCGGTCTCGCCTTCGCCCTCACCATCGGCTTCGGCGTCGCCAGCTTCGGTTTCCTCGCCGTCGCTGGTACCGGAAATGGCATCGGCCACAGCTTCGGCGACGTCGGCGGAAATGTCCTCGGGCAGATTGCCTTCGGGGCCATCCGAACGCCGGCGGCGACGGCGGCGACGGCGGCGACGGCTGTCGTTCTCATCGCGTTCGCCGCGCTCGTCGCGGCTGCCGGAAGCGACGGCCTCGTCGGCCTCATCGTCCTCGACCACCTCTTCGATCTCGTCCTCGTCGAGCGGCTGGACGCTCTCGGGCGTCAGCGCCATGACCGGCGGCGGCAGCGGGTTGACGACGATCTCGCCACGCTCCAGCACGAAATGCTGCGTGCCGAGGTGTTCGTCGGCGGCAATGGTGATGGTCAGACCGAAGCGCGCCTCGAGATCGGCGAGGTGACGGCGCTTCTGGTTGAGGATGTAGAGCGCGACGGCTGAACGGGTCCGCACGGTCAGGTGATGGGTGACGCCCTTGAGCAGCTGGTCTTCGAGGGCCCGCAGCACGTGCAGGGCCACGCTCTCGGTCGAGCGGACGATGCCGGCGCCGAGGCAGTGCGGGCAAAGCTCGGTCGAGCCTTCGAGAACGCCGGTGCGGATGCGCTGACGGCTCATTTCGAGCAGGCCGAAGTGCGAGATGCGGCCGACCTGGATGCGGGCGCGATCGTTCTTCAGGCAATCCTTGAGCTTGCGCTCCACCGCCTTGTTGTTCTTCGGCTCCTCCATGTCGATGAAGTCGATGACGATCAGGCCGGCAAGGTCGCGCAGGCGCAACTGGCGGGCCACTTCCTCGGCCGCCTCAAGGTTGGTGGCGAGGGCCGTGTCCTCGATGTTGTGTTCGCGCGTCGACCGGCCGGAGTTGACGTCGATGGCGACGAGAGCTTCGGTCTGGTTGATGACGAGGTAGCCGCCGGACTTCAGCGTCACCTGCGGCGAGAACATGGCATCGAGCTGCGGTTCGACGCCAAAGCGGGCAAACACCGGCACGTTGTCGCGGTAGGGCTGGACGTTCTTGGCATGGCTCGGCATGAGCATGCGCATGAAGTCCTTGGCCTCGCGATAGGCCTCGTCGCCGGCCACCAGCACTTCGTCGATGTCCTTGTTGTAGAGGTCGCGGATCGAGCGCTTGACCAGCGAGCCCTCCTCGTAGACGAGGCTCGGCGCGCTCGAACGCAGCGTCAGTTCGCGGACGTTCTCCCACAGGCGCAGCAGGTACTCGAAGTCGCGCTTGATCTCGGTCTTGGTGCGCGAGGCGCCGGCCGTGCGCAGGATGACGCCCATGCCCTCGGGAACCTCGAGTTCGTGCGCGATTTCCTTGAGGCGCTTGCGGTCCTGAACGTTGGTGATCTTGCGCGAAATGCCGCCGCCCCGACCGGAGTTGGGCATCAGCACCGAATAGCGGCCGGCCAGCGACAGGTAGGTGGTGAGAGCCGCGCCCTTGGTGCCGCGCTCTTCCTTGACGACCTGGACCAGCAGCACCTGACGGCGCTTGATCACTTCCTGGATGCGGTACTGACGGGCGCGACGGATGCGCCGCTCGGGCACCTCCTCGAGCGCGTCCTCGGCGCCGACGCTCTCGACCTGATCTTCGTCGTCTTCCGACGGGCCGGCTTCGTGTTCGCCGCCGTTGATGGTCTCGACCGTCTGGTCGTCGTTGATCTCGGTGAAGCTGTCGCCTTCGCCGGCATCATCGGCGTGGGCGTCGTCGGCATGGACGATCTCGACCTCGTGCGCCTCGGCGACGACGGCATCGGCCGTCTCGACGGCCGCGACGCTGACCACCTCGGTGGCTTCGACAGCGGCGGGCGCCTCGTCGGATGCGGCTTCTGCGGCCGCTTCCGCTGCCGCCGGTTCGCTGACGGTCTCGACCTTGGCGCGGGCCGCCTGGTTGCGGTTCTGCCGCTCGCGGTGCTGCCGGGCCCGGCGCTCGGTCTCCTCGCGCTCTTCCGCCTCTTCGGCTTCCATCAGCGCCTGCCGGTCGGCAAGCGGGATCTGATAGTAGTCGGGATGGATTTCGGAGAAGGCCAGGAAGCCGTGGCGATTGCCACCGTATTCCACAAAAGCGGCCTGCAGCGACGGCTCGACGCGCGTCACCTTGGCCAGATAGATATTGCCTCTCAGCTGTTTCTTGGTCGCCGACTCGAAGTCGAACTCTTCCACGCGGTGACCGCGGACCACCACCACCCGGGTCTCTTCCGGATGGGTGGCGTCAATAAGCATCTTGTTGGCCATAAAAGGGAAACTCCCGGCCCGGCTCGTCCCAAGCTCTGCCGGACGCAGGCGCGGCGGCAGCGAAACGCTGCCGTGGCCGACGCGGCGAACCGATTGGACGACGGACCGTCGATGTGAGGTTGTGCGGGGGTATGAATGAAGTCTGACGGACATGCCCGCGCCAAAGCCCGACGCGAAGCGGAGGCCACCGGCCCTGGCGCTTGCTTGTCGAATGTCTTCAGCCTCGGTTCGTACACGTCCGGCACGTTCTTTCTTTTCAATCGCACCATCCCAGACAACTGCTCGGCCAAGCCAATGCAGCGGGACGGCGATGAATTGTCTTGCAGGCGGTTGCTGTCGCCTGGGGAACCCTGATCTTTTCGGGTATTCGGCGACCAGCTCATCTCAGACCCGCCCCGTAGCGAGACGGCGGACGATGAACTCGCGGGACCGGTTCGAGGAATGTGCGCCGGCGACCTCCTGCTCGGCTGCTCCTTCAATGCCCATCCCGATTTCCGGCGCCGGCGGTCATTGACCGTTCGCGACACCGACTGGTCGCTCTCAAGTACCGGGAGCGAGGATTCGGATTCCTGCTCTCTTTTACTTGTGTGGTTCCACATATGCAAGGCGACTCACGCACATGTGTGAGGCAGAGTTTCATTTGCCGGCAAGGCACGGACCTGACGGCGAAACGGCGAAAACGCTGGTTTGACCATGGCCTGTCGACCTATTCGACCGAGAGTCCTCGTTGTCTTGCGAGCAGAACAGCCGGTGCGGCGGTCCTGTCTTGGCTCTTGATCGCGACGCGGCGACCGCTATTCTCGCCGGCAAACTCTGGACGGAAAGGCGGCTTGATGGCTCGGGCACGGTCGTGGACGGTTTGGTCGGCACTTGCCATGCTGTGGCTGGCGCTGACGGGGGCGTGCGCGCTGGCCGCCGACGCCACGGTGACCGCCACCGACGGCCGCGTCGTCGGCGACGACGTGCGCACCCGTTTCGTCCTCGACATCAGCGCCGAGGTGGCGATCAACGCCTTCACGCTCGACGACCCCTATCGCGTCGTGGTCGATCTGCCGGAGATCGACTTCCAGTTGCCGCAGAACAGCGGCGCCGCCGGCCGGGGGCTGGTGGAGCGCTGGCGCTATGGCCTGTTCGCCGCCGGCCGGTCGCGCATCGTGCTCGACGTCACCGGACCGGTGAAGATCGACAAGGCTTTCGTGCTGTCGGCCATCGAGGGGCAGCCGGCGCGGCTGGTGCTCGATCTGGTCAAGACGACGCCGGCCGAATTCCGCGACGAACTGCAACGCCAGACGCTGCAGCGGGAAAGCGCCAACGACGCGCCGGTACAGAAGACCGACCGGCTGCCGGAACCGCTGCAGAAGCGCGACAAGCCGCTGTTCGTCATCGACCCCGGCCATGGCGGCGTTGATTCGGGGACGATTTCGCCCGCCGGCGTCATGGAAAAGGACGTCGTCCTCGCCGTTGCCAAGGAGTTGCAGGAGCGGCTCGAGGCCACCGGCAAGCTGGCCGTCATGCTGACGCGCACCGACGATCACTTCCTGGCGCTCAATGATCGCGTCCGCTTTGCCCGCGACCACAATGCCGACCTGTTCATGTCGATCCACGCCGATTCCGAGCACGAGGGGTCGGTGCGCGGGGCCACCGTCTATACGCTGTCCGACAGGGCTTCCGACCAGGACGCGGCGGCGCTGGCGGCCAAGGAAAACGCCTCCGACATCCTCGCCGGACTCGATCTCGAGCAGAGCACCGATCAGGTCGCCGACATTCTCGTCGACCTGACGCGGCGGGAGACGCGCAATTTCTCGCAGATGTTCGCCGGCGACCTCGTCGGCGATCTCGGCTCGGCGACGCGGCTCATCCGCAATCCTCGCCGCGCCGCCGGCTTTCGCGTGCTGAAAGCCCAGGATGTGCCGTCGATTCTGCTGGAAATCGGCTATCTGTCCAACGAGCAGGACGAGAAGCTCCTGACCTCGCAGGACTGGCGCGACCGCGTCACCGAAGCCATCGCCCAGGCGGTACTGCGCTTCTTTTCCCAGAAATATGCCGCGACGCAGTGATGGGCCGCCACCGCCGTTGCCCTGGGCCGAACGACGTTTTTTGTTGCAGTTGAGCAACGCCCCGGCCCCGCCTTCGCCACAAATTCGGGCAAAGCTCGCGAGCTGGCGATCGGTAATCGCTTTCTGCCTCGATTTGCGCTATCGGCACGCATCGCGGTCCGGCGACGGAAAGTGGGATTTTCCTGCGCGCCTGGACGGGAAGATGGACTACACATGATCTTTGTTCGGTTCTTCGGCTGGGTTTTCTCCATCGGCGCCTTCGTGTTCCTGCTGGTGGCCGGTGGCGCAGCGATCTACATCACCTCTCTCGACAAGTCCTTGCCCGACACAGCCCAGCTCAAGGACTACCAGCCGCCCGTGGTCACGCGCATCCACGCCGCCGACGGCCAGCTGGCCGCCGAGTACGCCCATGAGCGACGGCTGTTCATGCCGATCCAGATGATTCCCGACCTCGTGAAGGAGACGTTCATCTCCGCCGAGGACAAGGACTTCTACACCCATCCCGGCATCGACGTGCGCAGCCTGGCCGGCGCCGTCGTCAAGAACCTCGACATTCTGGTCTCCGGTTCCAAGAAGCGCATGGTCGGCGCCTCGACCATCACGCAGCAGGTGGCCAAGGTGTTCCTGCTGTCCAACGAGCGCACGCTCGACCGCAAGATCAAGGAAGCGCTGCTGACGCTGAAGATCGAGCAGACCTATTCCAAGGACCAGATCCTCGAACTCTATCTCAACGAGATCTACCTCGGGTTCCGCTCCTACGGCGTCGCTGCCGCCTCGCTCTCCTATTTCAACAAGCCGCTCAGCGACCTGACGCTTGAGGAGGCCGCTTTCCTGGCCGCCCTGCCCAAGGGGCCGGAGAACTACAACCCCTACCGCTCCTATGCCGCAGCCGTCGAACGGCGCAACTACGTCATCCAGCAGATGGTGGAGAACGGCTACGTGACGCGGGACGCCGGCGAAGCCGCCAAGGCCAAGCCGCTGGTGGTGGCCGAGAAGACCCAGGCCAACAAGGTGTTCGCCTCCGACTACTTCGTCGAGGAAGTGCGGCGCACGCTGCTGACCATGTATGGCGAGAAGGGCCTCTACGAGGGCGGCCTGTCGGTGCGCACGACGCTCGATCCGGCCATGCAGGTGTTCGCCCGCTCGGCGCTGCAGAAGGCGCTGCTGAAGTACGATCAGGCCCACGGCTGGCGCGGCCCGATCAAGACCATCGATCTCAAGTCGGTGGCCGACTGGGGCGCCGAGCTGGCCACCGTGCCGGCGCTGTGGGACGTGCCGGAGTGGCGCGTCGCCGTGGTGCTCGGGGTGACCGATCAGTCCGCCACCATCGGCCTGCAGCCCGACCGCGACCCGACCGGCAAGGTGGTCGCCGACCGCGACAAGGCGGTCATCCCGTTCTCGGAAGTGCAATGGGCCCGGCCGGTCCGCGATGGCCGCATCGGCGGCAAGCCGCGCAACATGGCCGACGTGCTGCACGCCGGCGACGTCGTTTATGTCGAGAAGATGGGCGAAGCGGCGGGTGGCGAAGCCTACCGGCTGCGCCAGTTCCCGGCTATTTCCGGCGCGCTGCTGGCCATGGACTCCAACACCGGCCGCGTGCGCGCCATGGTGGGCGGCTTTTCGTTTGCCGAAAGCGAGTTCAACCGCGCTACCCAAGCCATGCGTCAGCCGGGCTCGTCGTTCAAGCCGTTCGTCTATTCGTCCGCCCTCGACAACGGCTATACGCCGGCATCGGTGGTGCTGGACGCGCCGATCGAGATCGACCAGGGCCCCGGCCTTGGCCTGTGGAAGCCGCAGAACTACGGCGGCGGCTATCTCGGCCCGGCCACCTTGCGCACCGGCATCGAACAGTCGCGCAACCTGATGACGGTGCGCCTGGCTCAGGACATGGGCATGCCGCTGGTGGCTGAATACGCCCGCCGCTTCGGCATCTACGACAACATGCAGCCGGTGCTGTCCATGGCGCTTGGCGCCGGCGAGACGACGGTGATGCGCATGGTCAACGCCTATTCGATCATCGCCAACGGCGGCCGCCGCGTGCAGCCGACGCTGATCGACCGCGTGCAGGACCGCTTCGGCCGCACCATCTACAAGCACGACCAGCGTGTCTGCGCCGCCTGCAACGCCGACGACTGGAAGGGCCAGGACGAGCCGGAACTGGTGGACGAGCGCGAGCAGGTGCTCGATCCGATGACCGCCTACCAGATCACGTCGATGATGGAAGGCGTCGTCCAGCGCGGCACGGCCACCGTGGTCAAGAGCCTCGGCCGGCCGATCGCCGGCAAGACGGGCACCACCAACGACGAGAAGGACGCCTGGTTCGTCGGCTTCACGCCGGAACTCACCGTCGGCGTCTTCCTCGGCTTCGACCATCCGACGCCCATGGGCCACGGCTCGACCGGTGGCGTCATGGCGGCGCCGGTGTTCCGCGACTTCATGGCCCAGGCGCTGGCCGGCCAGCCGCCGCAGGAGTTCAAAGTGCCTGACGGCATGGTGCTCATCCCCATCGACCGCAAGACGGGCATGCGCGCCTTCGGCGGCGAAGGCTCGATCATCGAGGCCTTCAAGCCTGGCACCGGCCCCTCCGACGTCTATTCGGTGATTGGCGGCGACGGCGTGGCGATGAGCGCGCCGACCACGGTCAACCCCGAGGCGGACCGGGCGGCGGTGACCGGCACCGGCGGTCTTTATTGAACGGGCGGTGGCGCCGTGACGGAGTTTGGCTTCAAGGCCGCATCGCGGGTTGACGTCGCCAGAAACGCAGTGGAAACTTCGATCGTTGGTTCCGTTCAGGGGCAGACCGTGTTCGTCGCTTGAGCACGTCTGCTGCGGAGCCATGTACCGGAGGCTTTCCCATGCGCTTGCCCTATGCCGTTTCATCGCTGGCCATGTTGGCCTGTGTCGTCTCGTTGCCGGCGCAAGCCGCGTCTGATCCCTTCTTCCCGACCTTCGGCAATGCCGGCATCGACGTTCAGCACTACGATCTCGCCCTGACGGTCGACCCGGTCCCGACTCACATCGTCGGCAAGGCGACTTTGCTGGTCAAGGCAACGACCAACCTCACATCCTTCAGCCTCGATCTGCACGCGCTGAAGGTGAATTCGGTGACGGTCAACCTCAAGACCGCCAGCTTCTCCCAGTCGGGTGACAAGCTGACCATCACGCCCACCGCGTCGATCAAGTCGGGCAGCGCTTTCCTGGTCGCCATCGGCTATGCCGGCAACCCCGATGCCATCGCCGACCCCACCGCGGCCGCGGAGTCCGGCCTCGTGCTCGGCTGGCTCACGCATGGCAAGGCGGCCTACGTGGTCAGCGAGCCGGTCGGAGCTTCCACCTTCTTCCCGGTCAACGACGACCTCAAGGACAAGGCCACCTATACTTTCCGCGTCACCGTCCCCGAACCCTATGTCGCGGCCACCAACGGCCGTCTTCTCGCCACCAAGGACCTTGGAGCCAAGCGACGCTACACCTTTGAAATGTTGCAGCCCATGGCAAGCTGGCTGGCCACGGTTCAGGTCAATCAGTTCAAGGTGGTCGAGGCCAAGACCAAGGGCGGCGTCAAGGTGCGCACCTATGCGACCGCCGATACCACCAGCGAGGCGGTCGCCGGCTTCCAGGCCGCCAAGGACATGATCCCCTTTCTCGAAACCCGGTTCGGGCCTTACCCCTTCGAGACGTATGCCGCCGTGGCGATCGCTGATCCGACGCTGGAATATGCCCTGGAAACGCAGACCATCTCCGTCTTCCCCAAGGATTGGTACAGTTCCGACGTGGTCGCCCATGAGCTGGCCCACCAGTGGTTCGGCGACTCCGTGTCGGTGAAGCAGTGGAAGGATCTGTGGCTGGCCGAAGGCTTTGCCACCTATGTCGAGGTGCTCTGGCCAAACCGCGCCAACCGCGCCGCCTTCGACAAGACCATGCTGGCCATCTACAATAGCGTCAAGACCAACGCCGTCGGACCCGCCGTGGTCGACAAGCCGGAAGATCTCTTCTCCGACCGTACCTACAACCGCGGCGTCATGGTGCTCTACGCCCTTGAGAAGAAGATCGGCCAGCCCATGCTGTACAAGGTGATGCGCACCTGGGCCAGCAACAATCGCTATCGCAAGGTGACCACGGCCGACTTCGTCAACACCGTGGTGTCGGTCACCAAGGATCGGAGCCTGCGCGCCTTCGTCAACCACTGGATCTATGACGCCACGGTGCCCGCTCTGCCCAACGTGTCGGCCAGCGCCGTCGCCGAGGCCGCGGCTAGCACCAGCCTGCCGACGCTCGTCGAAAGCCGCCGCCGCTGAGCGGTTCATAGACGCCTATTTACAGGGGCAGTCGTTGTCCCTATGGTCCCGCCGCCGCGAAAGCCGCTTTCGCGGCGGTGCCGTCTGGTGACGACGACCGACGGAACGTGACCCGAACTCTGATCTTGGAGAGCATGTCCATGCGAGCCGAAATCGAGGCCATCGTCGATGAGATCAAGCAGGGTATGGCCTTGCTGAGGAGGCATCTTTGACTGGGATGCCTCGCAGCAGCGTTTTGCCGAACTGACCGGTTTCGTCGAGGACCCCAACCTCTGGAATGACCCCGAGCGCGCCCAGAAGATCATGCGCGAGCGCACCGATCTCGAGACGCGGATCAACGGCTACCTGAAACTCGAGCGCGACCTGCACGACAATATCGAGCTGATCGAACTTGGCGAGATGGAGGACGATGCCACCGTCGTCGCCGACGCCGAGAACGCGCTGCGGGACGTGCTCACCGACGTTGCCCACCAGCAGACCGAATCGATGCTGTCGGGTGAAGCCGATGCCAACGATTCCTACGTCGAAGTGAACTCCGGCGCCGGCGGTACCGAGAGCCAGGACTGGACCAACATGCTGCTGCGCATGTACACGCGCTGGGCCGAGCAGCACAAGTACAAGGTCGAGCTCCTCGAAGTGCACGACGGCGAAGAGGCGGGCATCAAGAGCGCCACCATTCTAGTCAAGGGGCACAACGCCTATGGCTGGCTGAAGACGGAATCGGGCGTGCATCGTCTGGTGCGCATCTCGCCGTTCGATAGTCAGGCGCGGCGGCACACCTCGTTCGCCTCCGTCTGGGTCTATCCGGTCGTCGACGACAAGATCGAGATCGAAGTCAACGAAAGCGACTGCCGCATCGACACCTACCGGGCGCAGGGCGCCGGCGGTCAGCACATCAACACCACCGACTCGGCGGTGCGCATCACCCACTATCCTTCGGGCATCGTCGTTTCCTGTCAGTCCGAGCGATCGCAGCACAAGAACCGGGCCACCGCCTGGGGCATGCTGCGCGCCCGCCTGTACGAGGCCGAGCTCAAGAAGCGGGAAGAGAAGGCCAACGCCGAGAACGCCGGCAAGACCGACATCGGCTGGGGTCATCAGATCCGCTCCTACGTGCTGCAGCCGTATCAGTTGGTCAAAGACCTTCGCACCGGGGTGGAAAGCACCTCGCCGGGCGACGTGCTGGACGGCGAGCTCGACGCCTTCATGGAGGCGGCGCTGGCCCAGCGCGCCTTCGGCAAGCAGCCGATCGAGATCTCCGACGTCGAGTAGGCCTCGACCGCCGGCCCGAGATGCGAAAAAGCCCCGGACGGTCGTGTCCGGGGCTTTGGCGTTTTAGAGCCGCCGCCGATCAGGTTGCTACAACCTGATCGATAAGCGGCTGCTCAAACCGTTGACTCTGGAGCGATTTCTCGTCGACCTGACTAAACAGTCAGGTCGGAAAGCGCTACGGGGCTGTGTCAGCCAAGCAGGCGGGCCAGTTTGGCGCCGGCGTCGATGTAGATGACGGGATTGATGGGGTTGCCGTTGACGCGCGTCTCGTAGTGGAGATGCGGTCCGGTCGAACGGCCGGTCGAGCCGACTTCGCCGATGACGGTGCCGGTGGTCACCTTGTCGCCGACGGCGCAGGTGATGCGCGACAGATGGCCGTAGCGGGTGACGAGGCCGCCGCCGTGGTCGACCTCGACCATGTTGCCATAGCCACCGGCCCAACCGGCGTTGGTGATGACGCCGGGGGCCGTCGGGCGGACGTCGGTGCCGGTGGGCGAACGAAAATCGATGCCGGCGTGGAAGGCCAGCGAGCCGAGGAACGGATCGCGGCGCGAACCGTAGTTGGAGGTCATCTCCGAGCCGGGCAGGGGGCGGGCGACCGGCAGGCGGGTGACGGCGCTCTTGACCTCAGACAGCCGGTCGAAGGCCTTGCCGGCGTCGTCCATCGCCTCGCTGAGTGCCAGGGCGTCGCCGCCGATGGGGATGAACGGTCCGCCGACGGCGCTGTCATCGGCGGTCTTGGCTGCGGGCAGATCGACGTTGAGACCGAGGTCGGCGATGGTGGCGACAGCTTGATCGACGCGGCGGTTGGCGGCGGTGGCGATGGCTTCGACGGCCTTGGCCTGCTCGGCATCGATCTCGATCAGATTGTGGGCGATAGCCTTGAAGTCGGGCTTGCCGTCGGCGGTGCGGGCCGGGACGAGCGGCTCGGCCGGGCCGGTCAGGGCATCGAATTGGCGGGAGATGGCGGCGGCGCGGTTGCCGTCGGCGGTGGCGTAGGCGGTGGCGAGCGAGCCGGTGGTTTCCGGATCGGCCATCGACTGCTTGCCGGGGGCGCCGATGAGGCCGATGCTTTCGGCCTTGTCGATCAGCGCCGCCACGGCCTTCTGACGGTCGGCGATGCCGGCCTGGGCCGACAGCAGGCGCTCGACCTTGTCGTCCATGGCCACCTGATCGAGGATCTGGCGGCTGGAAATCTTGTCGATCTCCGAGCGCAGGCGGGCGATGCGGTCTTCATAGGCAATCTGCATGTCGGCGTTGCGGGTGCGGACGAGCGTGAACAGGTCGTCGCGGAACACCAGATAGCCGGTGGCGCCGAGAAAGCCGAACGACAGCAGCAGGGCGAGTGCGAGGCCACCGAACAGCACGACCGGCGAAAACGTGTAGGTGCGGGTGTTGTCACCGGAAATGATGACGATGCGTCGCGCCGGCCTGGAGCTCTGGTAGCGGTCGTTGACCTGCCCGTAATACATGTTTCAAGCTCCCGAAAGGCACCGCGCGGCGGCAACGGACGCGCCAGCCATCGCCGAGTGCTGCCTGGACGTCGGGAGCATTAGAAACTGTTAGGGTTAATGAAGGTTTTATGCCGGCAACCGGAGCCTGAAGGCCGCGGCCGCCGGCTGGGCTCAGATTGCCTTGGCGGCGGCCAGCACCGCTTCGGCGTGGCCCTCGACCTTGACCTTGCGCCAGGCGCGGACGATGCCGCCGTCGGCGCCGATGAGGAAGGTCGAGCGGACAATGCCCATGGACGTGCGGCCGTAGAGCGTCTTCTCCTGCCAGACGCCGTAGGCTTCGGCGACGGCGTGGTCCTCGTCGGCGGCCAGGCGCAGCTTCAGTTCGTGCTTCTGGGCGAACTTGCCATGACGGACGACACTGTCGGGCGAGATGCCGATAACGGTGACGCCGATGTTGTCGAACTCGTCCTTGAGGCAGGAGAAAGCGATGGCCTCGCGCGTGCAGCCGGGCGTGTCGTCCTTGGGATAGAAGTAGACGACGACCGGCTTACCGCGCAGCGCCGACAGCGTCAGCGCGCCGGTCTCGGTCTGCAGCGTGAAATCGGGGGCGGCGCTGCCAGCGTCGAGGTCAGTGGCCATCGGGGTGTCTCCTTGGATCGATTCCAGCAAGGTTCGGACAGATTGTCGGCCATTGCAAGCCGGCAATGACCGTTGATCGTCGATGTGCCCCGATCGTCCACGTAGAACTACGTAAGTCGTAAAGATCGCCGCTGGCGGCTGCGGTATGGTCGATCAGTGATTCCAGTCCGATCGGACACGGCGCGAGCTGGCTCTGCGTCATTGCCAGGCACCCAAAGGTGCCGGGGTTGTTTGGGGACGATCGTCGGTCGGTCTTGGTGTCACCGCAGCCGCTGGCGCGGCGGCTGCGTTTTTTCCCCGTCGCGGTGACCGGCCGAAACCGCGCACCGGCTGGAACCGCGCTCAGCGGCACGATCCGCTGGCGGAGATTTCCCATGAGCCTGACCACATTCACGAGGCAAACCGTCCGCGTCCATCGCATGGAGTGGGCGGCCGAAGACACGATGATCATCGAATTGCGCTCGCTCGATGGCCGGCCGTTGCCGTCCTTCACCGCCGGCTCGCATATCGAGGTGGTCATCCCGCTGGGTATCACCCGCGCCTATTCTCTGGCCAACGACCCGGCCGAAAGCCACCGCTGGGTGCTGGGCGTGGTGCTCGAGGCCAAGAGCCGGGGCGGCTCGCGCTTTCTGCACCGCGACCTGCACGTCGGCGACACCATCGACGTCATCGGTCCGCACAACCACTTCGAGCTCGACGAGGACGACGGCGGGCTTTCGGTGCTGATCGCCGGCGGTATCGGCGTGACACCCATCCTGACCATGGCCTATCGGCTGAAGGCGCTCGGTCGGCCGTTCGAGTTCCATTACGCCGTGCGGACGCTGGCCCGGGCGGCGTTTCTCGACGAGGTGAGGGCGGTCTGCGGCCCGGCGCTGCATCTGCACATCGACGCCGACGTCGGCGCGCCGCTCGACGTGCAGGCGCTGGTGGATGCCGCGCCGGCCGACAGCCACTTCTATTGTTGCGGTCCGCTGCCGATGCTCAAGGCCTTCGAGGCGGCAACGGTGCTGCGGCCGCTCGATTGCGTCCACTTCGAGTATTTCCGGCCGCCGCCGCCGCCCAACACCGACAGCGCTTTCGAGGTGGAGCTGGCCTCGACCGGCGAAGTGTTCGTTGTGCCGCCCGGCCGGTCGATCCTGGAGGTGCTCAACGCCGTTGGCGCCTACACGGCCGGTTCGTGCACCGAGGGCGTGTGCGGGGCGTGCGAGGTCAAGGTGCTCTCGGGCATTCCCGACCACCGCGACACGGTGCTGAAGCCGCGCGAGAGGGAGCTCAATCGCAAGATGATGATCTGCGTGTCGCGGGCGAAAAGCGAGCGGCTGGTCATCGACGTCGACTGACCGACAAAGAGAAAGGGCGGGGCGCCCATCGGCACCCCGCCCCATCCATCAATCCGTGACGATCGATCAGGCGATCTTCGGGTCGAGGGCGCCCGAGGCGTAGCGCTTGGCCATGTCGGCCAGCGGGATGACCTTGATCTTCGAACCGTGACCGGCGGCGCCGAACTCTTCGTAGCGGGCCTTGCAGACCTTCTGCATGGCGGCCATGGCCGGCTTCATGAACGAGCGCGGATCGAATTCGGCCGGCTTCTCGGCGAAGAACTGGCGGATGGCACCGGTGATGGCCATGCGGCAGTCGGTGTCGATGTTGACCTTGCGCACGCCGTGCTTGATGCCGTTGACGATCTCTTCGACGGGAACGCCGAAGGTCTGGGGCATCTTGCCGCCGAACTTGTTGATGATGTCGAGGAGATCCTGCGGCACCGACGACGAGCCGTGCATGACCAGATGCACGTTCGGCATACGCTCGTGGATTTCCTTGATGCGGTAGATGGCGAGCACGTCGCCGTCCGGCTTGCGCGAGAACTTGTAGGCGCCGTGGCTGGTGCCCATGGCGATGGCCAGGGCGTCGACCTTGGTGCGCTTGACGAACTTGACGGCTTCGTCCGGGTCGGTCAGCAGCTGCTCCTTGGACAGGACGCCCTCGGCGCCGTGGCCGTCTTCCTTGTCGCCCATGCCGGTCTCGAGCGAGCCGAGCACGCCGAGCTCGCCTTCCGTCGAGGCGCCCACGAAGTGGGCCATCTCGGCGACGCGGCCGGTAACGTTGGCGTTGTAGTCGAAGTCAGCCGGGGTCTTGCCATCCGACTTGAGCGAGCCGTCCATCATGACCGACGAGAAGCCGTTGGTGATGGCCGAAAGGCAGGTGGCTTCCGAGTTGCCATGGTCCTGATGCATGCAGACCGGCACGTCCGGATAGAGCTCGATGGCCGCCTTGATCAGGTGGGAGAGAACGATGTCGTTGGCAAAGGCGCGGGCGCCGCGGCTCGCCTGCATGATGACCGGGCTATCGGTCTCCTTGGCGGCGGCCATGACCGACAGCATCTGTTCCATGTTGTTGATGTTGAACGCCGGCATGCCGTAGCCATGCTCGGCGGCATGATCGAGCAACTGCCGCAGTGAAACGAGCGCCATAACGCTTCTCCTTTGTGTGCTGTGGATTTCGGCTCAGCGCCGTCCCACCTGGGTGACCATACGTTTCGCTTACCGCCCGGATGGGCCTGTCTGCCAGCGAGGTCGCTTCAGTTCCGTCCGAGCGGCTAAATAACGCAATCCTGACGACAAGAAAACCCTGCGAAGCGCCTCAAACCGAGTTTGGCTTTTGAATTTTCCATTGGTGGGCGAAAAAAAACCTGAAGGCTCGAGGCCGTACGAAAAAACGCGAATTCACAGGCTGATCGACGTCACCTGCACCTGCCGGGCCAGGCTGCGGACGTCGTCGGGGGCCGGCAGATGCGGGCCGACGCGGCCGAGCTTGGCGGTGGCGAAGGCGACGGCCCGTCGGGCCAGCGCCTCAAGACCGAGGTTGTCGGCAAGGCCGGTGGCGATACCGGCCACCATGGCGTCGCCGGCACCGACGGTGCTGATGGCGTTGATCACCGGCAGCTTGGCGTTTACCGCCCCGCCATCGCGGACAAAGATGGCGCCTTCGCCGCCGCGCGACATGACGACGAAGCGGACGCCGCGCTCGATGAGCTGGCGCGCCACCCGGACGTGGTCGGCGACATCGGTGACGGGACGGCCGAGCCAGGTCTCAAGTTCGAGGCGATTGGGCTTGATGGCGAACGGCAGGTTGGCGGCCGGGGCGTCGAGCGCCTTGGCCAGCGGCGCGCCGGAGGTGTCGAGCAGCACGCGGGCGCCGCGCCGGTTGAGGTCGGCGGTCATCTTGGCCCAGACATCGTCTTCGAGGCCGAGCGGCAGCGAGCCGGCCAGCACGACGAGGGCGCCGGATATCACTTCGCGGCTCAGCACCTCGAACACCAGGTCGTAGGTTTCGCCGTCGAAGGTCAGGCCGGGCAGGTTGATGTCGGTGGTCGAGGAGCGGCCGAGGTCGACGATCTTGATGTTGGTGCGCGTGTCGCCGGCCGTGCGGACAAAGCGGTCCTGAATGCCCTTGTCCTTGAAGAAGTCGGAGAAGGTGGCATCGTTGCCGCGCCCCAGCACGCCGGTGGCGACGACGGGAATGCCCCAGTCGGCGATGCAGCCGGCGACGTTGATGCCCTTGCCGCCGACGCTCGACTGGGCGTCGCGGGCGCGGTGGACGGAACCGGGGACCAACTCGTCGAGCGTCACCGTCAGATCGACGGCCGGATTGAGCGTGACGGTGATGATGGGCGTGGTCATGGCCGGCTCCAGTTTGCGAGGCTCGGAGGTCGTATCGCAGACATCCGGCCATTCGACAAGATTGCGCCGTTTTTATACGGACGGCCAGTGGACCATCCGGACCGGCGGCCTGACGGGGCGGCCCCCGGGAGGGCCGCCGCCGTTCGGCGGACTTGGGCGGTCAGAACTTGATGCCAGCCGGGATCTGCGGCGCGGCCGCGGACGGCGCTGCCAGGTCGGGCAGGGCACGGCCGTCGAACAGGGTAACGTCGAGACCGGTGGCCTGTCCATCCTTGAGCGGGATGGAGGCGGTGAAGAAGGCCTGGCAGTCCTTGATCAGGGCGGCCATGCCGGCGGCGCCGGTGGCGGCGTCGCGGGCGTAGGTGCCGATGGTGTTCTGGCGGTCGGCAAGCCCGCTGGCGAGCGAGCGGTCGCACACGGCCGCCGTCGACAGCGTCATGTCGGCATCGGCGGCGATGTCCTTGATGGTTTCGCTGAGCTTGGCGACGATGGCGGCCTTGGGCACCGGCGTCTTGAACTCGATCGACCGCGACAGGTAGTAGACCGTCTCGCCGTTGTCGCCCTTGGTGGTGGCAAAGGCGGCCTTGTCGGCATAGGCGTCGGTCTTGCTGGCGCACTCGGTGAGGGTGCCGGCGGTGGCGCAGTTGCCGATGCCCTTGGTGAAGGCGTCGGCGGCCGCGGCCTGGGTGTCGCCGATGTAGACGCCGAGCACGGTCGAGGCATCTTCGAGGGCGTCGATGTCCTTGTCGTCGAGGGCCTTGGTCGGGGTCAGCAGCGCGTCGATCACCGCCGTGTTGGCCGGCGCGGCCGGCGTGGCGGCAGCGACCTGTTGCGTCGGCGCCACCGGCGCGGGGGCGGTCTCGGCGGCCGACGGCGGGGCAAAGGCGTTGGCGGCAACCGGCTGCGATTGGTTGGCCGGCATGATGGCGGCCGGCGCCAGCGGCGGTGCCGCGGGTTGCCAGGCGTTGCTGGCCAGCGTGGGCGCGTCGACCGGTCCGCCGCCCATGGCGACGGCGGCGCCAGCCTGACGCATCAGCTCCTGATATTCGACCTGCGTCAGCTGGCCGGTTGGCTCGGTGTTGAGGCTGTTCTGGAAGGTCTTGACGCCCGAGCGCGTCCGGGCGCCCGGAACGCCATCGGGACGGCCGACGTAGATGCCGACCTCGTTGAGGGCCTGCTGGACGTCGCGCCAGTACTTCACCGTCGCCTGATCGTAGGCCGGACGAGCGCGATAGACGCGGCGCGGCGGCGAGCTGTGATGGACGCCGGCACCCAAAATGGTGCCGAGGACGCCGCCGACGATCATGCCACCGACAAAATCGCCACCGCCAGCCAAGGCGTTGGCGGCCGTTCCCATGCTCAGGACCATCGCCAGCGCCGTGGTCGCCGAGAGTTTAGCAAACGAGCAAACCATGATTTCCCCCGAAAATGACTTTGAATACTCCCGAGCGCAATTATCGGCCGACTCGAAGGGTTTTCAACCGGCATTTGAGGGAATGGTTGTCGTCGCCGCCAGTCGGGGGCGGCAATGGCCTCCCCCTTTGGTCGCGACGGACGTCAGGACGCCGGATTCTCGCGGGCTTCGATATCGGCGATCAGGCCGACGCGGCGGGCATGACGGCCGCCTTCGAAGACGCCCGACATGAAGCTGTCGACGATCATCAGCGCCAGATCCTGGCCGACGACGCGGGCGCCGAAGGCCAACATGTTGGCGTTGTTGTGCTGGCGTGACAGCAGTGCCGTGTAGGGCTCGGAGCAGACGACGCAGCGGATGCCCTTGAGCTTGTTGGCGGCCAGCGAGATGCCGAAGCCGGTGCCGCAGATAACGATGCCGAGATCGGCTGCGCCGGCCTGAACGATGCGCGCCGCCTTTTCGCCCCAGACGGGGTAGTCGGTGCTCTCGGTCGAGGTCGGGCCGACGTCGGCGACGATGTAGCCCTGCTTTTCCAGGTGGGCGGCGACGACACGGCGCAAGTCGATGGCCGTGTGGTCGGAAGAGATGACGATTCTGCGCGTGTCGCTCATGTCCATTATCCCGATGATGCGATGGTTTCCGCCGGTGCTCCGGCGCCTTCTCCCAGACCTTCGTCTAGTTCAGCGGCGGAGCTCTGTCCACGATGTTCCTCAAAGCCGCGACATCGGCCTGGGGTTGGAGCCGTCGGAGAAGCGGCCGAGACGGAAGTCGTGGGCGTCGACGAACGGCGTCGTGCCGGTGACGAGATCGGCCACCAGCCAGCCGGCGCCCGGTCCGATGCCGAAGCCGTGGCCGGAGAAGCCGGTGGCGACGACGAGGCCGGCGCAGCGGTCGACTTCGGAGATCACCGGGACGACGTCGGGCAGCACGTCGATGTAGCCGGCCCAAGCCTGGACGATGCGGACGTCTTCGAAGGCGGCGAAGCGCCGCTTGAGCTCGGCCACCGTGGTGTCGAGGAAGCGCTTGTCGGGTCGGGGATCGAGGACGCGCGTCGCTTCATAGGGAGAGGGCTGATCATAGGGGCGGGACGGCCAGTCCTCGAGCTCCTGAAAGAAGCGGCCGCCGATGGAGAGCGACACGTTGCGCCAGTCCGACAGCAGCGCCGGCAGAAAGTCGAAGCCGAAGCGGAAATGATCGGGCGTCAGCGCCGCGACGTTGGCAACGCCGTTGGCCAGCGTCAGGCCGCCATCGGCGCGCTGGCGGATGCCGATGACGCCGTCCCAGATGCCGGCCGTCGGCGCCCCGGCCAGCGGGGCGGTGCGTGACACGGTCGATCGCATCTTGAGCTGCGGCAGTGTGACGTCGATATCCTTGAGGAAGCGGCGCGACCAGGCGCCGGCAGCGAGCACGACACGGCCCGTCCGGATGGTGCCGCGTTCGGTGACGACGCCCTTGACGGAACCGGCGGCGGTGTCGAGACCGCGGGCCGCGCAATCGGTCAGGATGATCGCGCCCTTGGCGCGGGCGGCGAGCGCAATGGCCGACGCGGCTTTCTGCGGCTCGGCGCGGCCATCGCTGGCGCACCACAGGCCAGCCGGCGGCGGGGCGCTGTCGCCGGTCATGACGGCGCGCACGGCGGCGCCCTCGATGACCTCGGCAGCGATGCCGCTGGCGGCGGCCTGCTTGACCCAGGCCCGGTAGCCGTCGATGTCCTCGCTCCTGTGGGCGGCGAAGAAGATGCCGGTCTCCTTGAAGCCGGTATCGCCGACGCCGTGAGCGCCGAACTCGCGCCAGAGGCGGAGCGCTTCCCGGATGAGATCGAACTCGCGCGGGTCGCGATCGGCCTGGCGCACCCAGCCCCAGTTGCGGCTCGATTGCTCGCCGGCGATGTGACCCTTTTCGACCAGAACGACCTTGAGGCCGCGTTCGGCCAGATAGAGAGCGGCGCTGGTGCCGACGATGCCGCCGCCGATGACGACGACATCGGCCTCGGCCGGTACGTCGCGATCGGAGGCGACGGGATCAACCTGCGGACCCATGGACTTCCTCCTGCCGGGCAGGGGGCTGTCCGTTGCCCTGGCGCCGGTTCGTCAAAACAGAATGGCGGAACAGTAGTCTAATCGGCGGCGGGCGCCAGATCAAATATCGGCCGCGACGCCCTCGGCGAAAACAAAAAAACGCCGACCGCTTGGGAAAGCGATCGGCGCAGAAATCCCTTGCGGGCGGGCTGTCAACGATGAGCGAGCTTGAGATGTCGCAGTTCGATCCGGAAGGCCGGCCGCAGCCGCGAAGCCTTGCGAACGGCACGGGGCGGTGCGTAGCGAACGACGACCGAGCCGGCGCGCGGACGGGTCATGTTCGCCAACTCCCGCTCATCGGCCAGTTGCTGCGCCAGGGCGCGCGACATGGCGGCGACGACAGCCCAGAACGAGACGACACCAACCGCCAGCACGGCGGCGATGATCGCGACGGTCCATGTCATGTCATCCTCCTGTGTTCGTTTGCCGGTTGCCGATCAACCGACCCTGGCCGCCGCGGCGCCGGTGACGAACCCTTGGGGCGTTCGAGCTCCGGCAAGGCATTGGCCTGCTACAGGATTATATAGGTGCAAAAATCCTAATTTCTGGTGAGGAACAGGAATATGTCTTTAAAAGTCCTCGATAATACCAAGGTATGATCAGGTTGTGGACAAGTAACGGGTAACGATGAAACTACGCTCGTTACCGTACTTAAGTAAAAAGTCGATCCTGTTGGCAGGATTCCAATTTTTCTGCAGAAATTAATAAGTTGTTAACCATGATTTTGGCGCCGTTCCGCCCGATTCGCCTCGGGGCGGCGGCAAGTCGATCCGAAATCGGTGTCTATCGGCAGTAATGGCCGCGCAAGAACAGGCCTTTGCCTGCGATAATCAAGCTGGTGCGCACCGTTGCACGCGCTGTCAAAAGCGCGTGAGAGCGTTGTGTTCAGGCGGAATTCCGCCCCTGTTCAGCGTTGGGCGCCGCGTTTGAGGTCGTCGGCGATGGCCAGCTTGGTGCCGTCGAGACGTTCGCGGTAGACCTGCAGGTTCTCGATGACACGCTGGACGTAGTTGCGCGTCTCGCCGTAGGGGATGCTCTCGACCCAGTCGACCGGGTCGACGCGCGGATCGCGCGGGTCGCCGAAGCGCTGAATCCATTCGCGCACCCGGCTCTTGCCGGCGTTGTAGGCGGCGAACGTCAGGATGTACGAGCCGCCGAACTCGTCGGTCAGCTGGCGCAGATGAGCGGCGCCGAGGGCGGCGTTGTAGGCCGGATCGGCAGTCAGGCGGTCGCGGGAAAACGACACGCCGATGCTCTTGGCGGTGATCGCCGCCGTCGAGGGAATGAGCTGCAACAGGCCAAGGGCGCCGGCGGCGCTGCGGGCACGCGGATCGAAGGCGCTTTCCTGGCGGGCGATGGCGTAGACCATGGCCGTTTCCACCGCCGTCTGGTGGCGGGCGCTTTCGGGGATGGCTTCCAGCGGGAAGGCAAGGCGCTCGGCCCCGAGGCCGCGATCGGCGGCGAGCTTGCCGACCAGCAGGGCGGTGCGGTGATCGCTCCGGTCCTCGGCCAAGGCGGCGAGCAGCGCCACCTGGCCGCCGGTGGGCAGGGTCTTGGCCAGCTCGGGGAACAGCAGCGCGGCGTCGGAGGCGTGGTTGGCCTGGATGAGCAGGACCATGGCGCGCACCAACTCGTTCTGGGAGAAGGCCGTGCGGTCGTCGTCGCTCGGCTTGGGCGCCGGCGGCAGGCCGAGCGTGGCATTGCCGAGTTTGACCCGGGCCAGCTGACCGTAATAGGTGAACTCGTCGGCGGCGGCGCTGCGGTAGTATTGGCGGGCGTCGTCGGTGCGGCCGGCCTGTTCGTAGCTGCGGCCCAGCCAATAGGCGGCGCGCGCTCGGCTGATCGGCTTGCCCGAGACCTGCTGCAGCGCCCCAAAGGCGCGCACGGCGGCGGCCGGATCCTTCAGGAAGCGCAGGGCGTACCAGCCGGCGTGGAAACTGGCTTCCTGCTGCGTGTCGGCGTTGCCGCCCGACTGGCTGGCGACCAGCTTGTAGGCGAGGCGGGTGTCGCCGCGTTCGACGAGATCGCGCGAGACGATGCGGCGCTCGATCCACCAGGCGTCGGCGTGATCGGCGGTGGCGCGGGGTTCGAGGGCGAGGATCGCCTTGGCCGCCTCGTTCGGCCGGTCGTTGCGGCGGTGCCACTCGGCGACGGTGAAGGCGTAGAGCGGATCGGCCTGGGCGGCCTTGGGAACGGCGGTGAGCTTGTTGCCGGCGTCCGAGCTGCCGCGCAGCACGGCGGCGCGGGCCTGGGCGAGGGCGGCGTAGCCCTCGTCGGGGAACAGCTTGGCGAGGGCGCTCGCCTGGGCGATGCGATCGGCGAACATCAGCGTCCGGAAGCGCGCCTTGTGGGCGGCCGGGCTGAGCACGCCGCCGAACTCGGTGATCACGGCGGCGTCGCGCTCGGGGGAGAGCGGTTCGTTACGCCACCACTTGTCGAGCGCGGCGGCAGCCTCGGCCTTCTGCCCGAGCGCCAGATGGGCGCGCGCCAGTGCCAGGATGCCGTCGTCGGACAACGGCGGCGAGCCGGCGAAGGCGGCGATGGTCTGGTCCGGCGTCAGGCTGAGCTTGGCGAGCGCCTGTTCGGCGCGTCGGCGCATCAGCTCGGTCGACGGCCAGGTGGGGTGGCGACGGGCGAAATCGGTGATCTCGGTCGGTGTCAGGCCGTCGATGCCACGGCGGATGGCCATCCACGCCACCAGATCGCGCTCGAAGGCGGGCAGGGTGGCGGCGATGGCGCGGGCGCCGGCGAGATTCTTGGAATCGAGGGTGTCGAGCGCCGACTTGAGGGTCGAGACGGTACTGTCCGACAGGGCCGGCAGGGCGCCGGTGATTTCGACGCCGGCTGAGGCGGGCGCAGCCGCCGCCAGATCGGCGAAGATCGCGGTGAAGGCAAAGGCGCAGGAAACAAGAAGCGTCGCCGTCCGGACCATGGTCACGCTCCCTACATTAATCGTTAACCGCAATATGACGCCTTGTCGTTGAGAAATGCTTGCATTGTCGTCCAGTTTCGAGACGGCCATCTCTTTGTGGCATTTTTCCAGATTTGGTCGCACGCCAGTTGTCCTGAGGGCGCGCTCGCTTTATTGTCCGGCCTCTGAGGCGGCGGCTTTGCCGGTCTCAGTGCATCACGAAGAGGGATCATGTTCAAGGGGTCGATCACAGCGCTCGTTACGCCCTTCCGCGATGGCGCCGTTGACTTCAAGGCTTTCGAGGCCTTTGTCGACTGGCAGATTGCGGAGGGAACACATGGCCTGGTTCCGGTGGGAACCACGGGCGAGAGCCCGACGCTCAGCCATGACGAGCACAAACGGGTGGTCGAGACCTGCATCCGGGTCGCCGCGGGCCGGGTTCCGGTCATCGCCGGTGCCGGCTCGAACAATACGGCCGAGGCCATCGATCTGGCGCAGTTCGCCGAGAAGGCGGGCGCCAGCGCGCTCCTGGTGGTGACACCCTATTACAACAAGCCGAACCAGGAAGGGCTCTACCAGCACTTCAAGGCGATCAACGATGCCGTCGGCATTCCGATCTTCATCTACAACATCCCTGGCCGGTCGGTGATCGACATGTCGGTGGAGACGATGGCGCGGCTCAACAAGCTCAGCAACATCGTCGGCGTCAAGGATGCTACCGGCCGGGTCGAGCGCGTCAGCGCCCAGCGCCAGGCCATGGGCCCGGGCTTCATCCAGCTTTCGGGTGAGGATGGCACGGCGCTGGCCTTCATGGCTCACGGTGGCCATGGTTGCATCTCGGTGACGGCCAACGTCGCGCCGCGGCTGTGCGCTACCTTCCAGGAGGCGTGCATGCGCGGCGACTTCGCCACGGCGCTCAGCATCCAGGACCAGCTGTTCCCGCTGCATCACGCGCTGTTCATCGAGCCCAATCCGCAGTGCGCCAAGTACGCGCTGTCGCTGATCGGCAAGATGCAGAACGAGTTGCGCCTGCCGCTGGTGCCGGTCGCCACGGGTACGGAAGCCATGGTCCGCAAGGCCATGCAGCACGCTGGCCTGCTGGACTGACGGCACAGTAGACCCTGATACCGCGCCCGGGCCGCTACGGTGGCTCGGGCGCCGATTTTCGAGCTGATCGATGGCGCCCAGGAAAAAGAACAAGGATCCCTTGCACAAAGTGGTCGCCGACAACCGGTCGGCCCGCTTCCACTATGCGCTTGGCGAGAAGATCGAAGCCGGCATCATGCTGCACGGCACCGAGGTCAAGAGCCTCAGGCAGGGGCGCGTCAACCTGTCGGAAGCCTACGTCGGCATCCAGGGCAGCGACGTCTTCCTCATCAACTCCAACATTCCCGAATACCTGCAGGCCAATCGCTTCAACCACGAGATGCGCCGGCCGCGCAAGCTGCTGCTGCATCGGCGGCAGATCGACCGGCTGATCGCCTCTGTCCAGCGCCAGGGCATGACCATCGTGCCGCTGCGCATCTATTTCAACGAGCGCGGCATGGCCAAGTGCGAGATTTCGGTGGCCGAGGGCAAGAAGCTGCATGACAAGCGCGAGGCCTCCAAGGAGCGCGACTGGAATCGGGAAAAGGCGCGCCTGCTCAAGACGCGCGTTTAGGGCGCTTGCTGCCTGACGGCATCGTCAAGCCGAGGGGAAGTTGCTTTCGGCTGCAAAAGCTCAAGCCGCCGCTTATCGATCAGACCGTCGCAAGCGGCTCGAAGGATGCTTGCAAACGGATAGCCGCATTCGCCGAATTTGTTGTTGCCGGACCGGGGCGCCATCTTGCAATCGGCGGATAGCTCGGACATGGTGCGCGCCGTCGCCGCGCGCGTCGGATCGGCTGGTCGGGCCTGATCCGGAGCGCTGCCGGAAGGGTGGCAGAGTGGTCGATTGCAGCGGTCTTGAAAACCGCCGATGTGCAAGCATCCGTGGGTTCGAATCCCACCCCTTCCGCCATTACCTGTCGATTTTATTGATGAATTTCTGATTTCGAAAAAGCTACTAACGATCTACTGCCGGAAATCAGGTGGTCGAAATGGGATAATGTGCCCACACTTGGCGGATCAGACTTCAACAATTGTGCAACGATACGGGCGGTTTGACGGGTATTTCGTCCGCCTTGCGAGTCGTCTATGTTGCAAGAATGCGTGATTTCATTCTTCAAGAGATTCGACGGTTAGCTTCGGCGAATGGTGGGCAAGCACCGGGGCAGAAGTTATTCGCCAAAGAGACGGCGATTGCTGAACATCAATGGCGCGGCCGGTATTGGGCGCGATGGGGCGACGCCTTAACCGAAGCGGGCTTCAAGCCGAATGATTGGACGGGTAAGCTTGATCCCGACGATGTGTTGAATGGCGTTATTGCGGGTATCCGACATTTCGGCAGACTGCCGACACGTGACGAACTCAAGATCTATCGGCAGTCAAATCCTGACGTTCCACCGGACAATACGATAAAGCGGCACTTCGGACGACGCGACGATCTTGTTGCAGCTTTAATGAAGCGCGCGTCGGAAGACACTAGGTATGCAGACATTGCGCCGATGCTTCCTGCGGTCAGTTCTACGCCAGAAATGCCGCGCCCCTCGTCGAAGACAGATGAAGGTTTCGTCTATCTCATAAAATCCGGCGACTTCTACAAAGTCGGTCGTAGCGATGACGCGGAGAGGCGTTTCAAGCAAATCACTATTGCTTTGCCCGATAAGGCGGAATTGTTCCACACGATCCGTACCGATGATCCGCCCGGCATTGAAGCCTATTGGCACCGCCGTTTTGCGGATCGCCGGGCGAATGGCGAATGGTTCAAGCTGACTTCGCAAGATGTTGTGGCCTTCAAGAAGCGGAAGTTTCAGTGACCTTCAATGCCTCTTTTGCCCGTGTTGGTGCGAAAAAGCCCGCCAGCGTGGCGGCTGGCGGGTTAAGCGCGGTGGATCGGAGCGCATATGATCCACCGCCACGGCCAAGACAGGGGTAGTACCAGTACCCGCCCGGTCGATTTCAGATCAACGGAAGCTTTTCCCAAATCCGTTCAATCTGTACGTCGGAAAACGGGTAGAGCGGCGAGGACGTTCAAGGCTTCGGGAGAGGCTTGCCCGCCATCGCGGTCAAGTCGGCAGCCGGTGCGTTCCGAACCGTCAGGCCAGCCGGACGATCTCGTCCTGGATGGGTGTCGTCACGCAGGGGCCGCGCTCGGGATCGAGGTAGACGTTGATTTCGAGACGGACGCCGAACTCCGGCAGGTAGATGCCCGGTTCGATGGAAAAGCCGGTGCGCGGCAGGATGCGGCGGGTGTCGTGCGTCTCGAGATTGTCAAGGTTGACACCGAGGGCGTGCAGGCGCTGGCCCGGCCCCATGCTGTGGCCGGTGCGATGGTGGAAGCCGTCGCCATAGCCGGCGGCTTTGATGATGCCGCGCGCCACGTCGTCGACCTGCCAGCCTTCGAGGACGCGCCCTTCCGCCCAGGCCTGGCGGATGGCGGCGAGCGCTCCGTCGCGGGCGCGTCGGACGATGTCGAACACCGCTTGCAGCCGGGGTGGGATGTCGGCGCCGGCGTAGGCGCCCCAGGCGATGTCGGCGTAGACGTTGCGTTCGCCGGGATGGCGGGCCCAGAAGTCGATGAGCAGCCAGTCGCCGGGGCCGATGGCCGCCGCCGTGCCCCGGCGCGGCTCATAGTGCGGCGTGCCGGAGTGGCCGTTGACCTGCACCACCGGTTCGCCTTCGGTTTCGAGCCCCAGCCGCTCGAACTCGCCGACGATGTAGCGCTGGACGTCGTACTCGTCGATGCGAGCACCGCCGGCGATGGCCCGGCGCACCAGATCGAAGGCGCCGTCCTTGATGGCGGCGACAAGGGCCGAGGCCGACTGATGCGAGGCGATGGCGGCGTCGTCCCAGGCGGTGGCGCTCGCCTGGAACAGGTCGGCCGAGGGCACGAGGTCGTAGCCGCCGCCGCGCAGCCATTCGAGGGTGCCGCCGTCGATGAACGAGGCCGTCGGCACGGCGCCGTCGGGCGAATAGTCGACGGCGACGCGTCTTGCCGCGCCGAGCAGCGCGGCGACCAGCGCCCGCATCTCTTCCCAGCTGCGGTAGACGCGCTTGGGCAGGGCGACGTCGATGAAGAACATCTGGTCGATGGTATGGATGAGCAGTACCGGCTCGCCGCGCCCGGGCACAATGAGAAAGGCGCGCCGCGTCGGTGCCTTGCTGTCGCCGATGAGCGTCCAGAACAGCGGGTTGCCGCCACGATAGTCGTAGAGCAGCCAGGCATCGATGCCTTCGGCGGTCATGAAGGTTTGCGCGGCGGCGAGCGAGAACATGCGGAAATCCTTCTTTGGCGGCGGCAGGCATTACGCCCGTGCGCCATAGCTCCGGACGATGGCCTCGGCCGCGGCGCCGATATCAACGGCAACGCCGAGCTGCTGCAAGGCGGCGCCAAGGCCGACGACGTTGGCCAGCACCGCCGGACAGGCGGCACGGAGACCGGTGTGGTCGAGCCGGACAAGGCGGCCGGCGACCTCGCCATGGCCGGGTGCGAGCGGCGCGCCAAACGTCGCGGCAGAGGCGATCAGCGCCGTGTCGGTAACACCTGCGGGCAGGCGGAGGGAAGTGACCAGGGCCGAGGCGGCGTCATCGTCGTCGATCCAGAGTGGCACGCCGAGGGCTCTGAGGCCGGCGCGGGTGGCACGGGCGGCCCTGGTGTGATGGTCGATCAGCGTCGGAAGGCCGATCGCCTCGACCCGGTCGAGCGCCGCGGCGAGCGCCAGAAACTCGATGGTCGAGGGCGTTCCCGGCAAGGCGCCACGGCCACGGTCGAGCCAGTTGTCCTTGAGATCGAGCAGCGACAGCAGCGATGGCGCCGTGCGTGGCGCGGCGGCGAGCACCGACCAGGCGCGGGCGCTGACAGCCACCGCCGATACGCCGGCGGGGCCGGCCAGTGCCTTCTGCGGCCCGATGGCGACGATATCGAGCCCCAGTTCATCGACCGGCAGGGCATGGGCGCCGAAAGAGGCGACGGCGTCGACCACCAGCAGCGCGCCACGCGCCTTGGCCAGCGCGGCGATGGCGGTCAGCGGGTTGAGGGCGCCGTTGGCCGCTTCACCATGGACGACGGCCAGGACGTCGACGGCCGGCGCGGCGTCGAGAGCTCGCCGCACGGCATCGACGGTGATCGGCTGGCCCGGCGGCGCGACGACGTCGGTGACGCTGGCGCCGCCCCGGCGCAGCCAGGCGCCGAAATTCTGGCCGTAGGGGCTGGTGACGACGTTGAGGGCGCGAAGGCCGGGGCGGGCGAGGCTGGTGGCGATGGCTTCGAGGGCGAGCACCGCTTCCCCCTGCAGCAGCAGCACGTCGGACGCTGTGCCGAGCAGGCGGGCAAGCCGATCGGCCAACGCGGCGTAGCCATCGGCCGGGAAGGGCGGCGGGGCGAGCAGGGACGAATGGAGCGGCATGGCTCAGGTCTCTTCGGATGGAAAGGCGACGGGCGGGCGGCGCGCCAGGCGGAAGACGAGGGCGGCGAGGCCGACCATCGCCAGTGTGGCCACGAAGACGACGGCGGCGGCGGCGTAGACGGCCGGCGACGGCCCGTATTGCAGGCTGCCGTAAAGATAGACCGGCAGGGTATTGATCTGCGGCGTCGTCAGGAAGGCGGAGACGACGAGGTTGTCGAACGAGAACGTGTAGGCCATGACGCCACCGGCGACGACGGCCGGCAGAATCTGCGGCAGGATGATGAAGCGGATGGTGTTGAAGCGGCTGCTGCCGAGGTCGGCGGCGGCCTCCTCGACCCGCCGGTCGAGCGTCAGCACGCGCGCCCGCACGATCAGCGCCACCACGGCGATGGCCATGGGCGTGATGCCGGCGATGAGGCTCGCCGTGCTGAGCGGTACGCCGGTGACGGCAAAGGTCAGCAGCAACGATACGCCGATGACCGTTTCCGGCACGATGAGCAGCGTGTAGGTGAGGCCCGACAGGCCGCGCCGCACCCAGAGGGTGGGGTGACGCACCATGGCATAGCCGAGGGCCGAGCCGATCAGCACCGAGATCAGCGCCGCCCAGAACGACACCACGAGGCTGGCCTCGACGGCGCGGCGCAGCGACAGATCGTTCCAGGCTGCGGCGAACCATTGCACCGTCCAGCCGGTGATCACCGCCGTCTGCTTGTTCACCACGCCGAGATTGAAAGCGTAGACGATGGCGGCGATGATCGGTCCGTAGAGGAAGGCGACGGCCAGGACGAACCAGCCCGACAGGCCCCAGTCGGTGCAGCGCTCTGCGACAGTGCGGCGGAAACCACGGGCCCGGCTCATGTGCCCACCTCGGCGAAACCCTTGGTCAGTCGCGCCAGCGCCGTGACGATGGCGGCGATGATGATCAGGATCAGCACCGCCATGGCCGAGCCGAGCGGGTAGTTCTGCGATTGCAGGTATTGCGCCGACAGGGCCTGACCCATCAGCACGCCGCGACTGCCGCCGAGCAGCTTGGGGATGACCATTTCGCCCAGCATCGGCACGGCCGTCAGCAGCGCCGCCGTGGCGAGGCCGGGGCGGCTCAGCGGCAGCGTCACGTGCAGGAAGGTGCCGAGGCGCGAGGCGCCGAGATCGCGGCTGGCCTCCAGGAGCGGCGGTGGGATGCGTTCCAGCACCACGAACAGCGGGACGATGGTGATCGGCAGGTAGGCGTAGACGATGCCGATGAATACCGCCGTCTGGCTGTCGAGAATGTCGAGCGGGCCAGAGTGGAGGGCGAGGCTGTTGAGGGCGGCTTCGACGAAGCCGCCACGCGACAGCAGCATGTGCAGCGCCATAACGCGGATGAGGAAACTCGAGAAATACGGCACCAGGATCAGCCCGATGGCCAGCGTGCGCCGCTTCTTCGTGCGCCGGGCCAGGAAATAGGCCACGGGATAGGCGGTGACGATGCACAGCACCGAGGCGGCGACGGCGAACAGCACCGTCCGCAACAGCGTGGCGCCATAGAAGCCGGAGAGCGCCGTGCGGTAGTTGTCGAGGCTGAAGCCCAGCGTCACGCCGCCGAAGGTCGAGCGACCGAACGAATAGACGACGGTGACGGCGAGCGGCGCCAGGAAGAACAGCGTCAGCCACAGCGTCGGCACGGCCGCCAGCAGGTGGTCGGCGGCGCGCACCTTGAGAACCGACGCGGCAAGACTGGCGGCGGAGCTGCCGCCGCCGCCGGACCCTGTGGACTGATTCTGACGCCCGATTGCCGCTGACACGTCAGCCAGCCGCCGCCTGGATTTCGTTCTGGGCCTGAAGATAGGCGTCGATGGTGGCCGGATTGACCACGAAGGACGTCAGCTTCTTGAAGTCGAGATCCTTGCCGCCGAAGATCAGGTCGGCGTTGGGCGTGTCGGCGCCGATCTTGTCGCGCAGACCGGCGAGGGCGGCCGGGAAGCCGATGTACTTGGTCTCCAGCAACTGGATGTCGGGCTGCAGCACGAAGGACAGGAAGTCGTAGGCCTGATCGATGTTGGGCGCCGATTTGACGATGGCGTAGTTGTCGACCCACAGCTCGCTGAATGGACCGGGCACCGCCCACTTGAGCTTGGGGTTGAGGGTGATGGCGGCGCGGGCCGTGCCCTGGTTGGTTTCGGCCAGCACGATGGAGCCGTTGGCCACCGTGTTGGGATCGAGGCTGGAGAACGACTTGACGTGCTTGGCAAACGCCTTGACGCGCTCGGCCGCCGCCTTGATCTCTTCGGCGGTGGCGGTGTTCCAGTTCTTGCCCTCGAGCCACAGCGCCGGGCCGACGGTTTCCCAGCCCGAGTCCGACAGCCGCACCTTGCCCGAAACGCCCGGCCTTTCGCCGGCCTTGAAGAAATCGTCCCAGGTCTTGATTTCGCCGCCGACCGCTTCGGGATCGTAGACGACGCCGAGCAGGCCCCAGTCCTTGGGGATCGAGTACTTGTTGCCCGGGTCGTAGTCGCGGTCGAGCAGGTCCTGATCGAGGGAGGCGAGGTTCAGCCGCGAATGGTCGAGCTCGGCCAAGAGCCCCTTGTCGGCCAGCTGCTTGATCCAGCTCGACGACGGGATGACGATGTCGAAGCCGGCGCCGGCCGGGCTGTTAAGCTTGGCGAAGGCCGTCTCATTGGAATCGTAGGTGGTGACGTTGGGCGTCACGCCGGTCTTCTTGGCGTAGGCGGCCAGCGTATCGGCCGAGAAATAGTCGGGCCAGCTGTAGATGTTGAGCTGGCCGGCCGTGGCGGCGCGGGCGCGGCCGGTGGCCGAGACCGTGGCGCCGGCGAAGGCCGCGGCGGCGGGGACGGCACCGAGCAGGCCGAGCACGGAACGCCGGCTGAGGGGCGCGGCCGAAGAGAAGCTGTTGTCGGTCATGGACGATATCCTCGTTTGAGCAGTGGCTTGTCGGGAGGTCAGGCCGTGGGCTCGTCACCATAGGCACGGACGGCGGCCGGTGGAAAGCTGACGGTGACGGCGGCGCCCTGTTCGAGTTGGGCGACGGTCTCGCCACGTTGGGCGATGGCCTCGAAGGCTTGGCCGCCAGCGGTGACGGCGCGCCGACGGATCGATGGACCGATGGCGACGCTGTCGACCAGCCGGGCCGGGACGCGGTTGGGGCCGGGCGCGGCGCCGGGCAAGGCCGGCTCGAACGTCGTCGCCTCGGGGCGGATGACCACCAGCGCCCGGTCGCCGTCGCCGACCTCGGTCGCCACGTAGCCGGCGGCGATGGCCCCGAAATCGGCCGTCAGCGCCGCCGGCTGGCCGCGACGGTCGAGGCGGGCGCGGAAGGTGTTGGCGCTGCCGAGGAACAGGGCGACCCAGGCGTTGGCCGGTGCATCGTAGACGTTGGCCGGCGTGCCGAGCTGTTCGAAGCGGCCTTCGCGCATGACGGCCAGTCGGTCGGCCATGCCGAAGGCTTCGTCCTGGTCGTGGGTGACGTAGATGAAGGTGGCGCCGAGTTCGCTCTGGACGCGGCGGAGTTCGCGCTGCATTTCGTCGCGCAGCTTGCGGTCGAGGGCACCGAGTGGTTCGTCGAGCAGTAGCACGGCCGGCTCGTTGGCCAGCGCCCGCGCCAGGGCGACGCGCTGCTGCATGCCGCCGGACAGCTCGTGCGGCCTGAGCAACGCCGCGTCCGGCAGGTGGACGAGGTCGAGCAGCTGCCGCGCCTTGGCGTAGCGCGCCGAGCGCGACGCGCCCTGCATGCGCGGGCCGTAGGCGACGTTGTCGAGCACGTTGAGATGGGGGAACAGGGCATAGGACTGGAACACGGTGTTGACGTGCCGCCGTTCGGCCGGCAGCGCCGTCACGTCTTCGCCGGCGATCGACACGCGCCCGGCGTCGGGGGCCTCGAAGCCGCCGATGATGCGCATCACCGTGGTCTTGCCGCTGCCGCTGGCGCCGACGATGGCCAGGAACTCGCCCGGGCGCACGGCCAGCGTGAGGCCGCTCAGCACTTCGCGCCCCTCGTAGGACTTGCGGATGCCTTCGAGGCTGACCGCGTAGGGGGCGGTGTCGAGGGCGGTTTGGGCGAAAGCCATTGTCGCGTCTGCCTTGTTCGGGGAAGTGCCGCCTGGCATTGGCCGGGTCAACGGCCGCAGCGACGGTCTTCGCCCATCGGGCGCCTGTTGGGGGTTGCCGGGGCACACGCCCCCGCTCAGCCTGTTGCCATAGTGCCATCGTTCGATTTGGCAAGAGAAGAACGATCATTCCAATACCGCCGCCAACGGCGAAGACTTTCAACAAAAAAAGTCGCTTGGGCAAAAAAGACATCGCGCCGGGCGCCGGCACCGAACCGGCGACGGCCAACCAGGTGCGGCATCAAAGATAGTCGCCGCATCGCGCCGGCAACGCGTTCCTGAAGGGGTTTCGATCCACGCCCCTGCGTGAGGGGCGACGACCCGGAGTACCGCGCCGCTCATACTCAGGCGGCGTTTCGATCCACGCCCCTGCGTGAGGGGCGACCTGTTAGCTTCATCGACAAGGACGTCTTGTTGCAGTTTCGATCCACGCCCCTGCGTGAGGGGCGACCGTCTTGCAATACCGCACTGTTTCCTCTTTCGAAAGTGGCTCTGTGGCGCGAACGGCGGTGCGATCGGATGGTCGCGCCCGCGGTGGCGGCCGGATGACCGCGAGCCTCATTCACGATATCAATGAGCTGGCAGCGGTGCGGACCCCCCGGGTTTTGCAGCGCTGCTTGGGGTTCGCGCCGGGCTGCGGTGGTTCGTCAGACGATCAGCGTACCGCCAAGGTCGACGGCCGGCTTGGCGCCGACATGCTCGATGCGGCGCTGCCAGTTGGCACCGAGGTAGTAGTAGCGCAGGCTGTCCAGCCGGACGCGGCGCAGCTTCTCGCTGAGAGCCGCCGGGTTCGGTGCCAA